>JAUIEM010000060.1 GCA_030428695.1 bacterium
TCGCGGCGGGAGAGCCCGATCAGCCCGCTCGAGTCGCTGGCCAGGACCAGGCGCATCACCGCGCGCAACACCGCGATCTCCTGGCTGTCCGGGGCGAGCGCGAAGGCTTCGGAGAGCTCGTCGTTCGCGGCGAGCCAGTCGCCCGCCTCGATCCGGTCGCGGGCGGCGACCAGCCGCAGGGCGGGATCGTCCGGGCGCTGCTGGAGCCGGCGTCGCAGCTCGCGCCGGCAGGCCTCGGTGGTGGCGGCGAGCGCGCTGGAGGAGCGATTCGCGAGCGTGAAGGCGAGGGCGAGCTCGACGGCGGTCTCCGCCGAGCCGCCGCGCTGCCGGGAGAGCAGCAGGGCCTCCTGCGCCGACTCCGCGGTCGCGCGGACCCGCGGGTCCGCGTCCTGCCGCAGGGCCTGCAGCCCGGGCTCGGGGTCGAAGTGCAGGTCGGTCCAGTGCGCCCCGGCCAGGGCCAGGGTCAGCGCGTAGCTCGCCCGCAACCGCCAGCCACGTGCGTCGACCAGTCGCGCGAGCTGCTCCCTGGGGAGCTGCGGGAGCTTGCGCCAGAGCTCCGCGAGGGTCATCGCCTGCAGGGCGCCGTCGAAGCGCTCACAGGCCAGCGCCTGATCGAGCCAGTGCGCGAAGTCCGCGGGCGCGACGCACAGCCGGCTCGCCCACGCCGCCTCCGCGAGCACGGGGCTTGGCAGCGCGCACAGCCCGGTCAGGATCGTGTGCTCGGCGTGGTGCGGGAAGCGGCCGAGGGCGAGGATCGCCCGCAGCCGCTCGCCGGGCGGCGCCTGATCGTCCTGCGCGGTCTCGCCGTGGACCCGTTTCTCGTGCTCGAGCACCCGGGTCAGCGCGTGGAGCTTCCCCGGCTCGGCGTGGCGGTGCACCGTCTGCCAGCCGCGCGCCAGCGAGGGCGCGTCGAGCCGCGCCAGCCAGGTGTCGACGAGCACCGGCAGCACCGACGGGTCGTCCGGGGCCAGGGCGAGCAGCCGCCAGCGCGCGTCCTCCGCCGAGGCGCGCAGCTCCAGGGCGCCGCTCGCGACCAGCTGCAGGCGGACGGCGTCGGCATCGCGCGGCCGCGCCTCCACGACCTCGGCGAGCAGCGCGAGGGCTTCCGCAAGATCCTCCCCATCTTCGACCAGCAGCCGCGCGAGCCGCAGGCGGTCGTCGATCTCCCCGCCGAGCGCGAGCGCGTAGTCGAAGGCCTCGCGTGCCCCGGCGCGGTCTCCGGTCGCGAGCAGGGCGCGCCCGAGCAGCGACTGCACCTCGTCGTCGGGAGCGAGGACGGCGGCACGGCGCAGCGGCTCGAGCGCCGCGGCGGGCTCCCCGGCCTGGATGAGCAGCCGGCCGAGGGCGCGCTGGGCGCCGAACAGGCTCGCGTCGAGGGCGATCGCGCGCTCGAGCTCGGCGCGCGCGACGACCGGGGACTCGGTCAGCACCGCGAGACCCCGCTTCTCCGCCTCGCGGGCCGCGGAGCGGAGCTCGCGCTCGCGCAGGAAGCCGAGCGAGGTCAGGAGCGCGAGGCTGAGCAGCGCGATGCCGACGATCACGGCGAAGCGCGTCGGGTGGCGGCGCACCCACAGCATGCCCCGCTCGAGGCGGGAGACCGGGCGCGCGACGACCGGCTGGCCGGTCAGGAAGCGGCGCAGGTCGGCGGCGAGGGCGGCGGCGTTGCGGTAGCGCCGGCCGGGCTCCTTGGCGAGGGCCCGGCAGGTGATCGCGCCGAGGTCGCGCGGAACCTCCGGGCGCAGCTGCGAGGGCGGCAGCGGCTCGTGGCTGAGGATCTGCTTGGTCAGCTCGCTGCGCAGCTCGGCGCGGAAGGGCGGAGCGCCGACCAGCAGCTCGTAGAGGATCGCCCCGAGCGCGTAGATGTCGGTCGCCGGACCGATCGCGTCGCGCCTCCCCTCGACCTGCTCGGGAGCCATATACTGCAGGGTGCCGAGCACCGCGCCGGTGCGCGTCAGCCCGTCGTCGGAGGCGAGGTCGGCGGCGATGCCGAAGTCGCCGATGCGCGGGCGGCCGTCCTCTTCGAGCAGGATGTTGGCCGGCTTGAGGTCGCGGTGCACGATGCCCTCGCCGTGGACGTAGTCCATCGCCGCCGCGAGCTTCTGCACCAGGGCGGCGGCGCGGCGCACCCCGAAAGGACCCTCCTCCTGCAGCCGCTGGGCGAGCGAGCCGCCGGCGACGAAGTCCATCGCGAGGTAGGGCGCCCCGTCGGCGAAGTCGACCTCGTGGATGGCGATGACGCCCGGGTGCTGCAGCCGGGCGAGCGTGCGCGCCTCACGCATGAAGCGCTGCAGCCGCGGCTTGCTCGCGCCGTCGCCGAACAGGAGGCGCTTGACCGCGTAGGCCCGGCCGAGCATCGCGTGGCGCGCCCGGAAGACGATGCCCATCCCGCCGCGCGCGACCTCCTCGACCAGCTCGTAGCTCCCACAGCGGCCGAGGGGCGCGGGGCCGGGGGCGGGTATCACCTCCTCGGGCGCGACCGTGCCGAGCAGCTGCTCGAGCTGCCCGACCAGCTCTCCGGCGTCGCTGAGGCGGCGGCGGGGGTCGAGGTCGAGCAGCCGGTCGAGCAGGGCCTGCACCGGCCGGCGGATGTCGAAGCGCTCGAGGGCGAACAGGTCCGGCAGGCCCGCGGGCGGGGGACCGCCTGTCAAACAGGAGTAGAGGGTCGCGCCGAGGGAGTACAGGTCCATCGACGCGCCGCTCGGTCCGCGCGCCAGAGAGGGCGTGAACTCGGGGGCGAGGAAGGCCCGGGAGCGCTCGCCGAGGCCGTGGGCGGTGCTGCTGTCACTGACCCGCAGGCGCCGCTCGTCGGCGAGCAGCAGCTTGGTCGGGCGGATGCCGCCGTGGGCGACCCCGTGGGCGTGCAGCAGGCGTAGCGCCCGCGCCACCTGCAGGGCGTAGCGCAGGGCGCGTTCCTCGGGCAGCGGTCCGTCCTCGAGCTGGTCGGCGAGGCTGCCGTGCTCGAACAGGGGCGTCGCGACCCACACGGTGGAGGCGTCGAGCTTCCCGCAGCCGAGCCCTTCGACCAGCAGGCTCGACGAGGTGGTCGCGGCGATCGAGGCGAGCTGTCGGAAGTGGGCCAGGGTCGCCTCGACGGCGTCGGGGTCGGGCACGGTGAGCAGCTTGACGACCGCTGCCCGGTCGTCCTCGTCACGTCTCCCCCGCCACGCGCCACCGTCCTCGCCGAGGGGCGCGTCGAGCGAAAAGCCGGGGACGCGCGGGGCGCGCGGAGAGGCAGCTTCCATGTCCCCAGTATACCAAGCCTGGTGATTCCACCGAGGGGCCCTTAGCGCGGGCCGATCTCGAACAGGAACTTCTCCGGCGAGCCGATCAGGGTCGGGGTCTGCTCCGAGCCGGTGAAGGCGAGCGCGGCCGGGGGGACACGCTCGGTCAGATGGTCGTAGAGCTCGTTGAGCGACAGCTCGCCGTCGCCGGTGCGGTCCTTGGGCTCGCGCTCGGAGGTCAGGAAGTAGGTCATCAGCCCGTACTGGTCCTCGGGGCGCCCCGAGCGGAGGTCGTGGGCCGCCTCCTTCGCCCCGGCCGCGACGATCGCCACCCAGCCCCGGGCGGGATCCCCGAGGGCGGACAGGTAGCCGTCGGGCGCTGGCTCCTGGCTCTCCGGGTGGGTGCGCCCGCCGCTTCCGCCGAAGGAGGTGTCGAGCAGGAACAGCACGTGCCGCGAGCGCACCCGCTCCATCGCCGCCCGCAGCTCGTCGAGGGCGAGGCTGCTACCGGCGCAGGCGAGCTCGCCGCCGCCGTCGGTGAAGCGGCCCTGCCCGGAGTAGTAGAACACCACCCGGTCGAGGGTCAGGGTCTTGTCCGCCTGCAGGGCCTCGACCGCCGCGAGCACCTTCTCCGGCGTCGCCTGTTCGCCGCTCAGGCGGCGCAGGTTCTGCCGCTCGACCCCGTGCCGCAGCAGGAAGTCCTCGGCGGCCTGGGCGTCGCGCTCGGCGTTTCCCCAGGATCCTCCGACCACGACGGCGAAGGTGCGCTCCTGGCCCGCCACGCCCTCGTTGAACATGCGCTGCACCAGCTCGGACTGGATGTACGGGGGCAGCACGTTGCGCAGGTCGGCGAGCAGCGCCTTCTCGAACTGCCGCAGGGCGTGGGGGTAGAGCTGCTCGAAGATCAGCTGCCAGTTGCTCGGGTCGAAGGCGCCGGGGGTGCGGAAGATGCTGAGGATCAGCCAGCCGTGCATGAACTCGTTCAGCCACTCCTCGTGGCTGACCTCGTAGGTCTCGACGAACAGCTCGGTGTCGGTGCGCACCTCGCGGATCGTCACCCGCACGGTCAGGTCGACGACGAAGGTCTCGTCCGGCACCCACCAGGTGAAGGGCGGGCTCCAGGTGAAGTAGTTCAGCAGGTTCAGCCACCACAGGAGGCCGACGCTGCCGCCGTAGCGTACCGTGCAGCGCTCGACCTCGGTCAGCATGTAGAGCCGGTCGCCGTTCGCGTCGGCGGTCGCCCGTGCCGTGCTGCGGGCGCTGCCGGCGTCCTGGCTGGCGATGCCGCGGAAGATGTTCGACCACTCGAGCAGGCCCTTGAGGTCGGTCTGCAGGCCCTGGCGGTCGATCCGCATCGGGTAGGCCTCGGACAGCTCCTCCTCAGAGGTCGTCCGGCCCGCCGGCAGCACCCCGAGGCTGTCCGGCCGGTCGCGCTGCGTGATCGGCGCGATCGACAAGCCGTAGTCGATCTTCGCCGCGCCGGTGACGCGCAAGGCCTCGAGCTCGGGGTCCTCGCCGCGGGTCAGCGGCGGTCCGACGCTGCATCCGGCGAGCAGGGCGAGGACGGCAAGGAGGGATAATCTCACGTCAGGTCTCCTCAGGGCTGCTCGGCGACGCAGCGGAAGCCGACCTGCGGGTTCTTGTCCCCGGGCGGGAAGTAGGCGCGGTTGGCGGAGCGCAGCTGCTGCTCGATGAAGGACTGGAAGCTGCCGCCGCGCACCACCCGGGCCTCCTGCCCGTGCTCGGGCCGCGGCTCGCCGCCCGGGTAGGCGTCGTACCAGTCCCGCGTCCACTCGAAGGCGTTGCCGGCCAGGTCGAGCACGCCCTGCGGGGTCGCGCCGTTCGGGTAGCTGCCGACCTCGGCGGGCTCGGCCTTGGCGTAGTGGCAGCGGGTCTCGTAGGCGGCGTCGCCCCAGGGGAACGGACGCCCCTCCGCGCCGCGGGCCGCGAGCTCCCACTGCGCCTCGCTCGGCAGGCTCTTGCCCGCCCAGCGGGCGTAGGCGTAGGCGTCGTACCAGCTGACCCCGACGACCGGGCGGCGCGGATGCGCGGTCTGGTCCTGCCAGCCGTGGGGGGTGTGGTCGTAGCCCTCGGGCTCGTCGGGATGGCACAGGCCGCGCTCGCGGTGGTCGCTGCCCGCGGGCAGGGCGCGCAGCTCGTCGAGGAAGGTCCGGTAGGCCTGGACCTGGGTCTCGTTCGGGTCGATGCGGAAGCTCTCGACCGCGACCGTGTGGATCGGGCTCGCCAGCGGCAGGTCGGAGGCGTCGGCCCCGAGGGAGAAGGCGGTGACGCCTTCGATCAGCACCATGCCCTCCTTGAGCATCTCGAGGGAGTCGATGCCCTTCGCGACCGCGTCCAGGCGCTCCGCCAGCGCGGGCTCCTCGAAGGCCCGCGCGGCCTCCAGGGACGTCCGGGCCAGGCCGACGCGCCGCAGGGCCAGAGAGCGCTCTGCCCGCTCGGCCAGGTAGCGGGCCTGCTCGGCGCGCCGCTCGCGGAGCCGTCCGCGGACCCGCTCGCCGGCCAGCCACGCCTCGGTGGGCTCGAGCTGCCGTCCGCTGGTCGGATCGCTGACGGGCCCGAACACCGCCGGCAGCCTGGCGAGCGCGTCGATCGCCGCGTCGTAGTGTTCCGGCTGCTCTTCGGTGAACGCCGTCGCCGCCTGGCTCCCGACCGCGTCGAGCGCGTCGAGCGCGCGCATAGCGTCGGCCGCGCGCCGCTCGAGCACCTCGCGGGCCTGGCCTTTGGCGGTGTTTCCCGCGCGCGTCGCCTCGAACTGCTCGTAGATCGACAGGTAGGCGTCGTACAACCCGACGTAGCTCTCGTTCCCCGCCTCGCGCAGCCCGTCGGCGACGGCGAGCTGGGCGCGCGCCTCGACCTCGGCCTGGTTCTCCTCGGAGCTCAGCTCCTCGAGCACCCAGACCAGGGTGTCGTTGACGGTCGCGGACAGCGACGGATACAGGGTCCGGACCCGCTCGCGGAAGACCCGCAAGGTGTCGCCCACATCGGGGTCGATATCCTCGCGCATCCGCGCGACGACGCCGCGCACGCGTTGCCACTCCGCCTTGAGCTGCTCGATCCTGCGCTTCTGCAGGGCGAGCGTCGCGAGGTAGAGCGAGTCCTCGATGCCGGCCGAGATGGCCCGGTACAGCTTGTCGTACGAGGCCTCGTAGTCCTGCCCGGCGACCCGCATGCCCTCCTCGGCGAGGGAGCGCGCCGCGGCGCGCCGGGTCAGCTCCTGCTGCCAGCCCTCGAGCTCGGCCTCGAGGGCGGCGAAGGTCGCCCGCTCTTCGTCGCTGCCGAGCTCCTCGGCGAGCGGGTCGAGCCGGGTCAGCCGGTCGCGCAGGCCCTTCAGGGTGCTCGCGTCGAGCGCGGCAGCGGCGAAGGCCGGGCGCTCGGCGTCGACCGCCTCGACGAGGGCGGCGAAGCCGGTGTCCCACTCGGCCCGCTTGTCGGCGCCGGCGCGCGGCGCCCAGATCAGCGCTCCGACCAGCACCGCGACCAGCAGCAAAAGGACGCCGATCAGCAGCGGCGTGCGGCTCTTCTTCCGCGGCTCGAAGGGCTTGCGCCCGGCCTTGACCTCGCGCTGCAGCTCGAGCACCTTCAGGCTGCCGTCGCTGAAGCCGTCGAGGGCCTGGAGGAACTCGTCGATGGTCTGGAAGCGGTCTTCCTTCTTCTTGAGCAGCATCTTCTCGACGATCAGCGACAGCCCCTTGGGGATCTCGCCGTTGCGCTCGTTCGGCGGCTTCGGCAGCACGTGCCCGTGCTGGTAGATCACCGCCTGCGGCGAGTCGCCGGTAAATGGCCGGGCGCCGGTCAGGGCGTAGTAGAAGGTCGCGCCGAGGGAATACACGTCGCTGCGCGGGTCGATCGGCTCGCCCGCGCCCTGCTCGGGGGACATGTAGTAGGGCGAGCCGATCACCTGCTCGGCGGTCAGCTCGCTCTGCTTCTCGTAGAAGCGCGCGAGGCCGAAGTCGGCGACCTTGACGTTGCCGCTGTCCGTGATGTCGATGCTGGTCTCGCCGCTGTCGGTCGCGATCAGGATGTTCTCGGGCTTGACGTCGCGGTGCACGATGCCCTGCTGGTGCGCGGCCTTCAGCCCGAGGGCCGCCTGGCGGATCAGGTCGCTCGCGACGTCGACGTCGAGCAGGCCCTCCTCGACGACCCGGTCGGCGAGGGACTTCCCGGAGACCAGCTCCATCACCAGGAAGTGCAGGGTCGCGTTCTGCACCTCGGCCTTGCTCCACTCGTACACCTCGACCACGTGCGGGCTCTTGACCTGGCTGGCGGCCTTCCACTCCTGATGGAAGCGCATCAGGTGCGTCACGTCGGACAGGGTGTGCGAGGCGAGCACCTTCATCGCGACGTTGCCGCGCTCGCCGTAGGCCTCGTACACGATGCCGACGCCGCCGCGGCCGAGCTCGCGCTGGATCCGCCACTTGCCGACCCAGTCCCCGCGCTTGAGCTCGACGGTGTGGTGGGGCGAGGCCTGCATCCCCCCCTGCACGATCAGCGTGCCGCCCTGCTGCAGAGCGTCGAGGGCCTCGACGCAGGCCCGGGCGGAGGGGTAGCGCTCGTGCGGGTACTTCGCGAGCAGCCGCGCGACCAGCTGGGCGAGCTGGGGGGTCACGCGGTCGTTGTACTCGGCGAGGTCGGGCGGCTCCTTGGCGACGTGCATGTTCAGGATGGTGCGCGGGTTGCTGCTCATAAAGGGCGGGCGCCCCGCCAGCATGTGGAACAGCATCGCCCCGAAGGAGTACAGGTCGCTCGCCGGCCCGACGCTCTTGCTGTCGCGGATCTGCTCCGGCGACATGTAGCTCGGCGTGCCCATCACCGTGCCGGTGACGGTCAGGGCGAGGGTCTCCTGGCCGGAGCGGCGGGCGAGGCCGAAGTCGGCGACCTTGACCGCGCCGTCCTTGCCGAGCAGCACGTTCTCGGGCTTGAGGTCGCGGTGGATCACCCGCGCCGGGCACTCGTGGGCGGCCTGCAGGCCGAGCAGCACCTTGCGTCCGACCTCGAGGGCGCGCTCGACCTCGATGCGCTTGACCCGCTTGATCAGCGCCTTGAGCGTCTCGCCGTCGACGAACTCCAGGGCCATGTAGGTCGGGTTCTCGCGGTGGAAGTCGACGCAGCGGATCACGTGCTCGCTGTCGATCGCCGAGGCCGCCTTCGCCTCGCGCTCGAAGCGGTCGAGGAAGCTCGCGTCGCGGGCCACCCCCGGCAGGATGACCTTGACCGCCGCATCAGCCCCGGTCTGGGTGTGGCGCGCCTGGTACACCGCCCCCATGCCGCCTTTGCCGAGCAGTCCCTTGAGGTGCCAGGGCCCGAGCTTGCTGCCGAGCAGGGGGTCCTGGGCCGCGGAGCCCCGGCTCGGCGTGCTCAGCGGCGCCGGCGGACGCACCGGGCGCGCCTCGCCGAGCACCGGATCGACCACCGCCGTGCCGCTCGGCGGCTGGGTGGTGCTCGCGCTGATCACCCGCGGCGTGACTGCCTCGCGCTCGATCTGCTCTGGCGGCACGGAGGGCACGGTCGCCTCCCTGCGCAGCGCGCCCGGGGCGACCGTCACCCGCGTCGAGGGGCTGATCCCTCCGGAGCCGAGGTCGCCGAGGTCGCCGATGATCGAGAAGGCGTCGGCGCCGGGGTCGTCCGCCCCGCGCTCGAGGGCTCCGCCGCACAGCGGGCAGGGCAGCGCGAGCTTCGCCGGCGTCGCGCTCGGCACCTGCAGCGGGAACTGCTCGCCGCAGCTCGGCTTGCCGCAGCTGTAGATCGCCTCGGCCCGGCGGCCGGCGTGGTGCTCGAGCTGGGCGCGGGTCAGGACGCCGTCGGCGAGCAGCTGCCGCAGCACCGACTGGAAGAAGCCCTGCTTGCGGGCCTGCCGGCAGGCCGCGATCGCCTTGTTGAGGTCGGGCCAGCGCAGCAACCCGGAGGCGACCAGGTTGTCGGCGAGCAGGCGCTCTTCGAGCTTCCACTGGGCGAAGGTGCGCTTGAACTGGACCTGGGAGAGGAAGCCGCGCTCGACCAGCAGCGCCGAGGGGTCGCGGGACCCCGCCCGCGCCGCGGTGACGGTCTGCTCCCACTGGCCCCGGGTGATGAAGCCCTTGTCCAGGGCCAGCTCCCCGATGCTCTGCCGCACGCTCGCTCCTCGGTCCTTCCCCGTGCCGTCCATTGTGTACCAACCCGCTGCCGCTGGCAAGCGCGGCCCGCGTGCGGGCTGGGTGGGTTGGCGATCCGCAGCGCGGGCCGCGTCGGCAGGCGAAGGTCTGCCTTTTCCGAATGGCGGCGGTTATGCTCCCGTCATCCGCCCGACTCCAGCAAGGACTTTCCGCATGCCACGCATCCTCGCCCTCCTGCTCGTCGTGACCACGGCCCATGCCTACGTGATCCACAACGAGACCCGCCGCACGGTGACCATCGTCGTCGGCGACTTCGACCCGGTCGCCTGCGCTCCGGGAGAGAACGTCAGCCGCAGCTGGGAGGGCTTCGCGGACAGCCGCGACGAACGCCTGCGGGTCCGCATCACCTGCGACAGTTTCCAGTCCGACGTCACGCTCTACGCCAACGGTTGGATCGACATCACCGAGGTCGTCGAGGCGGAGGGGATGCCGGCGCAGCTCGCGGTGCATTCCTACTTCCGCCCCGACACCTCCGCCGACCGGGTCCTGATGGTCGACAGCGACGCGCGTCTGAGCGTCCCCGAGGCGCGCCAGGTGGCCTTCCTCATCACCGGCGACACCCAGTACAACCAGCACGATCGGAGCAACCAGGAAGTCCGCAAGTACCTCAGCGACGCGACCGTCCGCGAGCTGCGCGACCGCTTCGACAGCGACCCGAACATCCGCGGCATTCTGGTCGCCGGCGACCTGACGCAGTTCGCCGTCGAGTCGGAATTCGAGGAGTATACCGAGGCGATCGGCAACCATTCCGAGCACTTCTACGAGGGCCTGGGGAATCACGACTTCGACCCGAAGAGCTTCGAGCTCAACGCCGACGTGCACGACGAGCTGCAGCGCTACATCGTGCGCAAGCGCCGCGGCACGTTGCTGCGGGAGCAGTGGGACATCCACTATTCCTGGGACTGGCACGACGTGCACTTCGTGCAGCTCAACCTCGCCCCTTTCGACGGCGACCTCGCCACCAGCCGCTACGAGGAGGGCCGCGATGCGCTGACCTTCCTGCAGCTCGACCTCGAGCGCCACGTCGGAAGCTCGGGTCGCCCGGTCGTGCTGATCTCCCACGTGGGACCGAACGACAGCCGTGTTCCGTACTGGGGGCCGACCCAGGCAGAGGCCGACCGCCGGATCGTCGAGGTCTGGAACGCCCTGCGCACGTACAACGTCGTCGGCTGGTTCTACGGGCACATCCACAACCGGACCACGGGGTGGGCTGGTCCCTTCGAGCGCAGCGATGCCGACGCGGACACCGCGATCGCCCGGACGCGCCCGGACGGGCGCACGGCGATCGCGACCTTCGTCACCGGCGGGGCGTGCAACGGCGACGACGACCATGACGGCAGCGGGACGAACTATTTCCTGTCCTGCACGATCGACGATGAGCTCCTGACGGTCACCCGTCACAGTGTCGACTGGACGGGCTGGACCAACGACGACTTCTGGGACTCCGACGACTTCCACTTCCGGCACGTCGTCGACGAGCCGGGAGACCCCCGTTGGCCGCGCGTTGACCGCGGGACCCGGCACGTCGAGCTGTTCCCCGACCGCTTCGGTCTCGGCATCGAGGACGACGTCTTCGGGCCCCACACCTACACACACAGCGAGCCGCGTTGGGTGTACAGCGATGGTCCGGTCGCCGATCTCCGCTACGGCGATGACGTGGTCTACAGTCCGCCGCTCGGCGAGAACGGCCGTGCCTGGTTCGAGCTGACCGTCCAGGGGCCGAAGACCCTGGGCTTCGCCTGGAAGCTCGACGCGGCCCACGGAGATGTGCTGCACCTGCGCGACAACGGTGTCAGCGTGCGCTCCCTGACCGGCAAGGTCGCGGGCTTCCCCTCGGTCCGCTACGAGGTGCCCGCCGGAACGCACCGTCTGCGCTGGTCCTACGAGAAGGACGGGCGCTTCAGCGAGGGTCTGGACCGCGCCTGGGTCGACCGCATCGTCCTGATCGGGGACGTGCTCGGCGCCGCCCTCGATCAGCCCGCCCTGTCCTTCAACCCGGTCCCGTCGGGCTCGGCGGCGCCCTGGGATAAGGTCGCCCTGGCCGGGCGCAGCGGCGGCTTCGCGGCGCGCAGTGGGAAGATCGGGGACCGCCAGAAGTCGTCGATCGTCGCCGAGCTGCCGGGCCCGGCGCTGCTCGCGTTCGACTGGAAGGTCAGCAGCGAGCCCGAGCGCGACGAGCTGTACTTTGCCCTGAACACGATGGTCCGCGAGAAGCTCTCCGGGGAGTCGGGCTGGCAGACGGTTCGTGCCGTCATGCCCCGTGCCTCCAACCCCGTGTTGTGGACCTACCAGAAGGACGGCTCCGGGCAGGCGGGAGACGACGCGGCCTGGATCGACAACGTCCGCATCACGCCGATCGCGGGCACCGCCGCCGAGGGCCTCGACCTGCCCCCGGGGATCGAGCCCGGCTTCGAGGGCGAGGGCCTGTGGTACGGCGCCCTCGAGGGGGCCGACGGCGACGCCGCCAGCGTCGCACCGCTGACGGGTTCCAAGACCGCGACGCTGACCGTCCCCCTCGTCGGCCCGGGCGTCGTGCGCTGGCGCTGGCGCTGCGACGGCGGGGAGGGTCCCGGGGGCGCAGATCAGCTCCACGCCAGCCTGCGCCTGGAGATTTCCAACAACCCCTTCGGCGGCGAGGTGTTGCTCGCCTCCGTCGAAGGGCAGACGGGTTGGGAGGAGCTGCACCGCGAGATCCCCGCGGGCAACTTCGTGCTCGCCTTCGCCTTCTACAAGCGCCCCGGCACGACCGGGGGCCAGGGCACCGCCTTCCTCGACGGCTTCTCCTTCGTGCCCGGCGCGCAGGTTCCGGGCGTCGAGCCGGTCACGGCGGGCCTCGACTGCCCCCGGGACATCTTCGTCACCGGCGGCGCGGGCGCCTGGTACGGGCAGAAGGACGACAGCCACGGCGGCCGCGACAGCGCGACGCACCTGCGCATCGGCGACGCGGAGAGCACCTGGATCCAGACCGTGCTCGAGGGGCCGCGCGTGGTCGAGTTCTCCTGGAAGATCTCCTCGCAGGTCGGCAGGGACTACGGACGCTTCCACCTCGACGGCGTGCAGCAGCTCGAGACGAGCGGCATCCGGCCCTGGTCGCGGCACCGCATCGAGCTGCCTGCGGGCCTGCACACCCTGCGCTGGTCCTACACCAAGGATCGGCGCCTCGATGCCGGCGAGGACCGCCTGTGGCTCGACGGCATCGCGATCCACCGCGCGGACTTTGGGGTCGACGCCATCAAACCCGACGTCGGGGGAACCCGGGTGCGGGTGCTCGGCGACACCTTCGTCGACGCGGTCGGCCAGACCCGGGGCCGGGCCGGGTACATCCTCGAGGCCCGCGCCGACGGCGGGGACTGGGAGCTCGTCGCCGATCACATCGTCGTCAACCACCGCGGCGTCGGCATCGTCAAGCACGCCCACGCCGAAGACGCGGCCCCGGCGGAGTACCGTCTGCGCTGGGAGCCGGAGCGCCGGGTGCCGCTGCGGAACGCGGGCTTCGAAGAGCAGGCCGTCGCCGACCGCAGCTTCTCCTACCGCGTGCCGGGCTGGAAGGAAGACGCCGCCCGGTCATCCTTCACCGAGAACATACGCGGCGCCTTCGCGCCCGAGGGCGAGAACGACCTCGGCCTCGCCAACGGGGTCGGCCTCGGCCTGCTCAGTCCGATGACCGATCTGCGCGGCCGCCTGACCCTCGACGTCGCGGTCGGGCACCGGCCCGGCCACACGGTGGGCGGCAACAGCTCGCAGTACGGCTTCTCCGACCGCGCGGCCGGCGGCTTCCTGTTCGCCCATCCCCACCACGACTGGTGGTTCCACGGCAAGAGCTTCGTCGACGCCTCCGAGCAGGAAGCCGGCACCTGGGTCGAGGCTCCCGCCCTGACCCAGGACATCCGCGGCCCCGAGCTCTTCCACCAGGAGGGCGTGTTCCTGCGCGCGGGCGGCAAAGGCCGCGCGCACTTCGACGACGTGCGGCTGTGGCTGGAGCCGTGGTAAGGCGGGGTGGCGCGGCTGCCTGGCGCTACCGACCCGGTTCCTCCGCCCAGACCTCCGGCCGGACGACGGGAAAGGCGACCGCGACCTCCAGACGGAAGCTCGTCGTGTCCACTGTGAGCTCCCGCTGCACCGCGATCACGACGGACGGGCCCCGCGGCTCCTGGACGACCCCGTAGCCCTTGATGCGCGGATCCTCAGCCAAACTGTAGCTCCGCAGTCCGGTGTCGATCACCGCGAGGCGGCGCTCGCTGAGGTTGCCGGCCGCATCGCGGGGCAGATCGGCGACCAGCGCCCCACGGATCGCGGGATCGCCGGCGAACATCGCGCGCAGGGCCGCGCTGTTGACGTCGTGGCGGACGGTGTTGGAGATCAGGCCCGACGCCACGCCCTGCTCGAGTCGGTCGAGGTACTGCTCGATCGCTGGGACCTTCCCGGCCAGGAAGAGCTCCCTGTCGTGCCTCCGGTCGCCGGCTTCGACGCGCTCGGCCTCCTGGCGGTGGAGGAAGCCGGCAACGGCCAGTCCTCCGACGACCAACAGGGCGAGGACCAGGACCGACAGGATCCATCGGGTCACATCCATGGGAGGGCTCTCCGTGCTGCCAGCGATCGTGCCCCCGGGGACGGGATCGCCGGGTGGTCGGGTCGACGAGAGGACCCGGCGCTCCGCGGGCCTGTCCGTGGAGCAGAGATCCGCGCGGGAGGGAACAGGCTTTTTGCGGGAAGGCCCCGCCAGACCGGCTACACTGGGGTCTCTGCGAGAATCACACGCCAGCGCCTGGGAGCGCAGCGCCCGGGCCTCTCCGGAGAGGAAGCATGGCCGGCAAGAAGCAGGGCTTCGGAACCTTCGGCGGGGTCTTCACGCCGTGCACGTTGACGATCCTCGGCGTGATCATGTTCCTGCGCTTCGGCCAGGTGGTCGGCAACGCGGGGGTCGTGTACGCCCTGCTCATCGTGCTCGCGAGCAAGGTGATCACCGGCCTGACCAGCCTCTCCCTGGCCGCGATCGCGACCAACACGCGGGTCAAGGGCGGCGGGGCCTACTACCTGATCAGCCGCAGCCTCGGGGTCGAGTTCGGCGGCGCGATCGGGATCGTCTTCTTCCTCGCCCAGGCGATCTCGATCGCGATGTACGTGATCGGCTTCACCGAGGCGCTGGTCGCGACCTTCCCGACCTTCGCCGACCACTTCACCGGCGTCGCGACCTTCTTCAACCTGCTGACCTTCATCTGCGTCTACATCGGCGCCGGCTGGACGATCAAGGTGCAGTACGGCATCCTCGCGGTGCTCGCGGCTGCCCTGGTGTCCTTCTACGGCGGGGCGGCGCTGGCCTTCGATCCCGGCCTGCTCGCCGAGAACCTAGGCGCGGGCTTCGCCGAGGGCGAGAGCTTCTTCAGCATGTTCGCGCTGTTCTTCCCGGCCGTCACCGGCATCATGGCGGGCGCGAACATGTCCGGCGACCTCGCCCGCCCCTCCCGTTCCATCCCCCGCGGCACCTTGCTGGCCGTCGTGGTCACCGGCGTGATCTACCTCTCCCAGGCCGCCCTGCTCGGCGCCGTGCGCCCGCGCGGTGAGCTGATCGGCGACAGCATGATCATCGAGAAGATCGCGGCCTGGCCGCTGCTGATCACCGCCGGCGTCTTCGCCGCCACCCTGTCCTCGGCCCTCGGCTCGATGATGGGGGCGCCGCGCATCCTGCAGGCCTTCGCCCGCGACGAGGTCTTCCCCTCGCTCGCCTTCTTCGGCCAGGGCAGCGGGAAGAGCGACGAGCCGCGGCGGGCGACCGTACTGAGCTTCGTGATCGCGCAGGTCTGTATCCTGCTCGGGGACCTCAACGCGATCGCCCCGATCATCACGATGTTCTTCATGATCACCTACGGCCTGCTCAACCTCGCGACCTTCTACGAGGCCTTCACGCGCAACCCGAGCTACCGGCCGACCTTCCGCTACTGCCACTGGTCGACGGCGCTGCTCGGGGCGCTCGGCTGCCTGGCGGTGATGTTCCTGGTCAACTGGCTGTGGGCGCTGGTCGCGATCCTGCTGATCGCCGGCCTGCACCGCTACATCAGCTGGCGGGAGATCGAGTCGCGCTGGGGCGATCTGCAGAGCGGGGTCGCCTTCGAGCGCGCGCGGAAGAGCCTGCTGCGGCTCGAGCAGCAGGCCTACCATCCGAAGAACTGGCGGCCGGTGCTCCTCGCCCTGTCCGGCGTCGCCTGGAACCGGCCCCAGCTCGCGATCTACGGGCACTGGCTGACGGCGGGCCGCGGCATCCTCTCTCTCGGCCATGTGGTCAGCGGCGAGGCCGCCACCCACGCCGAGCGCAAGAGCCGCTTCGAGGCGGCGCTGCGGAAGTTCATCGCCAGCCAGCGGCTCGAGGCCTTCCCCGCGACCGTCGTCGCCGCGGACCGCGCCGCCGGCATCGAGGCGCTGGTGCAGTGCTACGGGATCGGCGGTCTGCGGCCGAACACCGTCCTCCTCGGCTGGCCGAGCCAGGACGACCGGGCGGAGGTCTTCGGCGCGACCCTGCGCCTGATCCAGCGTCTCGAGCGCAGCCTCGTGGTGGTGCGTGCGGGCCCCGCCCCCGAGGGCTCGGCCTGGGAGGTGCCCGAGGGCACGATCGACGTGTGGTGGCGGGGGATGGCGAACGGCGCGCTGATGCTGCTGCTCGCGCACCTGCTGCACCAGAACCCGCGCTGGCGGAACAACCGCCTGCGGCTGTTGCGGGTCGTCAACCAGGAGGCCGGCCTCGAGGAGGTCAGGAAGCACCTGGTCGAGCTGGCCAGCGCCTCGCGCATCCACGCCGAGCCGGTCGTCGTCGCCGCGCCCGAGGTGCTGCCGGCGATCCACCAGGAGTCCGCGCACGCGGCCGTCGTGCTGTTCGGCTTCGAGCCGCCCGCCGAGGGCGACGAGGAGGCGAGCTTCGCGCGCCTGACCGCGCTGGCGGGGAGCCTGCCGCGGGTGCTGTTCGTCAAGAGCGCGGGGGGCATGGCGCTGGAGTCGTAGCGCCCTACTGCGGCGCGGTCACCACGGTCAGGCGGGGGTCGAGCTGGTCCTGCAGCATGCGCTGGATCGCCATCAGGGTGCCGGCGGTCGCGCTCGGGCAGCTTCCGCACGCGCCCTGGTAGAAGATGCCGACCTCGTGGCCGCGGATGCCGCGCACCAGGATGCCGCCGCCGTCCCCGGCCAGGGCCGGGCGCACGTCCTCATCGAGGACCGCCTCGATGCGGGCGAGCTTCTCTTCCTCGGTCAGCTCGTCGAAGGGTCCGGACTCGACCGGCTTCTTCGCTTCGGTCTTCTGCTGGGGGACCGGGTCGCTCGGCGCCTCGTAGTTCTTCAGCACCTCTTTGACCGCCTCGGCGATCTTCGCCCAGTCGGCGTCCTTCTTTGCGCTGACGGTCAGGAAGTCGTTGAGGTAGAAGACGTTGGTCACGCCCTTCACCTCGAACAGCGTCTTCCCGATCGGGTCCTCGCCGCAGGCCTCGAGGCTGTTGTAGTTCCTCGAGCCCGAGCGCAGGAGCGGCGTGTCGAGCACGAACTTGTAGGCGTTGGGATTGGGGGTCGGGAGCAGGGAGACGACGTTCGGCATGGGACACCTCCGGGGGTTCTCTGCCCCGGGTCTACCATATCCTGACCGCGGTGGGCAAGATTCAGGCCCGCTGCCGTCCCCGGCCGCGGCTGTTGCGCCGACCGCGCCCGGAGTGCCGGCGGCCGGAGTCGCGCCGGCCGCGGCGGGGGCGCTCGCGGGCCTTGTCCCAGCCGTCGCAGCTGCCCGGCAGGGCCATCTCCCGCAGCTCCCAGCCGGTGCGCTTGCGGATGCGGTCGAACTCCTGGCGCTCGGTCTCGTCGACCAGGGTCATCACCACCCCCGAGCGGCCCGCGCGGCCGGTGCGGCCGATGCGATGCACGTAGTCTTCGGGGTCCTTCGGCACGTTGAAGTTGATCACCGAGGCGACGCCGTCGATGTCGAGCCCCCGCTGGGCGACGTCGGTCGCGACCAGCACGCGGATCTCCTCGCGGCGGAACTTCCCGAGCACCCTGTCGCGCACCTCCTGCGGGTAGTCGCCGTGCAGGGTGGCGGCGCGGTAGCCGCGGTTCCACAGGTCGCGGCCGATGCGGTCGGCGTCGCGCTTGCGGTTGAGGAAGACGATGCTCGAGACGTCCTCGGAGATGTCGAGGATGTGGCGCAGCAGCTTCTGCTTGTCGTGGCTCGCGACCTTGACGTAGGTCTGGGCGATCGCCTTGACGGTCGCCAGGCCGCGCGCGGTCTCGATCTCGACCCGGTCCTTCATGTGGCGGTCGGCCATGCGCTTGAGCTCGCGCGGGAAGGTCGCCGAGAACAGCAGGGTCTGGCGCTCCGGCAGGGTCAGGCCGAGGATCTTGCCGACGTCCTCGGAGAAGCCCATGTCGAGCATGCGGTCGGCCTCGTCGAGGATCGCGACCTCGACCCAGCCGAGGGTCAGGATGCGCTGGGAGGCGAGGTCGAGCACGCGGCCGGGGGTACCGACCACGACCTGGCAGCCCCGGGTCAGCGCCATCACCTGCTCGGCGAGGGGCTCGCCGCCGACGATGGTCGCGACGCTGAAGCCGATCGCGTCGGCGAACAGCTCGAAGGTGCCGGCGACCTGGCGCGCGAGCTCGCGGGTCGGGCAGAGGACGAGCACCTGCACGCTGACGCGCTCGAGGTCGAGCTTGCGGATCGCGGGCAGGGTGAAGGCGAGGGTCTTGCCGGTGCCGGTCTCGGCCTTGCCGAGCACGTCGCGGCCTTCGAGGGCAGGGGGGATCGCCTGCTCCTGGATCGGTGTGGGTTGTGTGAAGTCGAGCTCGAACAGGCGTTCGATCACCCGCTCGGGGAGGGGAAGTTCGTCGAAGGTCAAGGTGGGTCCTGCGTGTGTTCGGTCTGAGAGGAGCGGATGGAGCGTCAAGGGCCCCAAACCGTTGTGTTTGCGGCGATTCTAGGAGCCTGTGGAGGGCCGGTCAAGGTTGGGGCCGGCGCCTCGACAAACTCTCCCACCCCGGTTAGGATCTTCACCGACTCCTCGCGAAGCGTTGACGGAAGGGCTGCCGATGGCGATGCAGAAGGTGCACGAGAGCATCGTGATCGAGCGACCGGTCGCCGAGGTGTTCGCGTTCCACAAGCGACCGCAGAACCTCGCGAAGATCTCCCCGGGCGGCGTCAAGGTCAAGGTGGTCTCCGCCGACGACCCGATGCAGAACGGCTCGAAGATCCACGTCAACTTCTACTTCGGGCCGCTGCCCCTGCCCTGGGTCTCCGAGGTCGAGGACTACGAGGAGGGGGTGCGCTTCACCGAGGTGCAGAAGAAGGGCCCGTTCCGACACTGGCGTCACCAGCACATCTTCGAAGAGACCGACGAGGGCCACACCCGCCTGGTCGAGATCCTCGACTACGAGGTGCCCTTCGGCGGCCTCGGTGTGGCGGCGGCGAAGATGTTCATGGGCGGCATGAGCCTCGACGAGATCTTCCAGAGGCGCCAGGCCAACACCAAGACACTGCTCGAGAGCCAGGGAGGTGACGCGTGAAGACACTCAAAGAGGCCCTGGGAAGCGGCGCCGAGCGCCCCGGCATGATCGCCGAGACGCTGCGCATGATCGACGCCGAGGTCAAGGACAAGGGCGGCTTCAGCGGGCTCGCCATCCGCGGCGCCTACAAGGTCGTCAAGACCATCAAGCCCGGCTTCCTGCGGGCTGTGGTCGACGGCCTGCTCGACGGCTTCCTCGAGTCCCTCGAGCCGATCTGGAAGGAAGCGAGCGGGCCGGGCGACTTCCGCACCCGGCTGACGCGGGCGCGGTCGCGGGCGGCCGAGGCGCTGCTCGGGGTGACCGACAGCAAGGCGCGCAACGCCAAGACCAAGACGGTCAAGAAGCTGTACGACAAGCTGCGGCCCTCGGCCAAAGGCCACGTCGAGGCCGCGATCCCGCGGCTGTCCGCGCTGCTCGAGCGCAACCTGCAGCGGCTGAAGAACCTGTCCTCCTGAGCGTGCTCCCTCCCGTGCGTGGCGGTGTCTTCGGGGGATGCTCCCGGCGCGGGTCCGGCCGAGCCTCCGGGGCGATCCTCCTGGTCGGCGATGCGGTCGCCGGGGGAAGCGCCCGATGAGCGCGCCCGGCTGGTTTTCCGCCGCGCCTCTGGCGACGCAGGCGCTGCTGCTGCCCGCGCTCGTCGCGCTGCTCGCCCTCGTCCGCTGGAAGTCCGACCGGCGGGCGGCCGGCGCCTTGTTGCGGGCGCTGGGGCTGACCGTCCTGGTCGGGTTGTGCCTCCTCGGGAACGGCCCCGGGCAGGCCGCCCTCGACGCGGTCGGTGCGGGGGCGACGCGCTTGTACGCCGGGCTCGAGGCCCGCGTCGGCAGCGCGCTCCTCGGCGCGCTGTTGCTCGTGCCGCTGCTCGCGGGCCTGGCCGCGGCGCTCGGCCGGATCACCTCGCTGCACGCGCTCGGCGCTCACCTGCTCGGCGTCTGGGCGCGCTGGCTCGGCAGCCCGCGCGGGGCGGCGCACGGAGCCGTCGCGGGCTTCTGGGCGCCGCGGGCCGGGCTGCGGGCGCCGGGGGTGCCCGCCCTGGCCTGCGGCTACGCGCTGCCGGCGGCCGGCAGCCTGCTCGTGCTCGGCGCCCTCGGCCTCGACCTGCGCTACGGCCTGGTCGGCGCGCTCTGCGCCGGGCCCCTGGCCTTCGCCCTGGCGCGGGCCGCGGGCCATCCGCCGGGGCCCGCACCGCGTCCGTCGCCAGCCCCCGGCCGCGCGCTCGGGCTCGGGCTGGTGTGGAGCCTGCGGATGGCCGGGGCGCTGCTCGCCCTGGCGGGGGTGCGCGCCCTGGTCGGCCGGCTGCTCGATCCCGCGCTCGGGGAGAGCCTCGGGGCGCCGCTCGCCTGTTCCCTCGGGGTGCCGCTCGAGGCGAGCCGCGGCGTCGGCGGGCACCTGCTCGCGCGGCTGTGGAGCGAAGAGCTGGCCGCGGCCGACCTGCGCGCCGGCTTCGCCGGGCTGGAGCCGCGCGGCTGGCTGATCGCGAGCGCCTTCATCGGCGCGGCGGGGGGCGTGTTCCGGCCCTTCCTCGATCCGCGCCGGCTGCGGCCTGCCCCGGTCGCCCTGCCCGCCCTCGGCAGCGCCCTGCTGGCGGCGGCGACGGTCGCGGCGCTGCTCGGCGGGCTGTACGTCCCGCGGCCGGCCGAGCGCGCGGCCCACGCCCGGGCGGCCTTCGAGGCGGACTGCGCCGCGCTCGCCTTCGACCTCGCCGGCGCGCGGCTGGAGGCGTGGGAGCGCGCCGGGCTCGGTCCGCCCCCGGTCGCGCTCGAGGACTTCCGCCAGGCCCGCGAGGCGCAGGGCCGGGCCTGGCTGGAGGAGGCGCCGGAGCTGTGGGAGGCGGGAAGGCTCGGGGAGGCGCTGGTGCGGCTCTACGTCGTCCGCCGCCTGGGCTGGTCACCCTTGGCCCGGGAGGCCGAGCGACGCTTCGCCGAGCGCGCCCGCGGCGTGCGGGAGCGCGTCGATGGCTATCTCGCGGTCGGCGAGGCAAGTTTTGCGGAAGATCTCTTGCAAAGTCTGCGCTGGTCCCCAGACTGGCCTATCGCACCCCGGGAGCTGTACGCGGAGGTCGGCATCGGCCGCGAGCTGGCCAGCATCGCCGCGGAGGCCGGCCGACAGTGAGGAAGCCGAACGGTGGATGACAGCGAGCTGATCGGGCGGGCCATCGAGGCCCGGCTGCGCGCCCACGCCCCGTACTCCGACTTCCAGGTCGGGGCGGCGGTGCTGTGTTCCGACGGCGAGGTCTACACCGGCTGCAACGTCGAGAACGCGAGCTACGGCCTGACCAACTGCGCCGAGCGCGTCGCCCTGCAGACCGCCGTCGCGGCCGGCGCCCGCCAGTTCCTCGCGCTCGCGGTGGTCGCCGACACCCAGGACCCGGTCAGCCCCTGCGGGGCCTGCCGCCAGGTGATGATGGAGCTCGCCCCCGACGCGACGGTGCTGCTCGGCAACCTCGGCGGCGAGGTGACGAAGACGACCGCGAAGAAGCTGCTGCCCGGCTCCTTCTCGCCGACCCACCTGACCACCCAGCGCCTGCCCGCCGCCGGCAAGCGCGCGGGTACGCCGCCCGAGGCCCGGCCGCCCCTCGACGGCGTGCGGGTGCTCGACCTGACGCGCATCCTCGCCGGTCCCTTCGCGACCCAGAAGCTCGCCGACATGGGCGCCGACGTGATCAAGGTCGAGCGGCCGGGCGCGGGCGACGACACGCGCGCCTGGGGGCCGCCCTTCATCAACGGGCACGGCACCTACTTCCTGTCGGTCAACCGCGGCAAGCGCAGCCTGGTGCTCGACCTGAAGAGCGCGCGCGGCAAGGAGGCGCTTGGCCGCCTGGTGCGCCGCAGCGACGTGCTGGTCGAGAACTTCCGGCCGGGGGTGCTCGAGAAGCTCGGCTTCGGCTGGGACGAGCTGCGCCGGCTCAACCCGCGCCTGGTCTACTGCTCGATCTCCGGCTACGGGCACAACAGCCGGCGGGCCAAGGAGCCGAGCTTCGACGTGCTGGTCCAGGCCGAGTCCGGGCTGATGAGCCTGACCGGCGACCCCGACGGCCCGCCCTTCAAGGTCGGCGTCTCCCTCGCGGACGAGATGGCGGGCCAGCTCGCGGTCGAGGGCATCCTGCTCGCGCTGCTCAAGCGCCAGCGCACGGGCCGCGGCGACCACGTCGACATCGCGCTGCTCGACGGCATCTTCTCGCTGTTCACCTACCAGGGCCAGCTCGCCCTCTCGACCGAGCGCGTGCCCCACCGCATGGGCAACCGCCATCCGAGCATCGTGCCCTACGAGACCTTCCCGACGAAGACCCGCGACCTGGTCGTCGGCGTCGCCAACCAGGGCCAGTGGGAGCGCTTCTGCGACGCTCTCGAGCGGCGCGAGCTGATCGACGATCCGCGCTTCGCGACCAACGCCCTGCGGGTGACGAACCGCGAGGCGCTCGCGGAGCTCCTGTCCGCGGTCTTCGCCACCGCGCCCTGCCGCGACTGGGTCGAGGTGCTGCGCGCGGCGTCGATTCCCGTCGCCGAGATCCGCAGCGTCGGCCAGGCCCTGGCCGCGGCCGCCGAAGACACCCGCGGCGCCCTGCTCGAGGTCGACCATCCCGAGGTCGGCAAGCTGCGCATGGTCGCCCATCCCATCCACCTCGCTTCCCAGGCGGGCGCGCGGCGGCGTCATCTGCCGCCGCCCCTGCTCGGTGAGCACACCCGCGAGATCCTGCGCGAGCTCGGCTTCCCCGAGGAAGACCTGCTCGACGCCTGAGAGAGAAGGAGACACCCGATGGCAGTGGTGCGTGGAGGCCTGATCCAGGCCAAACAGGAGACGTACGAGGGCGACGTCGACGCGATCAAGAAGATGATGGTCGACAAGCACGTCGCGCTGATCGAGCAGGCCGCCGCCCAGGGCGTGCAGGTGCTGTGCCTGCAGGAGCTGTTCTACGGCCCCTACTTCTGCTGCGAGCAGGAGACCCGCTGGTACTCGCTGGTCGAGCAGGTGCCGAACGGCCCGACGACCAAGCTGATGATGGAGCTGGCGAAGAAGCACGGCATGGTGATCGTCGTGCCCCTCTACGAAGAGGAGCAGAAGGGCGTCTACTACAACACGGCCGCCGTGATCGACGCCGACGGCACCTACCTCGGCAAGTACCGCAAGAACCACATCCCGCACTGCAACCCGGGCTTCTTCGAGAAGTTCTACTTCCGCCCCGGCAACCTCGGCTACCCGGTCTTCTCGACGCAGTTCGGCCAGGTCGGCGTCTACATCTGCTACGACCGCCACTTCCCCGAAGGCGCCCGCGCCCTCGCCCTGAACGGCGCCGAGATCGTGTTCAACCCGTCGGCGACCGTCGCCGGCCTGTCCGAGTACCTGTGGAAGCTCGAGCAGCCCGCCCACGCGGTCGCCAACGGCTACTTCGTCGGCGCGATCAACCGGGTCGGCACCGAGGCGCCCTGGAAGTTCGGCCAGTTCTACGGCCAGAGCTACTTCTGCGACCCGCGCGGCCAGATGCTCGCGGTCGGTTCCCGCGACCAGGAGGAGGTCATCGTCGCCGACCTCGACCTCGACAAGATCCGCGAGGTGCGCAACGTCTGGCAGTTCTTCCGCGACCGCCGGCCGGAGACCTACGAGCAGCTGGTGGAGCTGTAACATGGAGCGCTACCAGAGCTACATCGCCGGCCAGTGGTGCGACGGCTCCTCCGGCACCGAGCAGCCGAACCTCGACCCGGCCGACGGGCGCGTGCTCGGCACCTGCACCCTCGGCGACGCCTCGGACGTCGACCGCGCCGTCGCCGCCGCGAAGGAGGCCTTCCCGGCCTGGCGGGCGACGCCGGCGCCGGTGCGCGGGAAGATGATGTTCCGCGCCCTGCACATCCTCGAGCGCGAGGCCGAGAACCTCGCCCAGGCCCTGACGGCCGAGGAAGGCAAGACCATCGGCGAGTCCCGCGGCGAGCTGAAGAAGACCGCGATCCTGGTCGAGTTCCTCGCCGGCGGCGGGCGCCGCTACGGCGGCCGCACCACGCCGTCCGAGCTGCCCTCGACCTTCGCCTACACCACCCGTGAGCCGCTCGGCGTGGTCGGCCTGATCACGCCCTGGAACTTCCCGGTCGCGATCCCCTTCTGGAAGATCGTGCCCTGCCTGGTCGCCGGCAACACGGCGGTGCTCAAGCCCTCCGAGCTGACGCCGGACACCGCCTGCCGCATCGTCCGCGTCTTCGAGGAGGCCGGCGTCCCCGCGGGCGTCCTCAACCTCGTCCACGGCGGGCGCGAGGTCGGCGAGCGGCTGGTCGCGCACCCCGACGTGCCGGCGATCAGCTTCACCGGCTCGACCCACGTCGGCACGGCGGTGTACGCGGCCGCCGCGCCGCTGCTCAAGAAGGTGCAGTGCGAGATGGGGGGGAAGAACCCGATCGTCGTGCTCGCCGACGCCGACGTCTCCCTCGCCGTCGACGCGACGGTCAAGGGCGCCTTCGGGGCGACGGGCCAGCGCTGCACGGCGACCAGCCGGGCGATCGTGGTCGACGCGGTCGCCGACCGCTTCGTCGCCGAGCTGGTCGAGCGGGCGAAGAGCTACCGCCCCGGTCCGGGCATCGATCCGACCAGCGAGTCCGGTCCGGTCGTCTCCGAGGGCCAGCTGCAGGCGGTGCTCGCGAAGATCGAGCGGGGGAAAGAGGAGGCGGAGCTGCTCGCCGGCGGCGAGCGCCTGACCGAAGGAGCGCTCGCCAAGGGCTACTTCGTCGCTGCGACCGTCTTCGACAAGGTCGCGCCGCAGAGCTCCCTCGCCCAGGAGGAGATCTTCGGCCCGGTGCTGAGCGTGCTGCGCGTCAAGGATCTCGACGAAGCGCTCGCGGTGGCCAACGACAGCCGCTTCGGCCTGTCCTCGAGCGTCTACACCCAGGACCTCAGCCTCGCCCAGCGCTTCATCGACGGCATCGAGACCGGCATCGTCCACGTCAACTCGCCGACGATGGGCGGCGAGGCGCAGATGCCCTTCGGCGGCTGCAAGGCGACCGCCGTCGGCCCGCGCGAGATGGGTCCCCAGGCCCTCGAGTTCTTCAGCCGGGAGAAGGCGGTCTACGTCGACTACACCGGCGAGCGGCGCACCTCGAACATCTACTGAGCCGGGACGGCAGTCGTGGAACAGGTTTGCGGGGAGGGTACTACCCCGCCCCTACATTGGATTCCGACGCACACCACGGGTGATTTCGGACGTGCGGCGTGCGAGCCACGCCTCGCTTGGGCTGATGGTCCTATCCGAATGTAGGGGAGGGGTTTACCCCCTCCCGCGAAGCGGGAGAAGGCGTACCTGACTGGACTCGTGAGTCGGCCTCTTCTACCCCTTCCCGTCGGTCGCGTGGGGATGGCGCCTTTCCCGACGCCGGCACGACCCCGGCACAGCGCTTGCGACTCCTCCATCACCTCGAGCTAGAGCCGCCTGCGGGGCGGCCGGGTGGTGGATGCGATGCCTCGCTCTGTACGTTTGATGTTCATCTCCTTGACGTTCCTTGTCCTCAACCTGAGCGGCTGTGCGACCTCGATGCTGTGGCAGAACCACCGCACGATCACCAACGCGCGCGCTCCCCAGGAGCTCCGCGGGCATGTCTACAGCCCCGGCGAGCGGGCGTTGTTCGTCGAGCTGCGGTTCGGCGACGCCGACACGACGACGGTGCTGCGCATCGCCCCGGTGGCGCCGCCCGGGACAGGCTTGACGGGCAGGCCGCAGGCGCTGTTGCGCCAGGACCAGAGCTGGCGCTTCTCCAGCCCGGCCCGCGGCGAGCCCCACGCCGACGCGCCGGAGGAGGTCGACCTCTACGCCCGGCAGCGGACGGTCCGCTACCGTTATGGGAAGACCTGGCAGAGCGTCAAGCTGCCCTTCGACGGGGAGGTCACCGAGCCGTCGCCCCTGGAGACGACCGCCCGGGTGGTCGCGACGCCGCTGTTCTTCGTGTTCGATGTCGCGACGCTCCCGTTCTGGGGGCTGTTCTTCCTGCCGTTTGCTTTCGGCGGCTTCCACATCTGAGAGGCGGACGGCGGCGGAGGTGGCGCTGCGCGTGGTCCTGACCCCGGTGTTCGTCGTTTTCGATGTCCTGACCTTCCCCCTCTACGGCTGGCTGATCGTCCCCTTCCTGGCCACGCCCCGGTGTCCCTGAGGGACTGGCTCGGCACGGCTCAGAACAGCCGCGAGATCCACCAGCCGAGGAAGGCGAGGGCGCCGACCAGGAGCACCGTCGCGCAGGGCAGCAGCATCGACCCCTTCTCGCGCATCGACCGGAGAGACGCGACGGCCTCCCGCCAGGCCGCGTCGTCCTCGCGCAGGTGGGCGGAGAGGGCGGCGGCGACGGCCTCGAGCGCGCGGGGGTCGGCGAGCGTCGCGATGACGATCGGCGTCGCGTCCGCCGTGCGCACGACGAGCTCGCCCGTGCGCAGGCCGGGTCCGCGGCGTGCCGGCAGCTCGCGCACGCGGGCCTCGATGGCGACGACCTCCGCGCCGGGCACGCGCACGCCGGCGAGCCGGTCGGCGACCGAGCCGTCGGGGCCGGCGGTGACTTCGACCGAGAAGCGCGTGGTCGAGTGGAAGAAGCCGGTGAACACGAGCACGCCCGGACCGAGGATCACCGTCACGAGGAGCAGGCCGCCGACGGCCGCGCCGGGAGAGCTGCCGAGCAGCGACAGCAGGCCGAACACCGTCGGCCCGCACACGAGCAGGGCGAGCAGGGCGAGCAGCAGCGGACGCAGCCAGCCGCCGCTGCGGGGGCGCAGCGAGAGGCGGCCGTGAGAGCGGGTCAGCTGGAAGCGGTCGACGGTCAGCTCGAACATGGGGCCTCGGCGGTCGCCGTTCGCGCGGCGCGATGGTATCTTCGCGCCTGGCACAACCCTGGGGGAGCACCGATGTTCGCAGTTTCCTGGCCCGATGTCCACGCGCAGCTGGCCGACGCGATCGCGTCCGACCGCATGGGCCAGGCCCTGGGGCTGGGGGCGGCGGTCGTGTTCCTCGCGATCGGGGTGCTGTTCGTCTACCTGACGATGCGCCAGAAACAGGCGCCGAAGGCCGCGCGCGTGGTGCGCTCCGGGCTGATCGTGTTCGCGGTGACGCTCGGCGGGACGCTGTTCTCGATGCCGTTCTGGCAGAGCCTGTCCGATCCGGTCGTGGTCGCCGGCGCGATCACGGGCGAGGAGATGGGCGGCCACGGACGCGTCTACCTGGTCGTGCAGCCGGTCTCGCACTTCGTGCTCAGCGCCGCGGGCCGGGGCCCGGAGCTGTCCCTGCAGAGGGTGCAGCTGCCGGTGACGAACGGGATGGCCGAGGCCTTCGCCCCCGGGGACACCGTCGTCGCCATCACGGTCGGCTCCGGGGAGTGCGTCGGCTACCTCGACGGGGAGCGCGTCGTCGTCCCCTGAGCGCCGGGGGGCTCGAGCCAAATTCTTGGCAGAGGGCGGATTGCGTCGTGTTTCCCTTGACCGGAGGAGGGCGGGGAAGCTACAATCCGGGCGCTAGTTAACTAACTAGGTTAAAGGCCCCCCTTTCCCAGCACCGGAACCTCCCTTGGCTCGACGACTCGGCATCCTCGGCAGCGGCGCGCTCGGAACCTGTTTCGCCGTGCAGCTCGCGCGGGCGGGCGACCGCATCGTCCTGCTCCCGCGCACACCGCGCCCCTGGCTCGAACAGACGGGGCTGCGGCTCGAGACGGCCGCGGAGGGTCTCAAGGCGCGCTGCAGTCTCGGCGCGCCCGAGGCGCCCGAGGCGCTCGACGCGGTGCTGCTGTTCGTCAAGGCCCACCAGCTGCCGACGGCGCTCGAGCAGTGGTCCGGCTGGCTCGACAGGGCCGGCCTGATCGCCAGCTTCGCCAACGGCCTCGGCTCGGCCGACGTCGTGCGCGCGCGCCACCCCGACGCCGTCGCGGCCGCGACGGCCCAGGCGGCGACCGCCCTCGGCCCCGGCCACGCCTACCACGCGGGCGCCGGCCCCACCTGGGTGGGAAAGGGCGCACACAGCGCCCGGCTCGTCACGATTTTGACGGGGGCGGGCATAGAATGTTCGGAGGTCGACAGCCTCGCCCGGGTGCAGTGGGAGAAGCTCGCGGTCAGCGCCGCGATCAACCCCGTCAGCGCGCTCCTCGACGTGCCGAACGGCGCGGTCTGGAGTCGTCCTGCGGCGCGCGCCGTGGCCCTGGCGGCGGCCGCCGAGGTGCACGCGGTGGCGCGGGCGCGGGGTGTCGAGGTCGACGCGCCGGAGGCGCGGGTCGAGGCCGTGTGCCGGGCGACGGCGGGGAACACATCGTCGATGCGCGCCGACCTCCAGCGGGGGCGGCGCAGCGAGATCGACGCGATCTGTGGCGCCGTGGTCGCCGCGGGCGCGGAAGCAGGGGTGGCGACCCCGGTCAATGCGACCCTCGCCGGGCTGGTGACGGCGCGGCGGGAGTCGAACAACGAGGCGGAGCATGGCTGAGAGAATCGTCGACCTGTCCCTCTCCAAGGAGATGAAGGACAGCTACCTCAACTACGCGATGAGCGTGATCGTCAGCCGTGCGCTGCCGGATGTGCGCGACGGGCTCAAGCCGTCGCAGCGCAGGCTGCTGTACACGATGCGTGAGCTCAACCTGTCGCCGACCGGTGGTCACCGCAAGTGCTCGAAGGTCGTCGGTGACTGTATGGGTAACTACCACCCGCACGGCGACCAGGCGATCTACATGACCCTGGCGCGCATGGCCCAGGACTGGAACATGCGCTACACCCTCGCCGATGGCCAGGGCAACTTCGGCTCGATCAACCCCGACAAGCCCGCGGCGCCCCGCTACACCGAGATCCGCACGACGCGGATGACGATGGAGATGGTCGCCGACATCAACGAGGACACGGTCGACTTCGGGCCGAACTACGACGACTCGCGCACCGAGCCGCTCGTCCTGCCCGCCCGGGTTCCCCAGCTGCTGCTCAACGGCTCGCAGGGCATCGCGGTCGGCATGGCGACGAACATCCCGCCGCACAACCTGCACGAGATCTGCGACGCCCTGATGGTGCTGATCGACTGGCCGGACAGCGCCGTCGAGGACCTCGTCGGCATCATCCAGGGGCCCGACTTCCCGACCGGCGGCACCATCCTCGGCCGCTCCGGGATCATGCGGGCCTACAAGACCGGGCGCGGCAAGCTGACGGTGCGGGGGAAGACGACGGTCGAGCCGCTGAAGGGCGGCTTCGAGCAGATCGTGATCACCGAGCTGCCCTACCAGGTCACCGTCCAGAACCTCTTCTCGCGCATCAAGGACGGGCTGAAGTCCGGCCGTCTCGAAGGCATCACCGAGATCAACGACGAGACCGACAAGGAAGGCCTGCGCATCGTCGTGCGGGTCAAGCGCGGTCACGATCCGGAGATCGTCCTCAACCAGCTGTACAAGAACACCTCGCTGCAGACGACCTTCGGCTGCAACATGCTCGCGCTCGAAGACGGCAGCCCGCGGGTGATGAACCTCAAGGACCTGCTGTCGGCCTATCTCAAACACCGCATCGAGGTGATCCGGCGGCGGACCGCCTACCGGCTCGGCAAGGCCGAGGAGCGCATCCACCTCGTCGAGGGCTATCTCAAGGCGCTCGACTTCATCGACGAGGTGATCGAGATCATCCGCGGCTCGGCGACGCCCGACGAGGCGAAGGAGGCGCTGAAGAAGCGCTTCGAGTTCAGCCAGCGCCAGGTCGACGCGATCCTGCAGATGCGGCTGCAGACGCTGACCGGCCTCGAGCGCCAGAAGCTGCTCGACGAGCACGCCGACCTGGCGGCGAAGATCGCCGACTACAAGGACATCCTCGCCCGCGAGGCGCGCGTGCTCGACATCATCAAGGACGACCTGACCGACGTCAAAGAGCGCTACGGCGACGCCCGGCGCACGGTGATCACCGAGGACGATCCCGAGGACATCGACGACCTCGACCTCGTGCCCGACGACTCCGTCATCGTCACGATCTCCCGCGAGGGCTACATCAAGGCGCTGCCGCCGAGCACCTACAAGAGCCAGAACCGCGGCGGCAAGGGGGTGATCGGGGCGCAGACCAAGTCCGGGGACATCATCCGCGACGTGATCATCGGCACCAAGCACCAGACCCTGATGTGCTTCACCAACTTCGGGCGGGCCCACTGGCTGCCGATCTACAAGATCCCCGAGGGCAGCCGCACCAGCAAGGGGCGCTCGATCGTCAACCTGCTCGAGGTCGAGCCGGACGAGAAGGTGCGCGCGGTCCTGGCGGTCACGACCTTCGACACCGACGCCTGCCTGCTGATGGCGACGAAGAAGGGCATCGCGGCGAAGAACGCCCTGGTCGCCTACAAGAACGTGCGCAAGAAGGGGATCAAGGCGATCCGCCTCGACGACGGTGACGAGCTGTTGCAGGCGGTGATGGTCAACGACGGGGACGAGTTCCTGTTCACGACGCGGGACGGCTACGCGGCGCGCATCGACGAGGAGCAGTTCCGCACGACGGGGCGCGGCACCCGGGGCGTCTACGCGATCAAGCTGCGCGACGACGATGTCGTGGTCGACGTGGTCGTGCGCAAGCCGGAGAAGTCCCTGCTGACCGTCTGTGAGCTCGGCTACGGCAAGCGCACCGACTTCGAGGACTACCGCAAGACCAACCGCAACGCGATGGGCGTGATCAACATCAAGACCACCGAGCGCAACGGGCCGGTGGCCGGCGTCCTGGTGGTCGGCGAGGACGACGACATCCTCGTCATCGCGACCAGCGGCAAGGTGATCCGGACCCGGGCCACCGAGATCCCGAAGATCGGCCGGGCGACCCAGGGCGTCAAGATCATGAACCTCGACGACGACGAGCGGGTCGTCGGGCTCGCGCGGATCACGGAAGAAGACTGTGGCGACGAGGACGAAGAGGAGATCGACCTGACCGAGGTCGAGCCCTGATGCGCTCCGGCGGGTCGCCTGCCGGCCCGCTGCCGATGGAGCGCGGGGCCCTCAGGGGCCGGAACCGATCGTCCTCGCCCGCCGCGGGCGACGTGGGCTTGCGACCGAGCGGCGGGCGCAGCCTCGCCGG
>JAUIEM010000561.1 GCA_030428695.1 bacterium
GATCGACTTCGCAACCGTCGCTGGAGTCGCCGTTGCAGTCCGCGGTGCCCGTCGGGCAGTTCGTCATCCCGCCCGTGCCGCCCATGCCGCCGCCCGTGCCGGCGCTGCCGCTCGCCCCACCGGAGCCGGAGCTTCCCGACGAGCCGCCGGACGCGGCGCTGCCCGCAGCCCCGCTGGTGCCACCCGAACCGGAAGCACCACCCGAACCCGAAGAGCCACCGCTCGCGCAGCCACCGCCATCGCCATGGCGAGGTAGGTCTTGCCGGTTCCCGCAGGCCCGATCCCGAAGACGACGTGACGGTGCTGTGGGCCTCGGTGGTCGACGTGGCCCGTGACGAAGGATGCCGGATCGGCGTCGGGCACTCGCTCGGTGCGGTCGCCCTGCTCGAGGCGTACGCCGCGAAGGGAAGGCGGGCAACGGGGACCAGGGCCGTGTAGGATGGCGGTTTCGACCAGGAGCCTCCGATGTTGCCGACGTCTTCTCCCGTTCCCGCCTCCCACCTCGCCAGCGACCCGACCTGCGACGTGCGCGTCGGCACCAGCCCCGACGGCCTGCCCTGGCTGCTGCGCGTCGACCGCCGCCCGCGGGTGCGCGGCCTGCGCGGGGCGGTGCTGACCGCCTTCGGGCTCGAGCGTTGGGAGCAGCTTCCTCCGAAGATCCGCGGCCTGGTCGAGGACGAGCTCGCCCTCGGCCTGTTCGGCCTGCACACCTTGACCTTGCCGTCGCCCGAGCGCAGCCGCGACACCTGGGTCAGCCGCAAGCCGATCGGCAAGCTGCTCGGCCGCACCCTGCTCTCGCGGGTGTTCGACCCGCCGCCGAGCGCCGGGGACGAGCACGAGGTGCCGATCACCGTCGCCGCCGCCCGCACCTGGCCGGAGCGCGACGAGACCGCCCGCGAGGCCCTCGCCGCGAGCGTCGAGCGCACCATCCGCGAGCGGCGGAGCGCCCGCCACCTGGTCCTCGAGCTGTCCGAGGGCGCCGCCTGGGTCGCCCGGGTCGAGGAGGCCGACCGCGCCCTGCGCCAGCCGACCGGCACGCCGCGCCCGGCGGTGTTCGAAGACCTCGCCGCGCTGCCCGGCGCCGAGGCGCTCCTGCGCGGCGACCTCGAGCCCGAGCGCATCCCCCTCGCCGACGGCCAGCGCTACCGCGCCGCGCTCGAGCGCCGGCTGCGCATGGGCGAGCCGCTGCCGCCGCGCTTCGAGCTGCCCCGGGCGAGCCTGGTCGCGCTGCTGATCGAGGTCGGCCGGCTGGTCTCCGCGCTGCACGCCGAGGAGCGGGTGCACGGTGACCTGACCCCCGGAAACCTGCTGCTCGAGGGCGGGCACCCCGTGTCCTTCGACGCCCTGCGCATCAAGACCGGCGAGATCGCTTCCGCCGCGACCTTCGCCTGGGCCCCGCCAGAGCAGATCGTCGGCCGCCCGCTCAGCCCGCGCTCGGACGTCTACTGCCTCGGCAAGCTGCTCGCCCATCTGGTCGGCGGCGTCGCCTACGGCGAGGAGACCGTGCACGTGGTGCCGACCGGAGGCCAGTCCTGCGCCCGCGTGCAGCTCTTGAAGTGCGACGGGGTGTTCGTCGACATCTCTGACGGCTCCCACACCCGCGCCTGGCAGAAGGCCTGGCAGGAGCTCCTGTCGCGGGCGCTCGCCTACGATCCCGCGCGCCGGCCCGCCGACGGCGCCGCCTTCGCCGACGCCCTCGAGGAGCTCCAGGCTTCCCATCCCGTCGACGGCCGCTGCGGCTTCGGCGGCGCCTTCGGCCGCTGCGTGCTGCTCCCGGACGGCGGGCCCGCCTGGCTGCTGGACGACTGAGCTCAGGCGGGATCGCCCACGCACTGCGGCGTCGTCTCCACCACCGGCTCGGCCGCCTCGACGTAGGGGCTGAAGTCCTTGCGCAGGGTGAAGCGCAGGTTGAGACCGACGTAGACGAGCAGGCCTAGCGCCAGGCCGGCGAGCGACCAGGCCGGCTCGGTGAGCTGCGCGGCGCCGAAGGTGATGCCCAGGCACACGGCGGTGTTGATGAGGATGTTGATCCGCACCGGCGGAAAGGCGTAGAAGTACGGCACCTGCTTGCCGACATAGAACAGCACCAGCCCGAGCAGGGCGAGGCGTTGGAAGTCCCCGGGCAGGAGCTCGCGGGTGATCGCGTGGCGGATCAGGTTGGCGAGGGCGAGCAGACCGATCGAGAAGCTCGCGTGCGGGAGCATCAGGAGCGGCCCGCGCGTCAGGCACTTCGCCCGGTCGAGGACCGCGAAGCCGTCGAAGTAGATCCACCAGATCGCGCCGATCGCCACAAAGCCGGCGAGCGCCGCGACGATGCGCATCGCGTCCCAGTCGAGGCCGCGCAGGGCCCCGGTCATGCTGATCACCGACTCGCCGAGCAGGATGATCGACAACAGGCCGACCCGCTCGACCAGGTGCTCGCGGTGCACCTCGGGCACCCCTCTCCGCGTCATCGCCCAGGCCAGCAGCGGGAGCTCGAGCAGCGCGCCCGAGACGAACAGCACCGAGCGGACCGGGTCGCCGAAGAACAGCGCGCAGGCCGAGACCAGCGTGCCCAGGGCCAGGGCCAGGGGCGCCAGGCGCGGGAAGGGATCGCCCGTGATCAGCTTGTGCCGGGCGTGCAGGAAGAGGCCGATCAGGCACAGCTTGATCGCGACGAACAGGCTGAGGAACAGGAGCGGCTGGCCGAACACCTCCTCGCCGACGAAGGCGCCGATGCCGACCATCAGCAGCATGATCACCAGGCTGGCGACCCGGTGTCCGGGGCTGTCGGTGTCGTAGCGGTTGGCGAACAGGGTGTGGGCCGCCCAGATCCCCCAGATCGGCAGGAACTCGACGACGAAGTGCCCGAGCTGTCCCCAGCCGATGTGCCCGTGGTGGGCGTGGCCGAGGTTGTGCGTGACCGCGCCGATCGTCGCGACGAAGACGAGGTCGAAGAACAGCTCGAGCCAGGTCGCGTGCCGGTGCTTGCGGAAGTACTGCAGGGGCATTCTTCTCTCCACGGGTTTCCTGCGCGCAGCGCCACGATAACGCGAAGCCCGGCCTGGAATCCACCGCCGGGCCCGTCCCCTCGAAAGAACGTCTCCACAACTTGCCGTCAGGCCTTTACCCGTGACGCCGCGTGAACGACAACGGGGGCCCGGAGGAGACATGAGCCCAGCGCTGCCCGCCGCCCCCTGGCCCGCCCGCCGCGCGGTGCTGCGCGCCGCCTGGCCGATCATCCTCGCCAACGCCGCCACGCCCCTGCTCGGGCTCGCGGACACGGCGGTGATCGGGCGCTACGGCACGGTCGAAGAGCTCGGCGCGATCGCCCTCGGCGCGCTGATCTTCAACTTCCTGTACTGGAGCTTCGGCTTCCTGCGCATGGGCACGACCGGCTTCGTCGCCCAGGCCTCCGGCCGCGGGGACGAGGCCGAGCTGCAGGCGAGCATCGTGCGCGCCCTGCTCGTCGCCGTCGCGATCGCCGCCGTGCTGATGGCGCTGCAGCGGCCCCTCGAGCTGTTGTCCCTCGAGCTGCTCGCGGCCAGCGGGACGGTCGAGGGCTTCACCTCGGACTACTTCCGCCTGCGGATCTGGGACGCCCCGGCGGCCCTCGGCCTGTACTGCGTGATGGGAGCGCTGATCGGGCGCGGGGAGTCGCGCCGACTGCTGCTGCTGCAGGTCTTCCTCAACGCCCTGAACATCGGCCTCGACGTGCTGTTCGCGGGACCCCTGGGGATGGGCGCCGAAGGCGTCGCCCTCGGCACGGTCATCGCGACCTGGCTCAGCCTGCTGCTCGGGCTGTGGCTGGTCGGCGCCGGCCGCGGCTGGTCGCCGGACTGGGGGCGGGTGCTCGCCTGGGAGCGGCTGCGCGCGACCTTCGCGGTCAACGGCGACATCATGCTCCGCACGATGCTGCTGCTCGCCGGCTTCGCCTGGTTCACCAACCAGGGGGCGCGCTTCGGGGACGAGGTGCTCGCGGCCAACCACCTGCTCCTGCAGCTGATCTCCTTCTGCGCGTTCTTCCTCGACGGCTTCGCCCACGTCGCCGAGTCGCTGGTCGGCAAGGCCAAGGGGCGCGGGGAGGTCGAGCTGTTCGACCGCGCCCTGCGCCGCACCAGCGAGATCGCCCTCGCCACCGGGCTGGTGCTCGCCCTGCTCGCCTGGTTGCTGCTCGACGGGCTCGCCGGGATGCTGACCGACCTGCCGACGGTGCGCGCCCTGGCCGGGGCGCGGCGCCTGGAGCTGACGGTCTACATCGCGCTCTCGCCGTGGGCCTTCCAGCTCGACGGCGTGTTCATCGGCACGACCGGCACCCGCGCCCTGCGCAACGCCGCCTTCGGCGCGGTCGTCAGCTTCGTGATCCTGAGCTGGTGGAGCGAGCCCTGGGGGAACCCGGGGCTGTGGTGGGCCTTCGTCGGCTTCGTCGTGCTGCGCGCCCTGTTCCTCGGCGCCTGGCTGCCGGGGCTGCGGCGTTCGATCGCGGAGGAGGGGTCGGAGGAGCGTCCAACGATCGGCGAAGATGACGATGCCCCGCCAGGGAAGTCCCCCATCTGACTTCCATCGGGATCGGGATCGGGATCGGGACGGGATCGGAAGCGACCTCAAGAAAGGCCGCTCCGGGGTGCCAGGTCTTCGACCCCATCTC
>JAUIEM010000061.1 GCA_030428695.1 bacterium
GAGTGACATGGGCTCCGCTGCTCGAAGACTCGAAGCGCCCGATCTCAAGCGGCCTCCGGGCCCTCGCGACGAAATCCCGGTGAATCAGCCGGGATTGTTCGCCGCCCCCCCGCTTTGCGCTTTCGTCGTCTCAGACCTACGCTAAGGGGACTTTTCCGCCCGGGGGCGCGATGGCACGGTCCGGCACCAGGCTCTTCGGGAAGCTCTTCCGCTTTCAGATCGCGACGCTCCTGCTCGTCGCCGTGCTCGTGTTCGGCCTGAGCCTGGTGTGGGGCCGGGGCCTGGCCCGCGACGCTCTCGAGAGCTCCGCCCAGGACGCCTGCGCGCTGCTCAAGCAGAGCGCCTTCGGCGCGGACAGCCTCGACGTCGCCGCCGCCCGGGTCGCCCTCGAGGGCATCGGCGCGATGCAGGGGGTCGAGCTCGCCGCGGTCTTCAACGCTGAAGGCCGCCCCGTGCTCGAGCGGAACTTCCAGCGGGCGGGCTGGGAGAGCGGGCGGCGGCTCGACGCCATCGACGACGTCGGGATCCACTGGATGGACGGCTACGCCGCCTACTGCGAGCTCGCCCGGGGTGTCGATGGCGACCTGGTCGGGGCGGTCTATGTCGGCATGTCCGACCAGATGATCGGCGCGGTCAGCTACTCGCTGCTCGCCGCCTTCGTGCTTCCGACGGGGCTCGGCCTGGTGCTGCTCGGCACCCTGACCTTCTACTTCAGCCGCCGCACCACCCGCCCGCTGCAGACGATCATCGACCGCACCGCGCTGGTCTCGCGCGGTGACCTGACCTCGGAGATCCATCTCGAGAGCGCCGACGAGTTCGCGACCCTCGCCGAGACCTTCAACAAGATGCTGAAGGACCTGCGCAAGACGACCTTCTCGCGCAACTTCGTCGACAACATCCTGCGCTCGATGCGCGAGGCGCTGCTCGTCGTCTCCCTCGAGGGCAAGGTCGTCACGGTCAACGAGGTGTTCTGCAAGCAGCTCGGCTTCAGCGAGCGCGACCTGATCGGCCTGTCCTTCCGGCGCCTGCTCGCGCACCCCGACACCGAGCTGCCGACCCAGGAGTTCCAGTCGATGCAGAGCCTGGTCCAGAACGTCGAGCTCGAGATGAAGACGAAGTCGGGCAAGACGGTCCCCTTCTACTTCTCGGTCGCCGTGCTGCGCCAGGGGGAGATGGCGGACGGCTTCGTCTGGGTCGGCCACGACATCATCGAGCAGAAGCTGGCCGGCCGCGCGATGAAGCAGGCGAAGGAGGCGGCGGAAGAGACCGCGCGGGCGAAGGCGGAGTTCCTCGCCAACATGAGCCACGAGATCCGCACCCCGCTCAACGCGATCGTCGGCATGACGCGTCTGCTCCTGACGACCGAGCTCGACAGCGAGCAGCGCGAGTTCACCTCGACCATCCAGACCAGCAGCGCTGCCCTGCTCGAGATCATCGACGACCTGCTCAACTACTCGAAGATCGAGGCGGGGAAGTACGAGCTGAACACGCAGCCCTTCTCGGTCCAGCACTGCCTCGAGGAGTCGATCGATCTGCTCGCCGCGAAGGCCGCGGAGAAGCACCTCGAGATCGGCTACCTGATGCAGCCGAGCGTGCCCGACACGGTCGTCGGCGACTCGACCTGCCTGCGCCAGGTGCTGGTCAACCTCGTCGCCAACGCGGTCAAGTTCACGGTCCGCGGCGAGGTGGTCGTGTCGGTCCGCGCACGCCCGCTCGGCAGCAAGGTCGAGCTGACCTTCCACGTCGAAGACTCCGGCATCGGCATTCCCCCCGATCGCATCGACCGGTTGTTCCGCTCCTTCACCCAGGCCGACGCGACGACCAAGCAGCGCTTCGGCGGCACCGGCCTGGGGCTCGCGATCTGCAAGCAGCTGTGCGAGATGATGGGCGGGACGATCAGCGTGCAGAGCGAGCCCGGGGTCGGCACGACCTTCCGCTTCACCATCGTGGTCACCGATGCCCAGCAGACGCCGGGCCCCCTGCGCGGCAAGGTGCCGGAGCTGATGGACAAGTCGATCCTGGTCGCGAGCCGCAGCCGCCTGAACCGGGAGGTTTTGCGGCGGCTGGCCGAGCAGTGGGGGATGCAGCCGACCACCCTGAACTCGAGCAGCAAGGTCGTCGACGCCTTCCGCAAGAACCACTACGACTTCGCCGTGCTCGACACCCGGCTACCGGACGTCTCGGGGCGGGCCCTGTTCGACAAGGTCGCGCCGCGCGCCCGGGCCGAGGAGACCGCCCTGATCGCGCTCGCCTTCAAGGGTCCGAAGGCGCGGCCCAAGGGGGCGGACGCGGTGCTCTACAAGCCGGTCAAGCCCTCGCAGGTCTACGGCCAGCTGCTCGCGATCGTCGACGGACGGCCGGCGAGCGGCACGGCCAACGAGCCGCCGAAGCTCGAGAGCGGGATGGGGAAGAGGCACCCGCTGCGCATCCTGCTCGCCGAGGACAACGCGATCAACCAGAAGGTCGCGCTGCGGCTGCTCGAGCGGCTCGGCTACACGGCGACGGTCGCGCACAATGGGCTGCAGGTGCTCGAGCTGCTCGAGCGCGAGAACTTCGACCTGATCCTGATGGACGTGCGGATGCCCGAGATGGACGGCATCGAGGCGACGCGCCAGATCTGTCGCCGCCTGCCGCGGGGCGAGCGGCCGCGCATCCTCGCGATGACGGCCAACGCCCAGCACAGCGACCGGAAGGTCTGCCTCGAGGCCGGCATGGACGACTACATCACCAAGCCGGTCAAGACCGACGTGCTGATCAAGGCCCTGCGCGACACCCAGCCGCGCAAGGCGTCGGGGCCGAAGCAGCTCAAGAAGCCGGTCGAATCCGACGTGCTCACGCGCTTCCGTGAGTCCCTCGGCAGCGTCGACATGTTCCGCGAGCTGGTCGAGACCTTCCTCGAAGACACCCCGGACCTCATCGAGAAGATCAAGGAAGGGGTCGAGCAGGGCGATGTCGAGCTCGTCTACCGCTCCGCCCACTCGCTGAAGTCGAACTGCCGCATGTTCGGCGCCAATCCCCTGGCCGACCTGTGCCTCGAGCTCGAGGACCGCGGCGACCGCGGCGAGCTCGAGGGGCTCGAGTCGCGGCTCGAGAGCCTCGAGCGCATGTTCGAGCAGGTCCGCGAGGTGCTGACCGGGACGATCGCGGAGTCGGAGCCGGCCTGAGCCCGTCTGATTCACTCCGCCCTTCACGACGACGGGCTTGAACCATCGCCCCGTGCCGTTTAGAACCGGACCTGTCACCCGGAGACGAACGAGGCAAGCATGGAGCACGAACGTTTCGGGCCCCTCCGCTCGCTGGCGGCCTGGACCGCCCTCACCCAGTGGACCCTGTTGCTCGCGCCGGTCGCCGTGACGAGCTGCCTGTTCGACCGCGGGCACACCGGCTGGCAGATCGCCCGCAACCTGTGGTCGACCGCGTGGCTGCAGCTGTTCGGGCAGGAGCTCGAGGTCACCGGCAGCGAGCACGTGCGGCGCGGCCAGCCGGCGGTCTACATCGCGAACCACCAGAGCTTCCTCGACGTGCCCGCGATCTTCCGGGCGCTGCCGATCAACCTGCGCTTCCTGTGCAAGAAGAGCCTGCGCTACTACCCCGCCATCGGCCCCTACCTCGTCGCCGCCGGGCACGTCTTCGTCGACCGCAGCAACCCGAAGGCGGCGCGCGAGTCGATGGCCGAGGCGGCGCGCAAGGTCCACGACGGGACGCCGATCCTGATCTTCCCCGAGGGCACGCGCACCCGCGACGGCAAGCTGCAGCCCTTCAAGAAAGGCGCCTTCGTGCTCGCGATCGAGGCGCAGGTGCCGATCGTCCCGGTCGCGGTCAGCAACAGCTGGGAGAACCTCGGGCGCGGCTTCCGACCGAAGCCCGGCAAGCTCCAGGTGCGCATCGGCCCGCCGCTGTCGACCGCGGGCTACAGCTACGAAGACCGCAACCGGCTCCGCGACGAGGCCCACGAGGCCCTGGTGGAGCTGATGCACGGAGCGGTGCACGCCAGCTGGCGTTGACCCCCGGGAGGACCCATGCGACGCCTGTCCGCCATCCTGCTCCTGCTCGCCTGCGGCGTCGCCGCGGGGGACGAGCTGGTCGGCCTGATCGAGCAGCTCGGCAGCTCGGACCCCGAGCTGCGCGCCGCGGCCGAAGCGGAGATCCTGGCGCGCGGCGAGCCGGTCCGCGCCGACCTCCAGGCCTGCTTCGAGGCGCTCGGGCCGGAGGAGCAGTTCCGGGTCGAGATCCTGTTCGACAAGCTCGACGCGGCGGCCACCGGGCTCGCCTACGAAGAGCTCGCCGAGCTCGAAGGGCTGGTCGAGCAGTACGTCAGCGTCGACGCCAAGGAGCGGCGGACGCTGCTGAAGGACCTGACCATGCGGCTCCGCGGCCGGCCGCTCCCGGACAATCCCCGCGGCACGCGCATCCTGCTCGAGATCGTCTTCCCGCTGTTCGAGGACCGCACCTTCCGCTACCTGCTGCCCGCGCTGTGCTCCGGGCTCGACGGGCTCGACGCGGAGACCTCCGCCGCCCTCGACACGATGCCGGCGACGACCCGCATCGCCGCCCTGCTCGCGGTCGCGATGGCGACCGGGGAGGCGGAGATCTTGCGGGCCGATGTCGAGGAGCTGCTCGCGGCGGAGACCTTCTCCGAGGTCTCGACGGAGGTCGCGCACGCGATCTTCCTGCTCGCCGACCCCGCCCTGCACGTGCGGCTGCTCGAGCGCTGCCTGGCCGGCCCCTACGAGCTCGGCCCGCTCGCCGTGCTCGCGTTCAGCGACGCCCTGCCGGAGGAGTGGCGCGGCGAGCTCGCGCAGGTGCTGCTCGCCTGCTCGGACGAGTACGCGGCCAAGCGCACCGTCCGCAACACCGTGCGCGGGAATCTCTACCGCCTGCTCGCCCCGCACGACTACGCAGAGGTCAGCGCCGTCGAGCGGCTCGCCGCCGATGACGTGCCGGGGCTGCCCTGCGACTGGCCCGCCGCGCCCCTCTACCTCGCGGTCGCCGAAGCGGACTGGACGGGCGGCGAGTTCCGCGGCCGGCTGACCCTCCGCGAGGAGCCGTCGACGCTGCTGTCCGGCTTCCTGCGCTCCGCGAGCTTCGAGATCCAGCTCGCCCGGAACGCGGGCGAGGGGCAGGTCTGCGTCCTGCGCACCAGCCTGAACACCCGCACCACGTCGACGGTCACGCTCGCGCCGCGCGTCCAGGTCCGCGACATGCGCACCCAGTACGGCGCCGCCGGCTGGCACGCCCAGGTGCTGACCACCGCGCCCGATCCCGGGCTGGGCGCGCTCGAGACCGAGGCCGCGGTGTACTCCCTGGCGCTGGCCTACAGCGCGCGGGAGATCGCGAGCCTGGTCAGCCGCAACGTCGTGCCCCTGGCCCGGGTCGAGAGCCGGCTCGCCCTGCTGCAGCCCGAGCAGGCCCGCGGCCTCGCGCTGCAGCTCGCCCCCCAGAGCGAGACGGCGCGGGTGATGCTGCGCGGGATCGCGCGCGACGGCGAGGACCCGGTGCACCGCTTCGAGGCGCTCGCGGTGCTCGCGCAGTGCGGCGACCCGGTCGCGCTCGAGGGCGCCGAGCAGCTCTTCGCCGAGGGCAGGACCGCCGCGGTCGTCGGCCTGCTCGACGACCTCGCGGTCTCCCCCGCGCTCGAGATCGAGCCCGGCCGCCTGTTGCCCTTCCTGCGCTCCAGCAGCCCCGGGCTGCGCGCGCAGGCGGTGCGGCTGCTCGAGCACCTGTCCGGAGAGCTGCCAGCGGTCACCCCCCCGCCCCTGGCCGAGCGGGTCGAGGCCTGGATCGAACGCCTCGAGGCTCCGGACGAGCAGCCCTGAGGCCCCGTTCCCGCACGTCCTCCCCCTCCTCAGCGATTCGATGCCGTCGAGCGGAACCAGCCCTTGCGCACCCGGCGTTTTCTGGTGAAATAGGACGCATCCCCGCACAACAAGCAACCGCACACGGCGGGGCAGGAGGAAACATGCACAGGATCACGATGTGGGGCCTGGCCGTCGCGCTGATCGCGTGTCCGGCGCTGGCCGACTACCCCGAAGCCAGTGAAGCGCTCGGCGACGAGTACCGCTTCCAGCGCGGGCTGTTCCAGACCTGGTCGGGCGAGCAGGAGCTCTACCTGGGAATCGGCGACGACATGCTCGACACGCCGTTCCTGATCGCGACCACCGTGACCAGCGGTGGCTCGGTCACCGGCTTCCAGTGGGCCGACTACCTGGTCTGCTGGGAGAAGATCGGCGACCAGATCGCCCTGGTCGAGAAGAACACCCGCTACGTCGGCAAGGGCGTGCTCGAAGACGCGGTCTCCCGCGCCTACACCGATCGCGTGCTGTTCGCGCTGCCGATCGTCGCACAGCACAGCGAGACCGGCAGCTACCTCATCGACGGGATGATGCTGTTCGCCGGCAACTCCGACGTGTTGTTCGGCCCGGGCTTCTACTTCGACCGCAGCCTCGCCAAGCTCGACCTCAAGTCCTTCCGCGACAACCTCGAGATCTCCTACACGATGCCGAGCGCGATGGACGGGTCGCTGAACACGCTGCACTACAGCCTCTCGCGGCTGCCGAACAGCGACTACACCCCGCGCCACGCCGACCCGCGCGTCGGCTACTTCCTCACCGTGCTGAAGGACTTCAGCAACGGCTCCTACGAGGATGGCCAGTTCGTCCGCCTGATCAACCGCTGGAACGTGCAGAAGCTCGACCCCTCGCTCGAGATGTCGCCGCCTGCCGAGCCGATCATCTTCTACGTCGAGAAGACGGTCCCCGTGCGCTTCCGCAAGGCCGTGCACGACGGCATCCTCGAGTGGAACAAGGCGTTCGAGAAGATCGGCATCGTCGGCGCGGTCGAGGTCCGCCAGCAGACCGAGTACAACGAGTTCTCCGAGCTCGACCCGGAAGACGTCAACTACAACTTCTTCCGCTGGATCACGAGCGGCTCGGCCTTCGCGATGGGCCCCTCCCGTGTGCACCCGCTGACCGGCGAGATCCTCGACGCCGACATCGTGTTCGACGACGCGATGGCGAACTCCTACGAGCAGGAAGGCGCCTTCTACTTCGGTGACGACGCGATGGCCCCGCAGTGGCGCGAGTTCCTCGACAGCTTCGGCACCGACCACGTGATCAACCGCTTCCGCGCGCCCGAGTCCCCCCTGATGATCGGCGGCCAGGTTGTCGAGCCCCATCACGACCACCTGTGCGCCCTCGGCCACGGCCGCACGCACCAGCTCGGCATGGCGCGTATCGCCCTCGGTGACGTCGCGATGCAGGCGAGCTTCATCGACGCGATCGTCAAGGACACCGTGATGCACGAGGTCGGCCACACCCTCGGCCTGCGTCACAACTTCAAGGCGAGCACCTGGCACACCCTCGAGGAGATCAACAGCGAGGACGCTCCGGGCGCGATCGCCGGCTCGGTGATGGACTACCTGCCGATCAACATCGGCGGGGAGACCCAGGGCAACTACGCGATGGACACCATCGGCCCGTACGACTACTGGGCGATCGAGTACGGCTACAAGCCGGTCGAAGACCCCTCCGAGCTCGCCGAGGTGCTCAAGCGCGTCGCCGAGGACGGCCTGATCTACGGCACCGACGAGGATGTCGGCACCCCCGACCCGCGCGCCGTGCGTTGGGACCTCGGCGCCGACATGGTCGACTACGCGGAGTCCCGCATGGCCCTCGCGAAGTCGCTCTGGGCCGAGGTCGTCGGCCGGGTCGAGGACGGCGAGAGCTACACGACCGCGACCCGGGCCTTCAACCGGCTGTTCTTCGAGTACTGGTACTCGGCCCAGCTGGTCGGGCAGTACGTCGGCGGCTCGTACCTCTACCGCGACTTCAAGGGTGATCCCGACGGCCGCCTGCCGGTGACGCCGGTCGATGCCGCGCAGCAGAAGAAGGCGCTGGCCCTGGTCGCCCGCGTGCTGAAAGGCGAGGACTTCGACTTCTCGCCGGAGCTCCTGCGCAGCCTGGCCGCAGGCCGCTGGTCGCACTGGGGCTCCGCGGACACCTTCGCCGACACCACCTTCCCGATCCGCGACATGGTGCTGACCGCCCAGCTGCGGGCCTTCTCGTCGGTGATGAATCCGTGGACCTTCGACGAGCTGCTCGGCCAGTCGTACCTGGTCGAGGGCGACGCCGTCACCTGTGAGAGCGTGATCGAGACGCTGGTGGACGCGGTCTTCGTGACCGGTGGCAAGGCCGCCGTGCTCAGCGATATGCAGCGGAACCTGCAGCGCAACATCGCCGAGCCGCTGATCTCGATCGTGCTGGCCGGCCCGAACACCTTCTACCCGCCCGAGGTCACCGCCTGCCTGCGCTACGAGCTGAAGGACGTGCTCAAGCAGCTGCCGACCGACTCGAAGGATGCGGCGACCCGCATCCACGCGCTCGACATCGCCGAGCGCATCGAGAGCGCCCTCGCGGCGAGCATGCAGCGGAACTAGCTCCGACGGCTTGTCCGTGCGGCGCGGCCGCGCTACAGTGGAATCCCCGTCCCCGCTTGTCGGGCGCGGGGATTCCGGCCGTTTGGGAACCGCCGTTTCGGCTGCGCCGTTATCAGAACCGCATAACACGAATCAGGAGGAGAGCATGCCCTGCGACATCCGGCAGTTCGCTCGCTCCGGCGGGTGAGCGGGGAAACTCAGTCCGTCGGACTTGAGCACCATCCTCGAGGGAATCACCTCCCCTGCGACCGCCGACCTCCTGGTCAGCCAGTCGACCTCGGACGACGCCGCCGTGCTACGGCGCTCGGACACGGAGGCACTCGTCTTCACGACCGACTTCATCACGCCCCTGGTCGACGACCCCTACGTCTACGGACAGATCGCGGCCGCGAACGCGATCTCGGACGTCTTCGCGATGGGGGGCCAGCCGCTGATGGCCTTGAACATCTGCTGCTTCCCGCACAAAGGAGTGCCCCACGAGGTGCTCAACGCGGTCCTCAAGGGGGGCGCGGCGATGGCGGAGGCGTGCGGATGCTTGACCGTCGGCGGCCACACGGTGCGCGACGAGGAGCTGAAGTACGGCCTCGCCGTGATCGGCGTCGTGCATCCGGACAAGCTGCGGCGGAACTCGACCGCGCGGGTCGGGGACGCCCTGGTCCTGACCAAGCCGCTCGGCACCGGGGTGCTGATCCACTCCGCGAAGAAGAAGCTGTGCGACGAGCGCCTGCTCGAGGTCGCGTGCCGCTCGATGCTGCTGCCGAACAAGGCGGGGATGGAGGTCGCGCGCGAGGCGGACGTGTCGGCGATGACCGACATCACCGGCTTCGGGCTCGCCGGTCACGGCTACGAGATGGCCCGCGGGGCCGGGGTCGGCCTGCGCTTCGCGGTCTCGAAGCTGCCGGCTCTCGAGGGCGCGCTCGGGCTGTTCCGGCAGGACATCCGCTCGGGGATGACCCTGTCCAACCGCGAGACCGTCGGCGCCGCCCTGCGGGCGGACACGGTCGGCGCGGAGTACCTCGAGCTGGCGTGCGACCCACAGACCTCGGGCGGCCTGTTGATGGCGGTCGCCGCCGACCAGGCCGAGGATGTCGTAAAAGAGCTGCGCGAGAAGGGCACGACCGAGGCGGCGGTCGTCGGCGAGGTGTTCGCCAGCGACAGCCCCTGCATCGAGCTCACACCATGAGCGATCGACTACGATTGAATGCAAACACTGCAGGTTGAACCGAAGCAGAAAAACTTTTTTTTCCCGTCCGGCCGCTTCTGCCGCGGAAGGACAGGGAGGGGTCCCGCTGGCTCCCTTGATGCCGGCGTTTTCCACCGCGATGGTAGAGTCCGTGCGAGCACACGGAGACTGTCGTGTCCACCCGGCTCTCGACCGTGACAGCAGATCCCTCGAGAGAGACCCTTCCGGGTCCCGTGCCCGAGGTCGATGACTCGGAGATCGGGAACGCCCAGGGCATCTTCCAGGGTCGCACCCTGAACGGGTACCGCTTCGACCAGCTCCTCGCCGAAGGGGGCATGGGGACGGTCTACCTCGCCACCCACATGCGCCTGCAGCGCACGGTCGCGGTCAAGGTCCTGCCTCCGCATCTCGCTCGCGAGGAAGATCTGATCGCGCGCTTCCAGCAGGAAGCCCGGGTCCTCGCGACCCTCGACAACCCGACGGTCGTGCCGATCTACGACCTGTTCTACGCCGACGGCTACTTCTGCATCGCGATGAAGTTCGTCAAGGGCGGCTCGCTGAAGGATCTCCTGATCCGCGACGGCGCCCTCGAGGAGAAGAGGGCGGCCGAGCTGGTCAAGCAGGCGGCGCTCGGGCTCTGGTCCGCGGCGCAGGCCGGGGTCGTGCACCGCGACATCAAGCCGGACAACCTGCTGCTCAGCGAGAAGGGCGACGTGCTGATCGCCGACTTCGGCGTCGCGAAGATGCTGCAGGCCGAGAAGCCCCTGACGGTCCACGGCGAGTCGGTCGGCACGCCGGGCTACATGTCCCCCGAGCAGTGGGAAGACTGCCGCCAGGTCGACCATCGCTCCGACCTGTACTCCCTCGGCTGCGCGCTGCACGAGCTGCTCGCCGGCGACCTGCCCTTCGCCGGGCCCTCGTCGGTCAACTACATGAAGCAGCACACCTTCCGGGCGCCGCCCGACCTGCGCGAGGTGCGTCCGGGGCTGTCGTCGCGCATCCGCCACGTCGTCGCGAAGCTGCTCGCCAAGAAGCCGGAGGACCGCTTCCAGACCGGCGAAGAGCTCGCTGCGGCGCTCGACGCCGTGATCCTGGGAGAGCCGGAGGACGAGACGCCGACGGTGACGGTCCTGCGCTCGCCGTCGGAGGCGAAGGCGCCGCGCAAGCGGAAGTCCCCTCCGACGGGAGAGGCGGCGGAGCGGAAGACGACCCCCCCCGCTCGGCCCACGGGCCAGACGACGCCGCCGCGCCGGCCTTCGCGCAAGACCACACCGCGCCGGCCCTCCGGACGCACAGAGTCCCCCCGCCGGCCCTCGCACCAGACTACGCCCCCGCGTCGGCCCTCCGGACGCACCGAGCCCCGCCGGCCCTCGCACCAGACCACGCCCCCGCGTCGGCCTTCTGGACGCACCGAGTCCCCCCGCCGGCCCTCCGGGCGGATGACGCCCCCGCGACCTGCGGAGCCGACGCCCTCGCCGCCGCCGCAGAGCGCGCCGCCGTCGTCGGAGCGGACGCCGCTCCCGCCCCGTGCCGTCGAGCCCGAGCTTGCCGCGCCGCCCCGACAGAAGGCGAGCGACACGCTGTTCTGGGTGGTGTCGTTGACGATGCTCCTCGCCCTGATCGTGCTCGCGGTGCGGGGCCTGATGCTCCGCGAGAACGAAGGGGACGGGGGGATCGACTTCGAGCACGGCGGCACCGTCCTCGCCGCGAGCTGGTACGACACGTCGCCCGTGCAGCTCGAGGCGAGCGACGCGGGCCTGCCGCTCGCGATCCGCACGGCGACGGGCCTGACCCTGTGCCTGATCCCCTCCGGCTCCTTTCCTGCGGGCAGCCCCGCCGGCGAGCCGGGTCGGATGAGCGGCGAGACCCTGCACACCGTGTCGTTGCGGCGCCCGTTCTACATGAAGTCGACGGAGGTCACCCAGGCCGAGTGGCACGCGGTGATGGAGTCCCGCCCGGCCTCCTTCTCCGAGGCCGGTGGCCAGGCGCCGGTCGAGAACATCAGCTGGTACGACGCGCTCGAGTACTGCAACGAGCTGTCCAGGCGCGAAGGGCTCGAGGAGGTCTACCTGCTCGCCGACGTCGAGAAGCGCGACCGCAGCATCGTCAGCGCGGAGGTCCACTTCAAGGGCCTCGACCGCACGGGCTACCGCCTGCCGACGGAGTCCGAGTGGGAGCGGGCCTGCCGCGCCGGCTCGGTCACCGCCCTGTACAACGGCCAGCTCGACCCCGGCAACGTGCTGGTCAGCGAGCGCCTGCTCGCCATCGCGTGGTACGCCGCCAACAGCGCGGTCGACTACGGCGGCGGCACCGACCTGATCGGCCTGTACCGGGCCGACTCCCCCGAGCTCGCGCAGCTCGCCGCCGGCGCACTCGAGCTGCGGGGCCGTCGCTTCGGGCCGCACCCCGTCGCCGGCCTCGAGCCGAACCGCTTCGGCCTGTACGACATGCTCGGCAACGTCGGCGAGTGGTGCTGGGACCACTACGCCCCCTTCGACGTCGTCGACGTCCAGGACCCGCAGGGGCCGCGCTTCGGCACGACGCGGGTCTGGCGAGGCGGCGCCTGGAGCAGCCTGGCCGGCGGCTGCCGCAGCGCCACCCGCGGCAGCGCCACCCCCGACACTCGCGCCCCCTGGATCGGCCTGCGCCCCGTGCGCTCGGTGCCGCTTCAGAGCGTGAGCCCGGACAGCTCCAGGTAGTCCTCGAAGGGTCGGTGGGCCCGCGCGAGCATCGCCTCGCGGCGGGCCCGCACGCTGTCCGCCTCGCCCCGCAGCAGCTCCGCCGCCCGCTCCAGCCCCGGTCCGGCGAGGGCCTCGTGGACGCGCGCGCGGACCTCGTCGGGAAACAGGATCGCGGCGGCCCGCAGCTTGGCGTAGACGAACTTCCAGTGGCTGACGGCGTACTGGAAGACCGGCTTGAACACGTGGCCGAAGCTCAGGCGCGGCAGCACCAGGCAGCCCTCTCCGACCAGCCAGGCCTTGACCGAGATCTCGATGTTCTCGACGCCCCACTCGAAGATGCCGTCGTCGAAGGCGCCGAGGCCGTCGAAGAAGAAGTCCCGCGCGACCATCATCCCGCTGCCGCTCAGGATCGGGCTCCGGTTCCCCGCCAGCAGCCGCTGCCAGCGCATGTCCAGCCGTCGGTCGAAGCCCATCGCCGTGCCGTGCACCGTCGGCAGCGGCCGGAAGTCCGGCGTCAGCCCCCGCAGGGCCAGCCCGACCAGGGCGCGGCCGTCGCTCTCCCGCACGGCGGCGATCTGCTGATCGAGGGCGCCGGGCTCGACGCTGCTGTGGGCGTCGAGGAACAGGAGCAGCTCGCCCCGCGCCGCGCGCGCGCCGTGGTTCTTTGCCCGCGCGAGCCCCTGCCGGGTCGGGTGGTCGCGCAGCCAGCGGGTGTGGGGCACGCCGTCCTCGAGGAAGGCGGTCGAGCCGTCGTCCGAGGCGTCGTCGACGACCAGGACCTCGAAGGGCTCCGACGGAGGATTCTCGAGCACCGAGCGTACGGTGCGGACGAGGTTCTCGCCCTCGTTCAGGGTCGGAATGATCACGGACAGCACGGTCATGGCCCCCGGTCTACCCGATACCCCGCGCCGAGAGCAACGCGCGCAGCCGTTTTTTCGCGCGGGCGAGCAGGGGACCCACGCTGCTCTCCTTGACGCCGAGCCGCTCCGCGAGCGCCGCGTAGCTCTGCCCGCGGATCACGTGCCCCTCGAGCAACACGCGATCGCGCGTCTTCAACTTCTCGAGGGCGCCGCGCACCAGCGCCCGGGACTCGCGCAGCTCCACCTCCTCGCCCGGCGAGGCCCCGGTCGCGGTCGGCGTCAGGCCGGCGGCGCTGTCGTCGAGGGAGGGCGCGGGCCGGCGCCGGTCGATGAACTTCAGGGTGCGGCGGTAGGCGATCACCTTGAGCCAGCTGAGCAGGCTGGCCTGGCCGCTCCAGGAGCGCAGAGTGCGGCAGTCGTCGCGCAGGAGCTCGGCGAAGGTCTCGGCCAGGCGGTCGTCGACGTGGGCGGCATCGGCCGGACAGCGCGCGCGGCGCAGGGTCTCGCGGACGACCGCGGCGAGGCCCGGGCTCGCGGCCGCGATCAGCTCCTCCCACGCCCCGCCCTCACCGCGCAGGCAGGCCTCGACCAGCGCCCGGTCGGCAGAGCGTTCTCGCGCCATCGCGGGTCCTCAGCTCTGGGACCACCAGTGCAGGTTCATGTCGCGGTCGAGGCTGGCGGCGAGCGTCGGGATGTCCTTCTGCGCCTTCGCGATCGCCTCGGGCAGCTTGCGGGCCGACAGCCCGAAGAACATCGGCCGGAGGGTGAAGCGCAGCTGCTTGTCGTAGGCCGCCTCGATCACCCACCGGCTCGCCATCTTGCGGGCGGAGAGCTCGAGCGTGATCGAGAGCTTCTCGATCGGCTTGAGGGTGTTGCGATGGACCGAGAAGTACAGGTAGGGCGGGATCTTCAGGGCCGGGTCGCCCGCGGAGCTCTTGCCGACCCGGACCTCCTTCCAGCCGGCGAACACCTTGTACAGCGGCCAGATCGCGTACTCGACGTTGGCTTCGTGGGCCTCCTGCCGGTCGAGCCAGCCCGTGACGAGATGGGACGCGCCGTGGGGGTGGTCGCACAGCTCACAGAGCTCGAGCTTGCCCTCCGGCAAGGAGGCGATCCGGAATTCCCGATACCCGCAGTTGTCGCAGCGCATGACAGCCCAGCACGAAATGAAGGCGGAATCATACCACACCGGGATTTCTTTTGAAGAAATCGAGGCGCCCTTCCGATCGATACAATAGGAGCGGACAGGCACCGCTCCGGAAAAGCACAGGAGACCGGGGACTTGGGTTTCAAGAACATGCGCATCACCCGCAGTGGCCTCCGTCACTACCTCGAGCTCGCCGGTCCCGACGACCGCGCATTCATCGTCGCCGTGCTCGGCCTCCTGCAGAGTGAGGGCGAGGCGACCAGCGCCTGAGCCAGCCCTCGGAAGCCTGCGCGGGGCTGCTCCATCCTTTCCGGCAAGTCTGTCCCGCGAAGCGTGGTCCTGGCTGCAGCGCACCCTACGGCGGGGGACCCGCCAGCGTGCCCGTGCCGACATCGAGCCGGCGGACGAGGATGGTCCGGAACAGCTCGCTGTTCGCCTGTCCGCGGATGCGCCAGTGGATGCGGATCTCGCACAGGAACTCGCCGGGCGGCAGGCCGAGAGCCGCGTCGTCGGGATGCTCGATCGGGGTGAGGAAGACGTCGGCGAAGTAGCCCTCGAAGCCCTCGCGCTCGACGCCGGTCGCGACGGCGTAGCTCGGCCCTTCCCCCGGCGGCAGGTCGGCGATGTTGAAGGCCGGGGTCAGGCGCGCCGCCATCTCGTCGAATAGCGACTCCGCCATCCAGGCCGCGCTGACCCGGTTGACCGCGCGCTTGTGGGTCGTCGTCGCGACCGTCATCAAGCCGATCACCGCCGTCACGCCGACCGCGAAGATCGACAGCGAGACGAGGATCTCGACGAGCGACAGACCCCTGCGCGCGCTCACCGGCGCCCTCCCCAGTCTTCCCGGAAGCCGGGCACCGCGAAGGTCTGCATGAACAGCCGCCCGGTGCGCACCCGCGTGCCGGCCGCGTGCTCCTGGGCGGTGGTCCCGCGCGCCCCGCGCCCCTGGCTGTCGAGCCGCAGGCGGGTGCCGGAGTACGAGCGGTAGGTGATCCACTCGGTGCCGACCAGGGCGAGGCCGCCGTCGGGCCGGAAGCGGTCCTCTTCGATCAGGTTGATGTCGTCCTCGCTCGCGCTGATGTCCTCGGCGAGCAGGGTGTCGACCCCCTCGATGGGATCCTCGAGCACCAGCGTGACGCGGATCCGCGCCGGGAACACGTCGTCCCGGCTGTCGGTGATCGAGTCGGCGTCATGGAACAGCGAGAAGTCCGCCCGCGGGCTGTCGAAGGCCTTGACCGAGCGGGTCGAGTCCCAGACGTCGAGGCCTCCGCTCCAGCTGCGCGTCGACTGGCTCCAGAACTCCCAGCCGATGTACAGCACCCGGTCGCTCATCACCTGGGCGCGTGCCGCCAGGCTGTCGAGCGGGATCGGGGTGTAGAACAGGCTGCCGGGGCCGTGGATGGGACTCCGCCGGGCGCGGTACAAGGCGCCGCTGCCGCGCGGGTCGAGCATCCACTGCACCTCTTCGAGGCCGCCGGTCGCCATCAGGCGGAGCTCCGCGGCCTCGAGCTGGTCCCCGACGTTGTCGACCCGCCCGTCCGACCAGGCGAGGCCGGTGCGCTGGGCGAAGGGATCGGCGGGGGTCGCGGCGATGGTGTTGACGAACACCAGGCGCTGCTGCCCGCCGAACCGGTGACAGAGCAGGATCCCCCGCGATTCCCCGAGCTCGCTGCGGCCGGTGTACATCGACGACAGGTCGCTGCGCACCGCGCGGAACACGCGCTCGGCCTCCTCGTACGCCTCCCGCCGCGCCTCGCCAGCGTGCCACAGGCGGATCGACGAGCGCAGCACCACCGTGAGCGCCAGCCCCAGGGCCGACAGCACGCCGATGCTGACCATCAGCTCGATCAGCGTGAAGCCGCGTCGCCTCAGCGCCATTCGTCCCCCTCCTCGTGGGCGAGCACCCGGGAAGGCTGGCGGGTGTAGATGCGGATCGCCTCGAGCACCGGCGTCGTCTTCCAGGCGTCGTCCTCGAAGGACTCGTTCCGGTAGGGGAAGTACACCCGGATCTCGATCTGGTCGGCGGTCCGGCCGATGCGGTTGTCGCGGTTCGGCTCGCGGAATTCGTACAGCTCGTCGGCCCGCGGCGAGCTGTTCTGCCCGGCGTCCCAGTGCGGATAGCCGTCGAGCCGCGCGACGACGAGGATGTCCGCCCCGCACAGGGGGTCGTTGCGCCGCTCGTCCCACTCGATGCGGTCGACCCAGGCGCCGTTCAGGGGCACGGTGAACTGGTAGAAGACCCCCTCGTAGCCGCTGGTCTCCTCACGGTAGCGGCTGTGGAAGCGGGCCGGGATGTTGATCAGGATGTCGCCCTGGGCCACCCCGGTCTCCCCGCTGCCGAAGGCGCCGCGGTAGACCGCGTTGCCGAGCTCGTCGACCGGCCGCTCGAGCTGCGTGCCCTGGTTGTTCCCGACCACGCGCGTGTACGGGAAGACCTCGCCGAAGCCGCGCCCGCGCCCCTGGTCGACCGCGACGTAGCCGTCGAGGGCGCGCAGGTTGCGCTGGCTGTACAGGGTCCACTGCTCGTCGAGGATCCCGTAGCCGGAGGTCTGGGCCATGCCGGGGAAGGTCAGCCGCACCCCGCGGGTCTCCGAGGAGTGGCCGCGCATGCGCGAGGCGAGCAGGCCGCGCACGACCGGCGTGCCGCTTCCTCCGCCGCCTCCGCTGCCGCCGAAGGCGTCGGCCGCGAGCACCTCCGGGCCGACCATGATCAACCCGCCCTGGGTCAGCCAGGCGTTCCAGCTCGGATCGAAGGGCAGGCGGTCGCTGGAGCCGTCCACCCAGGTCGTCAGCACGGGCCCGTGGAAGACGTCGATGCCGGTCCCTTGCACCACCGGCCCCTCGCCGGGCAGGCGGGTCGGCGAGGTGACGTTCAGGCCGTGGACGGCGACCTCGTCGAGGTCGCCCGGCAGGCGCGCGCCGAAGGGGCTGCCCGGTCGGCCCTGCAGCAGATTCGCGCCGGTCGGCGCGAGGTCGGCCAGGTCTCCCGTCGGCCAGCGCAGCACCCGGGCCGCGGCGGCCGGCTCGTAGTCGCGGCCGACGAAGCGGTTGAAGGCGGCGAGCCGGCGGGCGTTCGGCGCGCACATGTCGAAGCGGGCGTTGGCCCCGGCGGTGTGCAGGACCTCGAGCTCCTCGCGCTGCGGGTCGGCGATGACCGCGTCGGTGATCGTCACCGGGTCGAAGTCGCGCACGAGGTCGGAGTTGGTGCTCCACACCGGGCACAACAGCGCGCCGCCGGCCCAGGCCTGGGCCGCGGTGCCCTTGTCGTGGCGGTCGCGGCAGGTCAGCTCGGTGGTCGGCTGGATGCTCTGGGTGTAGGGGATCAGGCTGTCCGCGACGCTGGTCAGCGGGATCTCGTTCGCGTTGTCCGGCAGCACCGCGTCGCCGGGCGGATTCTGCCCGAGCACGAGCTGCGCGAAGTGGCGCAGCACGTCGGTGATCAGCGGCTGGATGTCCGCGGGCAGGTTGTCGAAGCGCATGTGGTTGCCGGGGTCGACCGGCAGGATCAGGAAGTTGTCGAAGCCGTAGGTCGAGCCCTTGTAGTAGTGGATCCACTCGTGATCCGGGGCGTTGGTCAGCTGCACCCAGGGGTAGCGGCTGGCCGCGTCGACGTCGGCGTAGTCGTCCGTGTCGCTCGCCTCGATCGACAGGAGCACGATCAGGGCGAGGGAGTAGTGGTTGACCCGCCCGCTGCCCTGGTTGGGGATCACGTCGCGCTGCAGGCCCTCGAAGGCGTCCCCGGTATGCGAGTCGTAAGCCATCACCTCGATGTTCGGGGCGGTCGGCAGGTTCCCCGCCAGGATCCCGGCGAGGTCGAAGCTGATCACCGCGATCACGCCCTGGGGCGGGAAGTTGGCCGTGCCGAGCTCGGGCACCACCGGCAGGGTGGTGCCGGTCGAGTCGAGGATCGGGATCAGCACCGAGTCGGCCAGGTCGGCCAGCGTCCAGGGCATCACCGGCTCGAGGGGCTGGGTCAGGGTGCCGCCCGCGATCGGCACGCGGTCGGTGCAGGAGGCGGTGTAGCCGAAGGGCTGCACGACGGTGTGCTCGTCGTGGGCCGTCGGGGTCGAGCCCCGGCTGCCGCCGCGGATGATGGGCGGAAGCTGGGAAGCCTGGGGATCGTTGGGGTCGAAGGCCGGGTTCTGGATCTGGCGGTTGACCTGCAGCACGTTGCCCGCGCGGGTGACCTCGACGATCTCACGGCCGATCAGCACGGGCCCATCGTCGATGTTGGGGGGAAACAGCTCCGAGGCGTCCTCGACGGTGAACGACAGCGCCTCGGCATCCTCGGCCTGGGTCAGGTAGGTGCGGTAGACGTGCTCGCCGACCGCCTTGCCGTCGACGAACAGCGTCTGCTCGCCGACCCGCGTGCCCCACACCTGGAACAGCACGTGGTACCAGTTGTTCGGCCGCATCTGGACGCTGCCGATCAGGTCGATCGAGCGCCCGCCGCCGGAGACATCGAGCGCCCCGTCCCAGAGCGACAGCCGCAACAGCTCGTTGCCGCTGTCGTAGGTCAGCAGCAGCTGGTTGTACGGGTCGTCCTCCTGGCCGACCTCGACCAGGGTTCCGCCGCTGCCGCTCCCGGCCGGGCGCACCCAGAAGCTGACCTGGAAGGGCGCCCAGCCCTGGCCGATCGGGTCGCCCTCGGGGGTGAACAGGTCGCCGACCGGGATCGATCCGACGCCGAGGTCGAGGCCGCTGCCCCGGAAGCGCTCTCCCTCCGGCTCGTCGTTCCAGCTCTCGAAGTACAGCGGGCTGTTGTTCTCCGGCTCGACCAGGTGCCGGATGCGCAGGTCCCCGACGTTCTCGTCGTGGGACGGGTCGCCGCGCCCCATCGGCACCTGGAACTCGCGGCTGGGCCCGGTGATCACGAAGCCCCCGGCCCGTCCGCTGCGCGGGACGTTCCCACGGTTCGTCCGCCAGAAGTTGTTGTCGGGCACCGGGCCGGCGTTGACCGTCGCGAGGAAGTCGTCCTGGCTGTCGATCGACCAGGCGGTCTCGACCGGGGGCACCGCATCGAAGACCTGGCGCACGCGGTAGCTGGCGAGCTGGTTCCGCGCATCGCCGCTCTCGATGGCCGTCGCGTCGAGCTCGAACACGCCGAAGCTCTCGTAGCAGCGCGGGGCGCCGCCCTCGATCAGCCACAGGGTCCAGCGCCGCAGGCTCTGCTCGGTCAGGGGGAAGCCGACCGCCCCCAGATGGTCGATGTCGTTGCTGAGCGGCCGCGCCTCGATCACGGACGAGGCCGTCTCCCAGGCGGTCTGGCCGTTGCGGCCCGGCACCGACCACATCGCGGTCAGCACCTCGTGGGAGGCGGTGTTCAGGTTGATCGGCGCCGGCGGGCGCGCGCTGATGAAGGCCTCTTCCTGGCGGTAGCCGCGGTTCAACCAGGGCCAGATGAAGATCTGGTTGTTGCGCGGATTGCGGATCGCCATCCGGTACTGGTACGGGCCGCCGGGGGGCCCGATCCGCGCGATCGAGGGGAAGCGGAAGGCCGATGCGTCCGCGACCCGCAGGCGCTGCTGCAGCACCTGGTCGTTGCCGCGGTTCACGTCGTGGTTGATGCGCTGCGGATCGCTCCACACCACCTCGCCGCGGGAGTGCACCGTCAGCAGGTCGTACAGCCGCGCCAGCTCGCCGGGCGTAAAGGCCTCGATGTGGGCGGCCTGGGCGGGCTTGCGGCGGATCTCGGCGAAGGCGGCGAGGAAGGCCCGCAGGCGCTTCATCTCCCCGCCCTCGAGGTTCTGCGGCTCGCCGGGCGTGAAGCCGGGCCACTCGCGGTCGAGGCCGAGCAGCCGGATGTCCTCGCCGGACAGGTTGCTGCGCCGCACCACCGAGGGCTGGAACAGCGCGGGCCGGTAGCCCGGCAGGATGCGGAACAGGTCGACGAAGCTCCAGTTCGCGACCTGGCGCAGGCCGGCGACGGTCTCGTACGGCCGGTACTTCCCCCACTCGGCGAGGAAGGGGTGGTACCAGGCCTTGAGGTAGCGCGCGTCGCGCACCCAGGTCCCTTCGCCGTGGCGCAGCCCGGCGTCGTCGAAGGGGAAGCGCACCAGCCCGACCAGGCGCCGCTCGGCGAGGTCGATGTGGCGGTACAGGACCAGCTCGCGGTCGACGGCGACGATGCCGTCGAGGGTCTGCGGGTTGCCGTCGCTGAAGAACACCGTCGGGTTCTCGATCGGCAGCGACTCGCTCTCTTCGTCGACGTCCTCGAGCAGCACGGTCGCCCCGATCAGGTTGCCGAGCAGGTAGGGAGCGCAGGCGTTGAGGTTGACCTGGCCCTGGGCGTCGCGCACGTCGACGCTCAGCATCGTGCCGGTGGCCGAGCGCGTCTCCCAGCTCTCGATGCCGTCGAAGCCGTCGACGGTGACCAGCAGCTCGTCGAGGTCGTCGAGGTCCTCGCCGAGCGAGGCCTGGTCGCCCTGGCTCAGGGCCTGCTGGCGCTCGTAGGCGGGATGCGTGCGCATCACCGCGGCCTGGGCATGGGACACGCCGGCCCGCGCGCTGAGCCGCGCCCGCGCCTCGTTGGCGAAGGCCTGGGTCGAGCGGTCCTGGAGCTTCATCGACAGGGCGAAGGGCAGGGCGAGGGCGAGCAGCGCCGAGAGGATGGTGATGACCAGGATCAGGGACATGCCGCCGTCCGGTTTCGCGCTGCGCATCGCAGGTCCTCCTCTCAACGCACGCCCCCGCTGAGCTCGACGGTCACCTCGCGGGTGTCGGTGCGGTGGAGCCGGGCGTAGATCGTGTCCTCGCGGACGTACTCGTCGGCGTCGCGGTCGAGGGTGGTCGTCGTCCCGTCGCCGACCGCGGCCAGGAAGGCCTCGTCGTCGGCCAGCCGGAAGGTCAGCGGCCGCGCGTGCACCAGCGGGTCGAGGAAGCCGTCGGGGTCGAACACCAGCCGCTTGTCCCGCCCGAGCAGCTTGTACCCGGCCGGCAGCTCGAAGCTGGTCGAGGTCGTGAAGCCGTAGATGCGCAGCGCGTCGAGGGCGCCGGCGAAGCGCAGGTGCAGCTGGTCCGACCCGATCACGAAGGGCTCGGAGAACATCGGGAAGCTCTCGAAGTTGAAGTCCTGCGCGCTCGGCGTCGCGGGCGTCAGCAGCACCGGCACCCCGTCGATCAGCACCCGCGGCCAGCCCCGCACCAGCTCGAAGACCAGCCGGAACCAGCGCCCGGGCACCACCGCCCGGGAGGGGCTGAAGAACACCCCGGAGACCGTCGTGCCGGCGGCGTCGAGCCCTTCGACCTCGACCAGCAGCGAGCCGTCGATGCGCACGCTGACCGCGTAGCCGCGATCCTTCTTGAACAGCTGGTAGCGCATCGTGTTGTAGGGCTCGTTGGTCCACTCCCGGTCTTCGTGGACGCGGTACTCGTAGACCTGCCAGAAGTTCTCGAGCTGCAGGTACATCTCGACGCCGATGCCGGACTGGGGATTCCAGTAGGGCGCGTCGTCGATCTCCAGCCGCGGGTCGGGCTCGACGTAGTCTTCGAGGTCGTTGGCGTGGGCGTTCTCATCCCTGTACGGGAAGTAGATCGCCTCGCCGAAGCGCCCGCTGCCCGCCGGGATGCGGTAGATCTCGTGGACCCGGGCGTTGAAGTTGTACGAGCCCCGGAACTCGTGGCCGTCGGCCCCCAGCAGCTGGTCCTCGCCCTCGAAGTGCCAGACGCCGAGCAGCTCGCGCAGGGTGGTCTGCACCTCACCGCGCTTGGGGAAGACCTCGACCAGCACCCGGTCGTTGTGCTCGAGGGCGTTGGTGCGGGCGAGGCGGAAGGCGCCCGCCAGCTCGGAGCGCACCCGGTTGAACTCGAAGCGGCCGGTCATCGAGCCGTAGACCCCGACACCGGTGCCGAGGATCAGCACGATGATGCCCATCACGACGAGCAGCTCGACCAGGGTGAAGGCTCTGTGCCGCCCGCGCAATCTCTAGTCCTCGGCTTCGAAGTTGGCGATGTCGTCGTTACCGCCGTTGTCGTTGATGCCGTCCGGCCCGCAGGACCAGACCTGGTAGGACGTCGAGTTGAAGTAGCGGCCGGTCTTCTTCGAGCCGACGGGCTTGACGAGCACCCGGTCCAGCTCGTCGCCGAGCAGGTAGGTGCCGACGCTCTTCTGGTAGCTGTCGCCGCTCTTGTAGGCGCGCACGTTGAAGTAGATGTACGGGTTGCCCCAGGGATCGATCCATTCGAAGGCCGAGCGCACGCCGAAGGTCGACTGGTTGAAGTCCGGCACCTTGTCGTCGTCGAGGTTGCTGAGGTCGCTCTCGGGGATCTCGACGTAGGGGCCGCTCTTCTGGCCCGTGGACAGGCAGGCGACCAGCGACTCGTTGGCGGCGTTGAGCCCGTTGGCGCTCAGGCCCATGTCGGCGAGGGTGTTCGGCGGGAAGTCGTGGAAGTCGGCGACGTAGGCCTCGAGCGCGCTCGAGATCTGCGCGATGGCGGCCTGGGCCTTGACGGCTTCACCGGTGCCGGCGAAGCCGCCGAGCACGGGGATCAAGAGCCCCGCGAGCACCGCGATGATCGCGACGACGACCAGCATCTCGATCAGGGTGAATCCGCCAGCTCCCCCGGCCCTCGAACCTCGCGAAACCCGCATTGCTCCCTCCGTCCCTGCGCGCAGGCAGGCCGCCCCACGATGGTCGAACGACGCCACGAGGATGTCACGGCGCGTCGGGGCGTCTACTCCGCGCGGTAGATGTAGATCTCGAGCTCCGGCACCTCGAGCCGGACGTCCTGGCCTTCGGTCCCTTCGACGTAGACCGCGGCCACCGACTTCTTCAGGCTCTGCCACCCGGACATCTTGACCTCGGCGATCTGCTGCCCGTCCACGAGCAGCCCGATGTTCGCCCGCTTCTCGGTCGGCAGGTCGATGCCGAGCCGCACCCGGGTCCCGACAGTGACGGGTACCGCGACCGGCTCCGGCGCGCGGTTGTCCTGCCAGATCTGGTACATCAGTCCGCGGTCGGGGTCGACGAAGAAGCGCAGCCACTTGCGGCCGAGCTCGATCTCGATCCCGACCCGCGTCCCGACGGCGCCGACCCGGTCGAGGCTGACCTGCAGGTGGGCGGGCTTGTGCTCGATCGGCCGGTAGAGTCGGGTGCGGTTCTCGCCACGCGCGGTGCCCTCGATCATGCAGGCGCCGTCCGCGACGGCGATCGTCAGACCGTCGTCCTCGTCTTCCTCCCAGCCGTTCAGTACCGCCTCGCCATCGGCCTCGCGGTCGAAGCTCTCGGCGAACAACAGCTGGGTGTCCACCCGCTCGAGGCTGCGCTGCACCTCGAGGCCGTAGGCGTCCTCGGGGGACAGGGCGAGCAGCTGCGCCAGTGCCTGGTCGGCGGCGGAGCGCGGGCCGACCTGGTAGGCGACGTAGAGCGCGCCGCGCAGGGCGGCGAGATGCCCCGGATCGCGCGCCAGGGCCGCCTCGAAGGAGGTGCGCGCGAGGTACAGCTCGCCCTCTTCGAGCAGCAGCCGGCCCGCGGCGGCGAGCGCGTCCGGAGAGCCGGAGGCCGCCTTGAGGGACGCGTCGATGCGCGCCGCGCGGCGGTCCCCCTTGCGCAGCCGGGCGGCGATCAGGGCGTCGAGCACCGGCGCGAGCGGCGCGCCGTTCGCGAGGCTGGAGCTGAAGGTGTGCAGGGCCTCGACCAGCGCGCCCCGCGGCGCCAGGGCCCGACCCTGGAGCAGGTAGGCCGTCGCCCGCAGCCCCCCCTCGAGCGCGCTCGCGGCGTCGGCGTAGGCCGCGCTCGCGTCGAGCAGCGCCCCGCCCTGCTCGGCGATGAAGCCCTGGCCGAGCTTCGCCAGCCCGTCCTCGCCGGCGGCCTCGAGGGCCGCGAAGTGGCTCTCCGCCGCGGGCAGGTCGCCGCCCAGCGCGGCGGCGAGGCCGAGCAGGTAGAGGGCCGTCGGCGAGCGCTCGGCGGCGAGCGCCGCGGAGGCCGCGGGCAGATCGCCGCGGGCGAGGGAGACCGCCGCCGTCGCGAGCGCGAGCTCGGGGGTTCCGCCGAGCTCGTCACAGGTCTCGAGGGCCGCGGCGCTCGCGGCGATGTCGCCGAGGCCGAAGCAGGCCTCCGCCAGCCCGAACCAGGCCGCGGCGAGGTCGGGCCACAGCTCGGTCGCCAGGGTGTAGGCCTGGCGCGCGAAGGCCGGGTCGCCGTCGACGAGGGCCGCCTCGCCGCGCAGCAGGGCCAGGCCCTGGGGAGCCTCGACCTGCAGGGAGTCGGTGACGGCCCGACTCCACAGGGTCTCGAGGTCGGCGCGGGCGCTCTTGAGGTAGCCGAGATCGACCAGGCTGCGGCAGCGCGCGAGGCCGATGTCGAGGGGCTCGGCGCCTCCCTTGCGGGCGAGCAGCCCACAGAACATCAGCTCGTCGGCGAGCAACTCTTCGAGGTCGGCGTCGTCGGACTCGACGAAGGCGCTGTCCTCGATCAGCCCGTGCCACAGCCGGTAGGCCGCGTCGAGCTGCGGATCCTTGGTCACCGCCCGCAGGGTCGCCCGCCGCGCCTGAATGGGAAGCTCGTAGGACAGCGCCCAGCGGGCGAGGGCGACGGAGGAGCTGCCCGGGCGGCCCTCGCTGTCGCTGTAGTAGCGGCGGAACACGACGAGCGGATCCTGACCCGGCAGGATGCCGCCCTTGATGTTCGCGATCGGATACGGCTGGCGGCTCTCGCTGTTCAGGGGCTCGATAACCACCATGTCCTCGGTCCGCTCGACGATGGTGCCGTGCACCGTGTCCCCAGCGGCAAACACGAGCCGGTCGTGGATCGAGATGCGCGGGAACTCCTGGGCCAGGCCCAGGGCTCCGAGGCACAGGACAAGAAGGCTGGCGCGGATCACGGCGTATCCCTCTCGACGATGCGCAGGGGCGCCGGGAAGGCGAGCCCGCCGGGGAAGATCGGCTGCGGCACCGCCCGCGGCCGCGGCTGCTCGGGGGGCAGCGCGATGGCGGGTGGCTCGGGCACCTGCCAGTCCTCGAACTCGGCGAACAGGTTGCGCGCGCCGCGCAGGGACAAGGGGCCGAGGAAGAGCGGGTCGCGCACCGGCCGCGACTGGGCGTACCAGGTCTCGACCTCGCTCTCGTCGGGGGTCGTGGTCGGCGTCGCGCCGGGCGAGGAGAGCTGTCCGTTGACGAACAGCGCGAGCACGATGGCGACGAACACGGCGGCCGCGATCTTTTCCTTGTTCACGCTGGGGCTCCTGTCCCTGGTTCCTTGTCTCTATCCGCCGGGCAGCACGGGCAGGCCGGGCAGCTCGGGCACGCCCTCGGGGTCCTGGCCCCCGTCCTCTTCTCCGCCCTCACCCTCGGGCGCGACCTCGAGAGCGTGGAAGATCGCCCGTCCGCGCACCTCCTCCGAGCCTTCGACCGCGCGCACCTCGATGTCGACCATCTCGGCGAAGCTCGCCCGCCGGCCGAAGGTGTGCAGCCAGGCGTGCACGGCCTGGGAGGAGCCGACGACCGTCACCTCGACCGGGGTCTCGAGCAGCGGATCGTTGCCGTCGCGCTTCTTGCGCCGCGGGATCTGCCGGATGTCCTCGATGCGCGACACCCGCACGTCGAGCGCGGCGTCGATCACCCGCGCGGTCAGGTCGAGGCGCGTGTAGGTCTCGCTCGCCTCGCCAGCGGTGAAGGTGTCGGGCAGGTCGAGACCTTCGGTCAGCTCGGAGTCGACCGCGTTCTGCTGGGCCTTGCGCCGCGCCTGCTCGATCACCTCGGAGCGCAGCCGGTTGTAGGCGATGACCGGGTTGCCCTCAGGGGGCTGGAACGCCGGCCGGCGCTCGAAGAGGAGGCCGGTCACCCGGGCGACCGCGGGGTTGTCATCGGCGTTGAGCTGGCTCCACTCCTGCTCGAGGGAGGCGCGAAGCTCTTTGGCCGACAGCTCGCGCGCCTCGTTGGTCGCCGCGAACTCCTCGTTCCTGCGCGTCTGGCTCGTCGCTTCGGCGTCGTACGAGGCGATGGTCGACTGGCCCCAGAACAGGACGAAGCCCGCCGACACCACCATCAACAGGAAGGGCCGGTTCTCGTGCCAGATCTTCTCGATCCACTCCACGCGCTACTCTCCTTCCTCTCGGGCGCTTCCGGCCTTCTCCGCCCGCAGGCTGGCGAGCTGGCGGGCCGCCTCGTCGGCCTTGACCTCGCCGCGCTTGAGCAGCCCGCTGACCAGCCGCTCGACCTCTTCCCCCCGGGCCCCCGCCGCGACCGCGACGTTACGCGCGTGCAGGGCCATGTGCCCGCGCTGGATGCCCTCGGTGGACAGCGCCCGCAGGGCGGCGAGGTTCTGGGCCAGGCCGACCGCCGCCATCACCTCGGCGAGCTCGCTCGCCCCCTCGACGTTGAGCAGCTTGAGCGACAGCTGGGCGAGGGGATGGACCTTGGTCGCGCCGCCGACCGTGCCGACCGCGAGGGGCAGCTCGAGGCTGCCGCGCAGGATGCCCTCGCGCTCGTCGCGGCGCCAGGTCGCCAGCGCGGTATAGCGCCCGCCCCGGGCCGCGTAGGCGTGGGCCGCCGCCTCGATCGCGCGCCAGTCGTTGCCGGTCGCCAGCGCGACCGCGTCGATGCCGTTCATCGTGCCCTTGTTGTGCGTCGCGGCGCGGTAGGGGCAGGCCTCGGCGAAGCGGGACGCGGACTCGATGCCGCGGGCGACCTCGACCCCGGCGAAGCCTTTGCCGTCGAGGGCTTCGAAGGGAACGGCGCAGCGCGCCCGCACCTTCCGCCGGTCGCACAGGTTCGACAGGATGCGCAGGAGGGCCTTGCCGCCCGTCAGCTCCTCGATGCGCCGGGTCATGCGCTCGACCGAGGTGTTGACGAGGTTCGCCCCCATCGCGTCCCGGCAGTCGATGTGGACGTGGACGACGAGCACGTCGCTGCCGTCGAGTCCCCCGCCTTTGACCTCGTGGCAGGTCAGCTCCGTCGCTCCGCCGCCGCGCTTGACCAGGCGCGGGTGCGGCGTGTCGGCCAGGGCGAGCAGCTCGTCGCGGGCGGCGAGCACGGCCCGCATCGCCGCGGCGAGGTCGGGCACTTTCTGGACCTGCACCTGGCCGCTGAGGATCGGCGCGTCCGCGTCGGTGTCGAAGCCGCCCCCGACCCGGACCATCTTCGCCGCGCTGCTGACCGCCGCGACGATCGAGGCCTCCTCGACCACCATCGGCACGACGTGGTCCTTGCCGTTGCGGCGCAGGTTCAGACCGAGGCCGTAGGGCAGGGCGAACATGCCGCACACGTTCTCGATCATGTGCTCGGCCTGCTCGGCCTCGAGCCCGCCCCCCTCGAGGGCCGCGATGTCGGCGTCGTCGAGCCCGAACTTCTCCTGCAGCAGCCGGCGCCGGGCTGTGACGGAGTGCTTGTAGAAGCCGCTGATCGCGGAGCTCGGGGCGCTCATCGGACCCTCAACCGGAGAAGCGCGCCAGCTGCGACGCGTAGTGCTCGAACCGCGGCGAGCGGAACAGGGAGGCGCGCCCGAGGGCGGCGAGATCGCGGCTGCCGGTCAGCAGCATCGCGATGCGCAGGCTGCGGACGAGCTGCTCGAGGTAGGCGCGCGCTCCCTCGCGGCCGTCGTCGATCAGCGCCTTGATCACCGGCTGGGCGACGCCGCCGACCGACGCGCCGAGGGCGATGGCCTTGGCGATGTCGAGCCCGGAGCGCATCCCGCCGGAGGCGATCAGCGCGAGGCCGCTGTCGCGCAGGCCGCTGACCGCCAGCGCGGTCGGCAGGCCCCAGTCCCAGAACAGCTGGCCCATCTCCGCGTCGCGGCCGGAGGCGCGCAGGGCCTCGACCCCGACCCAGGTCGTGCCGCCGGCGCCGGACACGTCGAGCCACTGCACGCCGACCTTCTGCACCCGCAGGCCGACGTCCGGGCTGATGCCTGTGCCGGTCTCCTTGACGATCACGGGCACATCGAGCTCACCGCACAGGCGCTCGATGGTCTCGAGGCCGTGGCGGAAGTCGACGTCGCCGCCCGGCTGCACCATCTCCATCGCGGGGTTGAGGTGGATGCACAGGGCGCTCGCCCCGACCGCCTCGAGCAGCTCGGTGACGGCAGCGGTCGTCATCTCCCGGGCCTGGACGACGCCGAGGTTGCCGAGCACCGGGCAGGTCGGCGCGACCTCGCGCACGTCGAAGGTGGTCGCGAGCTCGGGCTTCTCGGCCATCACGCGCTGACTGCCGAGGCCGAAGGCCAGGCCGAGCTCTTCGCACAGGGCGGCGAGCTCGCGGTTGATGCGTCCGGCCCGCTCGGTGCCGCCGGTCATGCCGGTGATCAGCACCGGCGCGGCGAGGGGCTTGCCGACGAAGTCACAGCGCGTGTCGATGTCCTCGACCGCGATGTCCGGCAGGGCGTTGTGCAGGAACCAGACCTCTTCGAAGAAGGTGGTCTGGTGGTGGAACTGGACGTCCGCCCCGGCACACAGGTCGATGTGGTCGGTCTTGCGCTGGACGATGTCGGTGGCCATGCAGGTTCCTCGCAGGGGCTGCGAAAGGCACAGTATACCGACCCCGCCCGACGCGGGGAAGAGCCGGCCGCTCGGAGGGAACCGTTGCGTGACGGTGCCCTACTGGGCGCCGAGCAGGATCTCGAGCATCTGGTTGTCGATCGCGGCCTCGAACTCCTCGGCGGCGGGGTGTCCGCGGTAGACGACGCGACCGTCGGGGCCGACGACCAGGGCGGTCGGGTAGCCTTCGATGCCGTAGTCGCGGGCGGCGCTGCCGGCGTCGATGCAGACGGGGTAGGGCATCTCGTTCTCGACGATGAAGTCGTGGACGGCCTGCTTGTCGCCGCCGCGCACCGAGTGCACCGCGACGACCTCGAACTTCCCGGTCTTGGAGTAGCGCTTGTAGAGCTCCTTCATGTGCGGGATCACCGCGCGGCAGGGCGGGCACCAGGTGCCCCAGAACTCGATGACCAGGACCTTGCCGTCCTGCTCCTCGACATCGACCTCCTGCCCCTCTTCGGTGTTCAGCCAGTCGCGGGCGTCGAGCTCGACGAGCTCTTCTCCGACCTGGGGACCGTCGGCCAGCAGGCCGAGGGGAACGGCGAACAACAGGGCGAGTGCACAAAGGCGTAGAGCGCGCATGGTAGGGATCCTCCTCTACCGCAGATGACCACAGGCCGGCGGCGCTGTCAACTCGCCAGGCGCGGGGCCTTCCTGCGGAGTCGAACAACCCGGCTGCACAGCCCTGCACAGTGTCGGCGCGACCGCGCCGGCGCAGCTCCCATCCAGACCGAGGTCGAGCGCCGGGAGTCGGCACGGATGGGGGCTTGGCGAGGAATTCCCGCGGCCGGCACGCGGTTTTCTCCAGGGCTGCTCGACGACCACGCCCGAGGGCGCTGAGGAGGAAACATGCAGCTGGTCTATGTCGACAACGCCGACGGAGGCATCCATCTGATCACGGGCAAGAGCTTCCGGCTGGTGCTGCCGGCGGCCTGGGTGCAGTGCGCTCTCGGCGCCCTGTCCGACGCGGCGCCGGCGGCCGCCAGCCCGGGCGGCTGGGCTCCCGCCAGCGACGCTACGCCCGCGGCTTCCGTCCAGCCCGCACCCGCCGCTTCCGCAGCGCCGGCTCCCGCCAGCCCCGCTCCGGCGCCCGCTCCGCTCGGCGGCATCCCGCCCTTCACGCAGGCCCCCGGCACCCGCGGCCCGCGCTTCGAGAAGCACATCGATCAGCTGCTGGAGATCGGCGGCTGGAGCCCGACCGGCACCGAGAAGACCCAGCGCTACGGCGAGAGCATCCCCTTCGAGCTCTGCCGTGAGATCGTAGAGGACGGCGACATCGGCCTGCTCGCGCTGGTGATCGGGGCGGGGAACTGGGGGGTCAGCGGCCTGCCCGACGACCTCGACCCGAACCCCTTCCAGTGCCAGGAGCACCTCGCGAAGTACTTCGGCGGCGGCCGGTGGAAGGGCCGGGGCAAAGGCTCGGGCAAGCACGTGATGGACCTGACCCAGGGCGGCCTCGGCATCGCCCACTACGACAGCGGCAAGCTCAAGAAGCTGTACGAGGTCTTTCCCCTGCCCGACGCGCAGTGCGCCGCGAGCTTCAAGAAGCTGAACTTCTACCCGATGCAGGACCTGCGCAAGGCCGGCAAGGACAAGCCGCTCGAGAACGGCCGCACGGTCGAGGAGAACTGGCAGGCCTGGCGGACCTGGGGGAGAAGCTGCTGCAGGACCGCGACTTCCAGCACCGGTACATGTTCAAGCGCTGGGTGACCGACTTCTTCGACAAGGCCCTGGCCCGCAACGGCAACGACGTCTACAAGGCGATCGTCTGGTCCCGGGCCGCGAGCAGCACCCAGCGGCTGTGCGCGACCGGCGCCGCGGTGCCGATCCAGATCGCGAAGTACAGCTCCCGCAGCAGCCGCTACCAGCGCCAGGCGAACTTCATCATGCGGGTGCTCGCCCTCGCCGCCTACGTCAAGGGCAAGCGCCCCGGCGCCTCCCCCGCGGCCGCCAGCGCCCCCGCGACCGTGTTCGGCGCCCCCTCCCCCGCCCCGGCCAGCGGCCCCGCAGCCGGCGCCCGGCGCGCTGGCGACGGCAGCGGCCGCCCTCCCGGCCCGGCCCGGAACGGCGCCGCGGAGCACCCGGGCCCCCGGGCGAGG
>JAUIEM010000062.1 GCA_030428695.1 bacterium
GGCGTTCCATGCATCGCGCTGGTCGGCAGCCTCGGCGTCGACGCCGACCCGACCCTGGGCGGGCTCCTGGCGGCGAGCCACGCGCTGCCAGTGGCGGCCGATCCGGCGCGCCCCTTCGCGGACAGCGCCGCGCGCCTGACGGCGTTGACGGAGCGGGTGCTGCGCGCCTGGACGCAGCGCCCCTGAGGGAGAGCCCGCCCCGGGCGGCTCCGGCGCCATGGTGCCGGCCGGGTGGACGTAACCGGTCAGAGTTCCACCGACCCGCGCGCTGCGTGCGACACGACGCGTCCCGGCGCTGCCGCCGCTCGGCGCCCGACCCTTGCATCCCGCCGCCGAGTCTCCGGCGAGCCGCTCTACACAAGAGGTTGCAGCGGACGGTCCCGCCCCCGTACATTCCGGGTACCACCATCCGCAGAGGACCTGGCGTGGCGAATCCGGAACGTCTGGACGACGACGATGTCGGCCAGGATGTGCACGAGACGACGGGCAAGACCTCGCGCCTGGAGTACCAGAAACGCGGCCGTCTGGCCTCTGGCTCGAAGTACCGGGTCGTGTTCAAGCGCGGCAAGGGCGTGACGGTCGAGTGGCCGGCGGAGTCGACCCTCGGCGAGGAGGTCGAGATCGTCGTCAAGGCGCCGCGGTTCCGCGACGGCACGGAGGTCGCGCTCCACATCGAGCCGACAGACGGCGGACCCGGCCCGCGCACCGACCTGCGCGGCACCCTCGCCGGGGGACAGGCGAGCTTCCCCTTCACGCCGACCTTCGAGGCGACCGGAGACGACCGGCTGCAGTGCGCGAGCTTCAGCGCGGAGGCGACGGTCGCAGACAAGAAGGGCCGCGCCGATCCCCTGCGGGTGAAGGCGATCCTGCAGCTCGACCTCGTGCTCGACTCGGGCGAGCCGGCGGCCGCGGTCGAGTACGTCCTGCATGTCGGGGGCGAGCTGATCGAAGGGACGTCCGATGCCCAGGGGCGGCTCGAGGCCGGCGTCCACCCCGCGGCGCGCGAGGGCACCCTCGCGTTCCTCTACGACGATGGCTACTGCGAAAAGGTCTACACGTTCGAGCTGAGCCTCGAGCCCCCCGCGGCGTCCGCCGAGCCTGCGGCGAGCTGAGGAAGAGGGCGCGCGCCCGGCAGGTCCCTCCAGGGAAGGATGTATGGACTACATCATCGACAAGGACTTCAAGAACTATCCGCCGAAGATCGAGCCGGACTGGTTCCCCGACCTGACCCACCGCAAGGCGGCGATCGAGCCCGTCGAAGAGGCGGAGAAGGCGTCGTGGGAGAAGCTGCGCGCGGTCAAGGCGGTGTCGCGCTGGCTCTCGATGGTCGACGAGAAGCGCAAGACCCGGCGGGAGCAGATCAAGGTCGCCCTCGGGCGCGTGGACAACCGGATCAAGCTGCAGTTCCACCACACCGGAATCACCGACCTGCACCTCGAGCAGAAGACCGCGGGGCGGCAGGAAGGGACGGCAGGGAAGCCGCGGCGCTCGCGCTACCACACCGACAAGAAGCGCTACATGGCGATGACGGCCGAGGAGCCGTCCGCGGTCCAGCAGAACTGGCACAAGAACAGGAAGAGCTTCGACAACTTCGTCGTCAACTTCCGGCCCCTACTCGATCTGTTCGAGAGCCCGCAAGGCTCCGAGGGGCAAGCGCCAGCCCCGCTGAGCGCCCCTCCCTTCGACTGGGAGGAGCGGCGGCAGCTGAACGCCGCCGTGCTCAACTCCCTGCTCGAGGACCCGGCGCTGGATGCGGTCGTCGACGCCGACATCAAAGAGCAGCTCGAAGCGGGCGTCCGGCAACTGAACGCCAACGCCGTCGCGCAACCCAGTCAGGAGAATCTCCGGGCCTTCGACGAGAGCTATGCGGCGGCCCGCGCCCTGGCGGACAACCTGCCCCCGCCCGCGGGGCACAAGCACCATCCGCTCTCCGCTGCCCTCGGCACCATGCGGGCGGATATCGATCAAGCCTGGCGCAATGAGGCCGAGCGCGCGCTCCTCGAGTGCGTGGGAGATACGAAGCCCACCCCGAACGCGGGGAACGGAGACTGCGGCCCCCTGTCGGTCGCGGCCAGCCGTGGCGAGGGGTGGACGGCCGACGCGGTCCGCAACCTCGTCTCGGGCTGGCTCGGCAAGCAGGCGCATATCGACGAGCTGCTGGTCGACAACATCAAGGCCGCGTTCCGCGCCGCGCGTGTCTCGGAGCAAGAGGCGAACCAGGCGGCCTTCGCCGGGGTCCAGGCCGTGGTCGAGCCGTTGCTCGCGAAGGAGGACCTCGACCCCCGGGAGCGGCGCGCGCTCGCGAAGAGCTACGGCCTGTACGTCGCGAACAAGCAGGTGTGGGTGGACACGCCCTTCTTCCTCGCGCTTCACCGGGCCCTGGGCGACGAGACGATGATCGTGCTCTACGCCGGCGAGCCGGGCAGCTACCAGGTCACGACCCGCTTTCCCAACGACCGCGATCCGTGGACCTGCAAGGCGTGGATCCACCTGAAGTTCTGGAACCAGGTCCACTTCGAGGCGATCCTCCCGAAGGACGGCGACAAAGACAAGGAGGTCAAGCCGCCGTCCGCTCCGCCGAAGGACGCGGCAAAGACCCAGAGAGCCGATGCCGACGGGGCCAGGACACCTCCCGACGAGCAGGACAAGACGGGCGAGCCGGATTCCCAGGCGCAGACCGCCGCGAAGAAGACGAAGAAGAAGTCCCGGCGGACCAAGAAGGCGACCACCCGGACGAAGAAGAAGACGACGCGCTCCACCCCCGCGCAGAAGGACCAGGCGGAAGAAGCTCCCGCCCCCACGACCAGCAAGAAGAAAAAGAAGAAGAAGCAGAAGTCCGAGGCCTCGTCCGCAGCGACCGACGCCAAAGACGAGCCCGCACCGCAGAAGCCGAAGGCTCCGAAGAACCCCGTCGAGATCTGCTACGGCGTCAAACGCAAGCAGCAGATCACCTGGCAGGACGGCTGGTTCTATCTCTTCGCACGCGGCCAGCACGAGTGGTTGCTGCGCTGGAGACCCGAAGAGCTCGAACAGATCAAGGCAGAGCTCAGCTTCGTGGGGCGCGAGCTCCTCGCCGGGGACGTCGAGGGGCTGCTCGCCAAGGGAGCCGAGGTCAATCCGAAGGTCGAGACCTTCCTCGTCGAGCGCCAGCGCATGGCCGAGGCGGAGCGCCAGAAGGCGTTGGACAAGCTCGCCGCCTCGCAGCGCGCGGCCGGGCACGAGCAGCGCCGCGCGCGCGCGCAGGCCATCGAAGACCCCGCGCTGCGGAAGGACGTGACCGGGATCCTCGACGACGCCCCGACCGCGCCGCTGGCGCCGGACGAGTTCGCGGCCTACGAGCAGAGGTTCAAGGAGAAGCGGCAGAAGCTCGTCGCAGACCACAACATCGACACCAGCGGCACGTCTCCCCTCGCCCTCGAGCTCCTCGGCGAGCACCGCGACGCGCAACACGCGGCGATGGAGGAGCGCCTGCAGGCCCCGCTCCTGCTCGCGGTCCGCGGGCTCCCCTCGACGGAGTGCGGTGGCGGGGGCGACTGCGGACCGCTCTCGCTCGCCGACCAGATGCTGTTCGATCCCGCGCGCCGCACCGTCGACATGGGTGCGCGCAGGGAGACCGCCGACCGCCTGCGCAAGACCGTCGCGAAGTGGCTCCGGGACCACGCCGTCGCCGTCGCTGCCGACACCGACTTCCTCGGGAAGATCGAGGTCGCCCTCGGCGACGCCGCCGCGCACCGGGGCTCCGGGCGCGACGAGGTGCTCTCCGCGGACGGCGCCGGGAAGCCCTCCGCTCAGGCCGACAGCCCCGAGAAGCCCTCCGCTCAGGCCGACAGCCCCGAGAAGCCCTCCGACAAGAACGGCGCCGGGAAGCCCTCCGACAAGGCCGACAGCCCCGAGAAGCCCTCCGACAAGAGCTCCGACAGCAGCGCGGAGAAGCCCTCCGACAAGAGCTCCGACCAGCCGGACGGCACGCACACCGCGGCGCGCAGCTCCAGCGATCCGGCGCCCGCCTCCGGAGCCGGCGTGCCGGCGGACCCGAACGTCGCGACCGTGCTCCGCTACGCCGCGCTGATCGAGCAGCCCCGGGCCTGGATCGACCTGCCCTTCCTGATCGCCGCGCAGCGGGCGCACGGAGGGGGAAACTGCCTGCTCGTGGTCTACGCTGGCGACGCGTCGGGCTACCGCGTCAACGCGCGGATTCCCGACACTCTCGAGCCCTGGGCCGCGCAGCGGGTCTGGCACCTGCACTTCCTGCGCTACGGCCACTACCGGAGCCTGCGCTCGAGCTACAAGTACACCCGGCCCGCCGCGCCGGCCGCGGGGTCCGCTCCGGCCCGACCCACGCCGGTCGAATCGACGGACGAAGCCACCTCGACCGACAGCTCGCCACGGGACGTCGACGAGTCCTCATCGGTCGACGGCGCCGCGCCCGTCCAGAACGAGGGGTCGAGCCGGTCAACCTCGGACGACACCGACGCGTCCGCGGAGTCCTCCGCGAGCCCCGGGCTCCCGTCCGACGCCGACGGGACGAGCGCCGACGAGGGTCCGATCGAGACCCTCCGCAAGGGGCTCGTCACCCGCCTGAGCGACGCCTACCTGCCGTCCCGCGAGCAGGACGCCCGCCCGCTCAAGGACTTCGCCACGATCGCGCGCTTCTTCATCGCCCAGGACGAAGGGACCGAGGCGGCGGCGCCGGTCCCGGCGTGGGCCTCCGCGCTCAGCAACCAGCTCGCGCTGCTCTACCAGCACCGGCTCGCGCGGCTCGCCGACTTCGCGGACAAGAAACGCGAGCATGCCCGCTACGTCCAGCAGGGCCGGCCCTCGAGCAGCGAGCCGTTCGAGGCGCGGGGCTGGTTCCTGATCCGCAAGTCGCTGCGCGACAACGCGTTCCAGAACCTCGCCGGCGACAGTGACACCACGGCGCGCGCGGCGCTGAAGCGGCTCGACGGCCTCGAGCGCGTGGTCCGCGTCCTCGCCAGCCCGTCGCTGCAGAAGAGCCTCGACGAGGTCAAGGACTCCGAACGCGGAGTGCTCTCGTACTACGACGACCTGCTCTGGCTCTTCGCCCGCGGCCTCGAGGCCTGGGTGGACACCCAGGACGAGGCGACCCTGACCTGTCTGACCCGCATCAACGCGCAGAGCCTGCACGTCCTGAAGCGGGCACGCCAGCACCTGGTCGCCGCCAGCCGTGCGCTCGAGCCGGTCATGGTCCAGTCCGCGCGGAAGGACATCCGGGACACGCACAAGTACCTCTGGCACGCGGCCGTCCGACTGCGCTCGGCGGGCTGCCTGTACGTGCTCGTCCAGGACCCCGCGTGGGCGCGCGAGGTTCTCCATATCGCCCAGGTCCTCGAAGAGCACTGCAAGCTGATCTTCGATCAGAGCGCGGGCCTCCACATGAAGGCCGGCCGCAAGCTCGTCGGCTTCTTCCGTGGGAGCCCGGGGAAGACCCGCGGCAGCCTGGTCACCTCCGAGCTCGCGCTGGTCGCCGACCTCGCCTACGGCATGTGGAGCATGCTCTGGAAGCTCGCCGCCGAGCGTGACATCCGCCTGCTCTACGACAAGACGCTGAAAGAACACACCGCCGGGGCGGGCAAGCCCACAGACGGGAAGAAGAAGAAGAAGAAGCGCAGCTTCGCCTCGTTCGCGGTCGTCAACCAACGGTTCAAGGTCGCCAAGCCCGAAGTTCCGCCGCCCGACCCCTCCCTGGTCTTCGGCTCCGCCACGAAGGGCGGGAGCGCCCCATCCTCGGCCCAGGACGAAAGCGCGAAGGCCGGGGCAAAGACCGACGCCTCGAAGGCCAACGCGAAGGATGCGGAGACCGAGAAGGTCCCCGTCACCCCGAAGGCTGGAGAGGAGAAGAAGGACCCCGAGACCGCGAAGGCCCCCGACACCCCGAAAGATGAAAAGGCTGGAAGCGACGCCAAGGCTTCGCGCGGGGACTCCGCTGCCCAGAGCGGGTCTTCCGCCGCGAGCGCCGCGCCGAAGCCTCCCGCGGCAGGCCTCGGCTCGCCGCTGTTCCGCAGCACCTACTTCCCCGACGGCTACCTCGGCTCCGGCCAGTCGCCGTACATGCTGGTCCTCGAGCTGGTCGGGGAGCGGGAGCAGGGCGCGCACGAGGACCGGCCCAAGAAGATCGTGCGCCTCGCCTGGACGTACTTCCACGTCTTTCCGATCAAGCTCTACGGCGACATCGCGCAGACCTATCTCGACGTCCTCGACTTCGCCGACCGCGTCGCCGTCGCCCAGGCGATCGAGCCCGTGTTGCAGAGCGTGCGCAGGATCCTGGGTCACGTCCACGGACGCCAGAAGAGGTCGTTCCAAGTCGTCAAGCGCCTGCTCAAGCAGTTCGACTTCATCGACCGGCTGCGCCTGGAGGCCCCCGAGGACCAGCTCCTGGTCGTGCCGGGGATCCGCATCGTCGTCGAGATGATCGAGTTCGTATTGAGCGGGGTCCGCCTGTTCGACGACACAGAAGTCGAGGCTTCGACGCAGCACGAGAGCGAGAGATGAACGACGACCATGCAGGCAGCGCGGCGGTCACCGTCGAGGAGCCCGAGGCCCCGGACTTCGGCCCGGGGGCAGCGAGCCCGCTCGGGGCGATGGCCGAGGTCCTCGCCTACCACGCCGGCGCCGACCGCTGGATCGGGTCGTTGGAGCGCGCCGCCCAGACCCTCTCGGAGCTGCTCGACGACCCCTCGCTCGCCAAGCCGCAAGCCGAGCAGCTGAGGTCGCGGCTCGAGCGCATCCAGACCTTCGTCGCGAACGTGCTCGAGCACGCGACCGGACCGATGGGCAGCCTCGCCCACCAGAACATCTTCCCCCAGCGGACCCGCGACTACATCAAGGAGGAACACGGCCACGCCGAAGAGGGCGAGATGACGCTCGCGGCGATGGATGTGTGCAGCATCTGGGGCGACCTGCGCACGCTGTACCACTGGCGCAGCGCGTCGACCCGCGACAAGGTCGAGGCGCTCCTCGACGCGGGCGTGGCCCTGAACGACGCCTTCACCATCACGATGGGGGTGGTGCTGAACGAGCTGATCCCTCCGCCCGAGCCGGAGCCCGTGCCCTCGGCGGTCCCGACGGACGGGACCGAGGGGACGGACGGCGCGGACGGGGCGGACACCGACGCGGAGCCCGCCGCGCCTCCGCCCGACCCCGACCCGACCGTCACCAAGGTCGTCGATGCCCTCGGTCTGGTCACCTGCGGCCTGTCGACGATGCTGGTCGCCTACCGCTACTACCACAAGCTGTCGGCGATGTTCTCCGGCAAGCGGGAAGGACGCGGGACCCTGCAGGCCGTCGACGACGTGATGACCGACGTCTTCGACACGGTCCACCTGTTCAACAGCTGCATGACGACGATCCGCCAGGTGCTGACCCTGGCGAACGACTTCATCGGCTCCGACACCCTCGCCGCCGAGATCGCGTCGAGCGCCTCCCCCTGGCTGGGGGTGCCGGTGGTCGGCAGCATCAAGATGATGCGCAGCGCCTACCGCGGCCTGAACTGGGCGGGCTTCAACCTCGTGCTGCGCTACCAGCGCACCCGGATGCGGAAGTGGATGCACGAGCTGGAGGCCCAGGGCACCGAAGGCCTCGAGGAGTGGGAGAAGTTCGACCCCGAGCGCATGGCCCACGCGATGGCCGCCCACCGCCACATCACGCGCATCCTGACCAAGCGCGAGCTGAAGGAGGTCAAGGAGTTCACGCTCGGCGCGCTGTTGACGGTCAGCGCCTGCCTCTACGCCTCCGGCTACGGCGCCCCGATCCCGTTCACCCTGCAGCTCGTCGCGGTCGGGACCCAGGTCGGGCTCGCGGTCCTGAACGAGAGCAAGCACGCGCTGCGCGAGGTCCAGGCCCAGGCCTACCAGCGGCTGCAGCAGAAGGAATCGGGCCAGTGGGGCATCTCGACGAAGGAGAAGCGCGAGCTCCGCCTCCTGCTCGAGGACGACGCGGTCGCTCCTACCCTCGCCCTCACGCCCGACGAGCGCGCCGCGCTGTTCGAACAGGTGCCGACAGCGCGGACCGAAAAGGACGCGCGCGACCGCTGGCTCGACAACCACGAACGCAAGGGCCGCGAGCTCGACCTGCTCGAGCAGCTGGTGCTCGACGAGATCGAGCAGCGGATCGCCGCCGCGGACGGACAGTACTTCGCCAAGCGACGGGCGCGCTTCGCCCTCTGGCACAAGGGCGCGCCGAGCAAGATCGCCCGCGCGCAGCAGCTCCTGAACCGCCTGCGCGGGGACCCGTCCCTGTCCGCCGCGGGCAGGAGGAAGCTCGACCGCTTCGAGGCCGAGCTCGAGCTCCGCCGCACCGAAGAGGCGAAGTGGCAGGGACTCTGTAGCCGCCTGACTCCGAACATCAGCATCGCAGGCCACACCCTGTCCAGCCGTGGCAACAGACGCGTCGACCTGACCGCCGATCAGCGCGCGCGGCTCGACGACGAGATCCCCCTGCGCTGGGCGCTGTGGGTCCACGTCAAGCCGAACTGGACCCACGCCCGCTCGATGGTCGGCGCCCGCCACTTCAAACACGCCCTGACCATCGTCTCGCTCAACCCGGCGAGCGCCGCGGAGGGCGCGGTGCGCTCGAAGCTGATCATGGCCCTGACCCGCGGCAACTCCGCGGCCTTCGAGCAGGCGGCCTCAAAGGCCTCGACGAGCTCGGACGCCGAGCTGCTCGGCAAGGTGATGCAGGCCCTGTACAAGCGCCGGCTCAGCCCCGAGGAGCTCAAGTCCTCGCTGCACGCCGCGGGCCTCGACGACGTCCACCTCGACAGCTACGTCGACGAGCTGAGCGCGCATCCCGCGCAGCTGATGGAGCTCCTGATGCAGCCCGAGGGGAAGGACGTCGACGACGAATACCGCCGCCGCCTGCGACAGGCTCTGCGCATGCAGGGCCAGAAGGTGCTGCTCGCGGAGTATCTCGTCGGCCTGATGCAGGGCTGAGCGCGCGGGGAACGAGGAGCCCCGCCCTCAGCAGCGGACCTTCTTGCGCTTCTTGCCGAGCCGGCCCTTGTCGACGACCTTGCGGATGTAGTCCGGCGCGAACGGGACCTTGCAGGAGGTCGTCCCCATCGACACCTCGACCTTGCCGATCGTCTTCGCGAGTTCCTGCGCCCTCGCGGACAGCGCCTCGACGTAGCAGCCGACGGCGATGACGAAGCCGTTCATCGTGTAGCGCACGCGGTTCGGCGCCCCGGTGATCTCCCGCCCCACCCGCTCGAGCAGCGCCTCGACCCGGGCGAGGTCGAGCTTGTCGTCCGGGGTGATCGAGAGCACGCCGGCCAGGGTCGTCCAGCCGACGCAGGCGACGGAGGGCGTGTCCGACTCGATCCAGGCCAGACCGCGCTCCCAGCCGTGGGGGCCCTCGGCGGCGACGCCGGCGACCATGTACTCCCCGACCATGTACCAGCCGGATCCGGCCGCCCACGCGTCGAGCTTCTCCGGCGGCATCTGCTTCGGATCGGCGATCAGGCCCGCGAGATACTGCGCGTCGAGGTTCCCGGTCGCGAACAGCTGCTCGGCGAGGTCCTGGCGCTTCTTGAGCTTCTTCGCCAGCGTCTTGAGGTCGCCGACCTTGACCCCGAAGAAGCTCTCGGTCGCGCCGTGGTTGCGGAAGATCTTCCGGCACTGCTCGGTGCCGAGCCCTTCGAGCTCCGCCATCACCTCTTCGAGCTGCATGCTTCCTCCTCCTCTGCTCGGAGGATTCTAGGAAGCCTGCCGCCCGGGAGCAACCGTCTCACAGCCCGAAGAGCTGCATCACCCTGCCCATCAGGGCCGCCCGCTCGGCGCCGTGGTCGATCGCCTCGAAGGGGAAGCCGAGCACGACCACCCGGCCGCTGCCCGCGAAGCTGACCGCCGCCGTGCCCGGAGTCCCGCCGAGGTAGGCGAGGTCCGCCGTCGCGCCGCCCAGAGGCTGGAGCAGGTCGGGATAGGCGACCCTCTGCTGGCCGGGGGTGAAGAAGCCGAGCCGCGGCAGCCCGTCGTACAGCCCGCCGCTGCGCGGCTGGGCGAGGTAGGTGCCGGCGTCGTCCCCGACGTAGCCGACGTGGAGCACCTGGTGGAGGAAGTCCCGGTCCGCCGCGCTGCCCTGCGCGTCGAGGTCCCAGGCCAGCTCCGCGCCGCTGACGAAGAGCTGGCCGCCGGCGGCGAGGTAGGATGCGACCAGCGCCTGCTCGGCCGGGTCGAAGCTGTCGTCGGCGGTCGACTCCTCGCCGAGCATCCAGACCGCGGCGGCGTAGCTCTGCAGGTCCACCGCGCCGGTGACCACGGCCTCGTTGGCGCAGCTGTCGAAGGCGACACTCCCGAGGGCCTCGCCGTGCGGGACCGCGAAGGCGTGGTTCCAGGCGAGCGGGTTCTCCGGCGCCGGCTCCGCCGCCCAGCGGTCGTTGCCGTCGACCAACAGCACCCGCGCCGTCCCCGGGCGCACGCCGTAGACGTCCGACGGCGGGCTCTCCCCGGCGGCCGAGACCGCCCGCACCCGCACCCACCAGGTGGCGCCCGGCAGCGGCGCGCTGAAGCTCGTGCCGGTCGTGTAGCGACGGCTCGCCGCGGGGAACACGCGGCCGTCGGCGCTGCCCTCGACGAGGTAGCCGAGGGCGCCCGGGACCGCGTCCCAGGCCACCTCCACCCCGCCGGCCAGGACGCGCACCCGCTGCAGCACAGGGGCTGCCGGGGGAGGACCGCCCGGGCGCAGGGGCCGGCCCAGGCGGGCGAGGGCGTCGTAGAACGCCGCACGGGCAGCGTCGCGATCGGGGACCTGGTTCATCAGGAAGGCGAACAGGTAGGGGCGGCCGTCGTGTTTGTGGAACAGCACCCCGCTCAGGGCGGTGACCCCGGACAGGCCGCCGGTCTTGCCCCACACCCGGTAGATGGTGTCCGGCCCGGTCGCGCGGCCGGCGATGGTGCCGCGCAGGCCGGACACGCTGAAGGTCTGCAGGAAGGGCTCGGCGGCGGGGTCGGCCCGCATCGCCTCGAGCAGCCCGAGCACCTGGCGGGCCGAGACCGCGTTGGAGCGGGACAGCCCCGAGCCGTCGGCGAGCACCAGGCCGCTGACGTCGACCCCCACGCTTGCCAGCCAGGCGCGCACCTCGGCGTTGCCCTGGGCGTAGCTGCTCGTGCCGCGGGTCGCGTCGCCGAGGGCCCGGCACAAGGCGTCGGCCATCTCGTTGTGGCTGACGGTGTTGATCGGCGTGCATCCGACGGCCAGGGGCGGCGAGCTCCAGGCCGCGAGCAGGGTGGCTCCGCCCGGCAAGGTGTCGCTCGCGCTGGTCTGGCGCGTCCCGCCGAGGCCGATGCCGGCGGCGGCGAGGGCGCTCTCGAAGCGCTCCGCGACCTCGGCCCGCTCGGCGTCCGCGTCGAGCGCGTCCCACCAGACCAGGTCGTACAGCCCCTCCCCCCGCACCCACAGGTCGCCCGTGACGCTGCGCAGGCCGGCGTCGTAGAGCTCGCTGGCCAGGGTGCGCAGCACGAAGTCCGCGTCGGCGTAGAAGCGGTCCGACCAGGTGAAGTCGTGGCCCGCGCGCAGGATCAGGTCGCCGCCCAGGGTGCCACCGACCACCGGCGCGGTCGCGTGCACCTCGGTGCGCATCCGGTGCTCCGCCCCGAGCCGGGCCATGCTGGCAGCGGTCGTGAAGAGCTTGGTGTTCGAGGCCGGGATCTGCGCGAGGTCGGGATTCTGCGCGTAGATGACCGAGCCGGACAGGGCGTCGACGATCAACGCCGAGAAGGTCCGCCCGCTCAAGGCCGGGGGCGCGAACAGGGCGTCGAGCTCGGCGGCGAGGACGGCCAGGGTGTCGGGGTGCACCGGGGCCACGGCGGGCGGCGGGGACGGTGTCGGCGTCGGGGTCGGGGTCGGGACCGGTGTCGGGGTCGGGGTCGGGGTCGGGGTCGGGGTCGGGGTCGGGGTCGGGGTCGGCGTCGGCGCCGGGGAGCCGGTGTTTCCTGCGCTCGAGGAGGAACCGGACGAGCAGCCCCAGCAGAGCACCAGCAGGAAGGGGAGGAGTCTTCGCATCGGGGGACCTCGGGAGTTTCCCCCACTGAAGCATCCGCCATGCCGATCGCGCAGCCGGCCGTGCAGGCCGCCGCAGCGAGAGAGCCGGGACCGGGCCCGTCCGGATCCCGGACAGCCGCACCGTGCGCGTACGCTGCAACCGACGGGCGACACGTGGGACGAGTCACCGTCCCAGGGCGTCTCCTCCGGCATGGGCATGAGATGAGGAGCAATGGGGCGACGTCGGGCAGCGGTGAGGGGGATCACGCCAGAGCCCCGGGCCCTCATGACGGAATCCCGGTGATTCAGACGGGCTCAGCGACCTCTGCGCCGACGCCTCCTGATCAGGGTACGGCAAGCGGCCCAGTGAAGATCGGCCTGCTCGATACGGCTGTCGCGGAACAGGGCCCGCATGGGCGTCCCGCGGTCGTGGAGCGAAAGCACGAGCTCGCGGTTCTCGCCAGCGGAGATTCTCAGGTTCAACGGGGGCAACAGCCGGTAGTTCCGCACCTGGCGCCCGCCCTCGACAACCTCCAGCGGCACGGCCCTGCCACGCAAGGCATCGACCTCACGGCCGGTCCGGTCGGACAAGGTCTCGGACTCCCACGAGTAGAAGAACAGCCGGCAACCGTCGGGGACACGCGCCATGCCGTCGCCCTGTCTCCACAGGCCGTGTCCAGCGAACACGATGCGCGGACGGATCAGCGACTCGTAGCGCTGGATCCTGTGGTGCAGGCCATGACCACGCGGCGTCACCCGTGTCAAAGTCGAGGGGAGGCCTTCGCGCAGCGCCCGGCGTTGCACCGGGGGAACCTGCGAGGGAGGAGGCCTCGGCGGCTCCGGATCGACGATGATCCGTCGCCCCATGCTGAGCATGCGGGTCCTCTCCCCGGGGCGTCGGTCCGAGCGGAGCTGCGCGCGTTGGTTCTTCATCGCTTCCCCCCCCCACGATTCTACCTGCAGGCGCGCACGGCGACGAACACAACCCGGCATTTCCATCCCCCACGCAAACAGCGCGGCCCCCACGGGTGCCGCGCCGGCGGTTCCAACGATCGGCTGACTGACTAGCGCCGCAGCACGACCTCGCCGCTGAAGCGCCGGTCGCCGAGCAGCTCGTGGCGCACGCGGGCCTCGTCGAGGGCGTTGCCCGAGGCGTCCTCGAAGGCCAGGCTGCCGGTGATGTCGACCGGCTGGCCGGGCAGGATGTCGGTCGGGGTCAGCACCATCAGGCCGAGCATCATCCAGTGCAGCCGGTTCAGGTCATCACCGGTCACCGGATCGATCAGCGCGAGGTCCCAGGTGATGCTGGTCGGGCTGGTCACCGTGATGTTCGTCCCGCTGTTGTTGACGATGCGCAGGTGGCTGTCGACGCCGCCGTTGACCTCGGCCGTCATCTCGACCCGGAGACCCGCCGGCTTCGGGTAGATCGCGCCGTCGAGGTTCATGCGCTTGACGACGTGCTCGACGGGGCCGGCGATGCTGTGGGTGAAGAACTGCACGAGCCCGAAGCCCGGGGCGAGCACGAAGCGGCTGAGGCCCGCGTCGGAGCAGTTCCCGACCACGTCGTAGACGTGGCAGTGGACGAAGCGACCGGCCGCGGTCTGGAGCACGTAGCTCTTGTCGACCAGGGTGACGTCCGCCGACTGCAGGCAGGCGTCGAGCGCCGCGATCGGCCAGCTGGCGTTCTGGGCGGCGTTGGCGTCGACGATGCCCTCCATGTGACCGGTCCACTGGACGGCCCAGGAGACGTCGCCGGAGGCGTTGGTGTAGTTCCGGAACCAGCCGTCGCCGAAGGGCGAGCCGGTCATCGTGAACCAGGCGCCGTACTGGCTGGTCGTGCGCATCGTGTGCTCACCGATCGCGCCGATGCTCGGCCGCACCTCGTACACCCACTCGCTGTTGCCCTCGAGGCGGAACAGCTCGTCGGCGGTGAAGTCCTGCGGCGCCGGCACGAAGGGCCGGATCTGCGGGGGCGCGGTCGGCCCCTGGATCTCGATGGTCAGCTCGAAGCCGAAGTCGACGGCGCTGAGCGTCGGGGTGTTCGAGGCGGCGGTCCACCAGCCGCGCAGCACGTACAGCCCGGCGGGCAGGAGCACCCCGTTGTCGTCGCGCGCCGGCAGCACGTCGCGGTAGGTCAGCTCGTCGCCGGCGGCGAGGTCGGTGAAGACGAGGTTCTTGGTGAAGGCCTTGCCGTGGCTCCAGGTCGTCACCGGGTTGTCCGGATCGTTGAGCGGGGCGAGGGTGAAGTCGTAGCGGTAGTTGCCCGAGAAGCGCACCGGCAGGTCTTCCGTCGAGTCGTTCCCGACGGTCAGCTCGACGGCGATCTCGGCGACCGAGACCTGGCCGCTCGGCAGCTGGTAGTGCGTGTACACGGCCTTGTCGGTCGCGCCGGCGACGTGGAAGCGCGGCGCCGGCAGCGGATACTGCACGCCGCCGACCGAGGCCTCGATCAGCTCGTGGACGACCGGTCCGGCGATCGTGCTCTCGGTGTAGCGGACGATGCCGACGCCCGGCGCGACGGTCAGGGTGCTCAGGCCCGCGTCGGCGCAAGTGCCGGCGACCTCGTAGGACTGGCAGTCCTGGAAGGTGCCCGCGCGGGTCTGCAGGGTGAAACCAGTTCGTTGCAGGCTGATGTCGCTGTTCGCGCCGAGGCAGGGATCGGGCGTCTCGACCGGCCAGTGATCGTAGAGCTGCGCGTCGGCGTCGATCAGGCCTTCCGCCCGCCCGACCCACTTGACGAACCAGCGGTCGGTGGTGATGAACCAGCCCGCACCGAAAGGATGGCCGTTCCAGCGCCGCCAGCCGTAGTAGTTCTCGACGACATCGAAACGCTCGAGCGTCTCCATCCCGGACGGGTGTGTGGCCTCGAACACGAAATAGTCGCCCTGCTCCATCGGGAAGAGGCCGTGGGCATCGGCCATCGCGGCCGTCGCCATCATCCCCAGAAGCAGCGCGCAGAACACCTTGCGTGCCACGTTGTTCTCCTTTGCGTGTCGAATTGGATCGGTATCTCGTGCCGAGAGTGTAGCGATCTGCTGCGACGCGTCAAGAGTGAAGGGAACGGGAAGAAGCTCCGCCGAACCAGGCGTAGCTGGCCGGGACGACGAACAGGGTCAGGACCGTCGAGGTCGCCAGTCCGCACACGACCACGACGGCCAGCGGCCGCTGCACCTCGGAGCCGATGCCGGTCGAAAGGAGCAAGGGAAGCAGCCCCAGGATCGTGGTCAGCGCGGTCATCAGCACCGGCCGCAGGCGCAGCAACGCTCCTTCGCGCACCGCCTCCTCGCGACCGAGGCCGCGCTCGAGTTGGAGCTGACGGAAGCAGCTGACCAGCACCATGCCGTTCTGCACCGCGATGCCGAACAGCGCGATGAAGCCGACCGATGCGGGCACCGACAGGTACTCCCCGGCCAGCAGCAGCCCGAACACGCCGCCGATCAGGGCGAGGGGCACATTGGCGAAGATCAGGAGCGCGTCCCGCAGGCTGCCGAGGCTGAGGTAGAGCAACACGAACACGACGGCGAACACGACCGGGACGATCACGGTCAGGCGGGCCATCGCCCGCTGCTGGTTGGCGAACTGGCCGCCGTACTCGACGAACACCCCCGACGGCAGCTCCACCTCCGCGGCGATGCGCGCCTTGATGTCGGCGACCACCGAGCCGAGGTCGCGGCCGCGGATATTCCCCGTCACCGCCCAGCGCCGCTGGTTCCGCTCGCGCTGGATCTGGATCGGCCCGAAGGCGCGCCGCACCGTCGCGAGCTGCGCGAGGGGGATGCGGCTCGCGTCCTCGGTCGGCACCAGCAGCGAGGCGATCGCGTCGAGGTCGTCCCGGTACTCCTCCTGGTAGCGCATGTGCACGCTGAAACGGCGGGTGCCGAGGTAGACCGTGCCGATGCTCTCCCCGCCGATCGCGAGCTCGACCAGCTCGAGGATCTGCTCGGCGTTGACGCCGAAGCGGGCGCAGGCCTCGCGGTCGACCTCGATCTGCACCTGGGGCTGGCCGAAGTTCTGCTCGCTCGCGAGGTCGACCAGGCCGGGGACGTCGCCGATCGCCGTCGCGATCTCCTCCGCCTTGGCGCGCAACAGCTCGAGGTCTTCGCCGTAGACCTTGATCGCCAGCTGCGCGCGGACCCCGGACAGCAGCTCATCGAACAGGTTCTGCACCGGCTGCGAGAAGTTGAGCATCAGGCCGGGATAGCTGCCGAGCTCCTCGGCGAGCCGCTCGACCAGCTCGGCCTTGGTCGCGAAGCGCGTCCAGGTCTCCCGCGGCGTCAGCTCGACGTGCACCTCGGCGTAGTTGACCGGGTGCGGGTGGCTGCCCGCCTCGGGCCGGCCGATGCGGCTGACCACCTCGCGCACCTCGGGATGCCGCGCGATCGCCCGCTCGAGCTTGAGCACCGTCGCGGTCCCCTGCACCAGCGAGGTCGACGGCGGCAGCGCGACCCCGATCTGGATGCTGCCCTCCTCGAGGGTGGGGATGAACTCGGTGCCGAGCCGGGGGATGACGCCGACCGCGGCCCCGAGGCCGAGGACCGCGAGCAGCAGGACCAGCAGCTTCAGCCGCAGGGCCGCTTGCAGCAAGGGCCGGTAGACCGCCTTCAGGGCGCGCAGCAGCAGCAGCTCCCGGGCCGGCCGGCGCGGCAGAAGGGTGCGGGCCAGGGCCGGCGTGAGGACGAGGGCGGCGACCAGCGAACCGGCGAGGGCGAAGGCGATGGTGAAGGCCATCGGCGTGAACATCCGCCCCTCGACGCCTTCGAGGGTGAAGAGCGGCAGGAAGACCATCACGACGATCGCGATCGAGAACGCGATCGGGCGCGCGACCTCCCCGGCGGCGGCGCCGATCACCGCGCTCTTCGAGCGTCTGTCGCCCGCCTCCTCCTCCGCGCCGGTCAGATGCCGGTAGATGTTCTCGACCATCACGATCGCGCCGTCGCCGAGCATGCCGATGCCGATCGCGATGCCGCCGAGGCTCATCAGGTTCGCGCTGATGCCCTGCCAGCGCATCATCAGCACCGCGACGAGGGCGCAGAAAGGCAGCGCCAGGCTGACGATGAAGGCGCTGCGCAGGTCGCCGAGGAACAGGGCGAGGGTGATGACGACGAGCAGGGCGCCGAGCAGCAGCGCCTCCTTGACCGTCGCCGTCGCCCGCCCGACCAGCTCGGCCTGCTCGTAGTAGGCTTCGAGGTGCACTCCGCGGGGCAGGCTCGCCTTGACCTCGGCGACCTTCTCGTAGAGCCGCTCGATGACCTGGGAGGTGTTCTCGCCGTACAGCTTCATCACGATGCCGGCGACGACCTCCCCTTCCCCGTTGCGGGTGACGACGCCGCGCCGGATCTCCGAGCCGTAGGCGACCTCGGCGACGTCGCCGATGGTGACCGGCACCCCCTCGCGGGTCTCGAGCTTGATGCCGGCGATCTCGTCGAGGGCGTCGAGCAGGCCGAGGCCGCGGACGAGGTATTCCTCCGCGCCGATGATGAGGAACTGGCCGCCGACGTTGCGGTTGTTCGCCTCGACCGCCTCGACCACCGCGTGCAGGTCGAGGTCGTACTCGTAGAGCGCCTTCGGATCGAGGCGGATCTGGTACTGCAGCACGTGGCCGCCCATCGACAGGATGTCCGTCACCCCCGGGACGGTCTGCAGCTGGAACTTCACCACCCAGTCGTTGAGCTCGCGCAGCCAGGTGTTCGGGTCCTTGCCGCCGGTGTCGGCGCCCTCGTCGAGGCGCAGGTGGTAGAGGAAGACCTGGCCGAGGCCCGAGGAGATCGGCCCGAGCGTCGGCGGCTCGTGCAGGTCCGGCAGGTCGGCGGTCGCGGCCGCCAGCCGCTCGGAGACGAGCTGGCGGGCGAAGTAGATGTCGACATCGTCCTCGAAGTAGACGTAGATCACCGCCATGCCGAACGCGGAGGTCGACTTGATCAGGCTGACGTCGGGCAGCCCGTTGAGGGCGGCCTCGATCGGCCAGGTGATGAGCCGCTCGACCTCTTCGGGCGCCATGCCGTGCGCCTCGGCGAAGACCGGGACCATGATCGGGGAGATGTCTGGCAGGGCGTCGACCGGCAGGTTGCGGTAGACCTCGATGCCGAGGCCGAGCACGCCGAGCACGACGAACAGGACCAGCACGCGGCCGCGGATGGAGGCGGCGATCAGGGCTTGCATCGCGGTCCTCCTAGTGGCCGTGGCCGGCGTGGGGGTCCATGCCGCGCGTGGTCAGCAGCGCCTTGAGCTCGAAGGCGCCGCGCGTGACGAGCTCTTCCCCGGGGCGGAGCCCCGCGAGCACCTCGACACGGTGCTTGTCGCGGCGGCCGAGGCGGACCGGCCGCGCCCGGTAGCCGTCGTCCTCGACGAGGAAGACGACGTCGCGCTCCTCGACGATCTGGACGGCCTCCAGGGGGACAGCGACCACGGCCTCGGCGGCGACCAGCTCGACCTCGACGCTCGCGAACAGCCCCGGGCGCAGGGCCCCGTCCGCGTTGTCGAGCTCGATGCGGGCGCCGACGGTGCGGGTCGCGGGGTCGACGAGCGGGGAGATCGAGGCGATCGTGCCCTCCAGGACCGGGTAGTCCGGGCCGAGGACGATCGAGACCGGCTGGCCCTCGTGCACCGTCGCGAGGTGTTTCTGGAAGATCGCGAGCTCGAGCCACAGGCGGCCGGTGTCGACCAGCCGGAAGACCTCGCTGTCCGCATCGAGCTTCTCGCCGATGGTCAGATGTTTGTCGATGATGCGCCCGCCGGCCGGGGCCTTGAGGGGATACCAGCCGAGCCGGCGCTCGCCGCCGAGGGTGTCGAACACCGAGGCGATGGCGTGGTGGCCGCAGTCCGCCTCGGTACAGAGGCACGGCTCCAGGGCGCTGCCGTCCGGGACGAGCGCGCGCAGGCGGGCGATCACCTCGTCATCCGCGCCGAGCAGCCGCAGCTGCTTCTCGGCGGCGACCGCTTCGAACTCGGCGAGCTGGAAGGCGGTCGGCGTCGTCGCCCGGGTCACCTACGGCAAGCTCGGGGGCGCGCTCGCCGCGGGCGTCTTCGGCGCCCTCGCCGCCTACAGCCGCACCCCTCCCCACCGCAAGGTCGTCTGGCCGCACGTGATCGCGGTCTCGATCAACAAGGCCCTCGAAGGCGCGGGCCTGCTCGAGAACGACTTCGTCGCCGCCTGCGCCGACGCGTTCGTCGCGGCGGTCACGAGGGCGTGGACCTCCTGGGAGGACGCCGACCGCAAGTTCTGGCTGGGGGTGATCGACGAGGCCGTCAAAGCCGCCGTGGTCAGCTACATCAGCGCCAAGCTGCTCAAGTCCCTCGGCCCCCGCCTCGGCCTGCCCGACCTCGACGAGGACTTCGTGCAGCGTGTGCTGGTGCCGAAGCTGACACGGCAGGCGGTCGGGAAGATCGCGATGCTGTTCGTCAAGGGCAGCATCAAGAAGGTCCAGGAGCTGCTGCTCGAGCTGCTCGCGACGTCGGTGTCGGAGCGGGTGCGCTGACCCGTGGGGGAACGCCAGGACGCAAGGACGCCAGACTGACAGGTTCGGCCTCGCCCTCTCTGCGGCCCTCCGCGCCTCTGCGGTTCTTCCGGAAGGTCTCCAGTCAGCGAGCGAAGAGGGCTTCGAAGGAGATGAGGGGTGGCACGAACTTCTGCGGAGGTCAGTAGAGCGGGCCCGTTCAGCTCCCCCGGTACGTCGAGTACCCGTAGGGGCTGAGCAACAACGGCACGTGGTAGTGCTCGTCGGCCGCGCGCACCGTGAACTCGACGCGCACCTCGGGGTAGAAGCCCTCGAGCCCCTGCGCGTCGAACCAGGCGCCGGTCGCGAAGGTGATGCGGTAGGTGCCGGCGACGAAATCCTCGTTGGAGACCAGGCCCTGCACCCGGCCGTCGTCGTTGGTGGTGCCGGCGCCGAGCGCCTCGAAGGCGTCGCCGACGAGGCGTTCGAGGGTGATGCCGAGCCCGGCGGCGGGCCGGCCGCGGGCCGTGTCGAGGACGTGGGTGGAAAAGCTCATGCGATCAGTTTCTCCAGACGCAGGTGGGTGATCTTGCGCTGTTCGTCGGCGGCGGTCCGCAGCTCGGCCTCGGCCTCGGCGCCGAGGCGGGCCTGCAGGGCCGCGAGCATCGCCTCGGCGGACAGGCCGCTCGCGCAGATGATGAAGATGAAGCCGAAGCGCTCGAAGTACTCCTCGTTGGCGCGGGCGAGGGCCGCGCGGGTGGCTTCCTCCGCGGCGTCCATGCCCGCCTGCTCGCCGGCCGACCAGGTGGAGGAGCGCCCGCCCTGGGCACTCTCGGCCTTCTTCTCGCCGATCTTCGGGTGCGCCCGGAAAGCCTCGCGCCAGTCGTCGTCCGTGAAGCCGTCCATCAGCCCGTCGGCCGCCTCGCGCAGCTCCTCCAACCCGGCGAAGGGCCGGGCGAGGGCCAGCTCGGCGGCGAAGCGCGGCACGCCGCAGCAGCTGAGCAGGGCGTCCTGGGCGGCGTCCGGCAGCAGCGCGTTGAGCCGCGCCAGGCCGAGCGCCCGCCGGCCCTCGGGGCTCGCCCGGCCGCGCAGGCGCAGGCGGGCGATGCCGCCGTCCGGGAACATCGACAGGCGCACCTCGTCGACCGGGCCGAGCGGCGCGAGCTGGCGGAAGCGGTGGCGGGTGTGGGCCTGGAGCTTGCTCTCGGCCAGCAGCTCGCGCCAGGGACCCCCGGCCGTTCGCGCCTCGATCCGGCAGCGGTCGGGGTAGTTGCCCTTGAAGTGGCTGGTGTCGACCTCGGCCTCGAGGATCTCCCCCGCGCAGGCCAGGCGCAGCGTGCACCAGTCGTGGCCGGGGCCGCGGCGGCGGCGCGTCTCCCAGCCTTCCCCCATGTTCTTCGACGGCCAGGGCAACAGCAGGTTGTGACGCGAGCCGAAGAACTCGTCGCTGCAGGCGAGCGCCTTCCCGCCTTCCTCCGCCGCGACCAGGTCGAAGGGCGCGTCCGGATCGAGGGCCGGCTCGGCGAGCGGCCGCCCGTGCACGCGCAGGCGGGCGACCCCGCCGTCGGGGAAGATGTTGAGGCGCAGGTGGGTCAGGCGGTAGGGCTGCGTCAGGGGGAAGCGGTTCAGGCTGTCGCCCTGGAGCGGGCTGTGGGCGAGGACGGTCACCCAGGGCGCGTCTTCCAGCAGGGTCTCGAGGGGCGTCCCCGGCTCGACGCAGGCGCCGTCGATCGAGCAGGCCTCCGGGAAGTTGCCGCGGAAGAAGCGGGTGTCGACCACCACGCCGTCGAGGATGCCGGGCAGGCCGAGGCGCACGATGCAGAAATCGTGCCCCGGGACCCGCTTGCGACGCGATTCCCAGCCGTCCATCCACTTGCCGTTCGGGGTGTACTTGTCCGGGATGAAGACCGGCTCGCTGCGCTTGAGCAGATTCTCCTTCGGGGCGAAGAAGTCGTCGTTCGCGTACAGCACCGCGCCGCCCAGGGTCAGGTCGATCGCCCGCTCGAAATTCTCAGCTTCCATCCCGGAACAACCTCCTGCCTTGCGGCTCTTCACCCAGCCCTTCAGCGGCCGTGAACACCCTCTGCCCCCGCAGCCAGGTCTCGAGCACCCGCCCGGTCAACGCCTTCGCCGCGTACGGCGAGAGCTTGTGGCGGTGCTCGAGGCGGGCGGGGTCGCTGTCGACCGGTCCGTCCGGATCCCACACCACCAGGTCGGCGTCGGCGCCGGCGACCAGCGTGCCCTTCCGCCCCGCCAGGCCGATCAGCTCGGCGGGGCTCTCGCACAGCCAGGCGGCGATGTCGGTCAGGCCGAAGCCCCGCGCGCGCGCCTCGCTCCACACCAGGGGCAGCCGCAGCTGCAGGGAGGAGATCCCGCCCCAGGCGGCGAGGAAGTCGCCGCTGTCGCAGCACTTCAGGGCCGCCGGGCTCGGGCTGTGATCGGACACGACGAAGTCGATCAGCCCCGCCCGCAGGCCGTCCCACAGGAGCTCGCGGTTCTCGCCCTCGCGGATCGGCGGGCAGCACTTGTAGGCGGTCGCGCCGTCCGGGATGTCCTCGGCCCGCAGGCACAGGTAGTGGGGACAGGTCTCGACGCTGATCGGCACTCCGGCCGCCCGCGCCTCCGCCAGCCAGGGCAAAGGGTCGGCCGACGACAGGTGGACGACGTGGACCCGCGCCGCGAGCGCCCGCGACAGCCGGATCAGCAGGGCGACCGCCTGGTTCTCCGCCGCCCGGGGCCGGCTGCGCAGGAAGGTCGCGTAGAGCCGCGGGTCGGGCTGCTCGGCGGCGAGCTGCGCGGCGGCCTCGTCGAGCGGTCCGGGCAGCTCGGCGTGGACCAGCAGCGGCGCCTTCAGCGCGGCGAGGGCGCGCAGGCCGGGCTCGAGCTCGGCTTCGGGCAGCATCGGGAACTCGTCGACGCCGGACGGCACGAGGAAGCACTTGAAGGCGAGCACGCCGCGCGCGTGCAGCGGGGCGAGCTCGTCGAGGTTCCCCGGCACCAGCCCGCCGCAGAAGCCGACATCGACCCAGCACTTGCCGTCGGCGGCGGCGAGCTTGGCGTCGAGGCCGGCCACGCTGGTGGTCGCGGGCACGCTGTTCAGGGGCATGTCCATCAGGCAGGTCACGCCGCCGGCCGCCGCCGCGCGGGTGGCCGTGCGGAAGCCCTCCCACTCGCTGCGGCCGGGCTCGTTGATGTGGACGTGGCTGTCGACCAGGCCGGCCATCAGCACCGCATCGCCGAGGTCGGTGCAGGGCAGGCCGGGATCGAGGGCGTCGGGGGCGCACACCGCGCCGATCTGGGAACCGTCGACACGGACCGCCGCGGGGCGGACACCATCGGGGGTGACGACGCGGCGGCTGCGCAGGGCGAAGGAGCTCACGGAAGACTCCGAAAACGCGCAGTGTAGGCCCGCGGCCGCGGCCCTGTCAACCGCCGGGCGGGGCGGGGTGCTTCGAGCCTGCCCTACTCCTCCGCCACCCCCGACAGCCGCGACCGCAGCCGCGCCAGCTCGTCGGCGAGCGCGTCTCCGGTCGGAAAACGCCCGTCGGGTTCCTTCGCCATCAGCCGCGCGATCACGGCCGCGAAGCCCTCGGACAGCTCGGGACGCAGGACGCGGATGTCCGGCACCGGCGCGAGGGAGTGGCCCTGCAGCTGGTCGAAGACCCGTCGCCCCGGGTAGGGCGTCTGGCCGGTCAGCAGGTGGTACAGCGCGCAGCCGAGGGCGTACAGGTCCGAGCGCGTGTCGACGGCGCGGCAGTCGCTCCACTGCTCGGGGGGCATGTAGCTCGGGGTGCCGATGGTGTCCCCCACCCCGGTCAGCTGGGTGCGCCCCTCGGCCGGCATCTTCGCGATGCCGAAGTCGGCGATCCGAACCTCGCCGTAGTCGCCGAGCAGCAGGTTGGCCGGCTTGATGTCGCGGTGCACGACGCCCGCGCGGGCCGCCGCCGCCAGGCCGCGGCCGACCTGGCGGCCGACCGACAGGGCGCGCTTCTCCGACAAGGTGCCGGCGCCGCCGAGGAAGCGCTGCAGGGAGCCGCCGGGGAGGAAGTCCATCACCAGGCACACGCAGCCGTCGTGGACGAAGAAGTCGTGGACCGGGACGATGTTCGGGTGGTCGAGGGCGCGCAGGGCCCGGGCCTCGCGCTCGAAGCGGCGGATGGCCTCGGCGTCGGATGGGCCGGCCTCGAGCACCTTGATCGCGACCTCGCCGTCCGGCCCGCGGGCGCGCCAGACGGTGCTGGTCCCGCCCGAGGCGAGCGGCACGCCGACCGTGTAGCCGCGGATGGTCTCGCCCTGCAGCGCGCCGAAGCCCTGCGCGGTGCCGAGCAGCACCTCGGGAGCTTCCTGGCGGGTGTCCTCGCCGTCGACGGGGCCGGCGGTGTCCTCCCCGTCGGAGGCCCCACAGACCGCACAGGTGGTCGCTTCGGGGGCGAGCTCGACGGAACAGCGGGGACAGTGCAAGGCGCCTCCTCTGCCGATCACCCGACGACGCGCGCGTCTCTACCATCGCCGACAGCGCAGACGGCTGCAAGCCCGCTCCCCGCCGGGGGCTTGCGTTCGTCCCCGGCTCCCCTACGATGGGCACGCCGCGGGTGTGGCGCGAGGAGGGTGGGAGATGGCCGGAACCGACACCGTCGCCGTCGTCGGAGCAGGGCTCGCCGGGCTGATGTGCGCGCGGCGCCTGGCGGCCGCGGGCCGCCCGGTGCGCGTCTTCGACAAAGGCCGCGGGCCCGGCGGCCGCAGCTGCACCCGGCGCACCCCGGCCGGCAAGGTCGACTTCGGCGCCCAGTACTTCACCTGCCGCAGCGAGCCGCTCGCGCCCTTCCTCCAGAGCTGGCGGGACGCGGGGATCGCGGCGCTCTGGGCAGGCCGCATCGCGGTCCTCGAGCGCGGCGAGGTCCGGCCGGAGCGCCAGCCGACCGCCCGCTACGTCGGGGTGCCGGGCATGAGCGCGCTGGCGAAGGACCTCGCCACCGGCCTCGACCTCACCCTCGGCGCCCGGGTGATCGCCCTCGAGCGCGACGGCGGCTGGCGGCTCGCGACCGAGGACGGAGCCCGCCACGGGCCCTTTGGCGCCCTCGCCCTCGCCCTGCCGGCGCCGTCGGTCGCCGCGCTGCTCGAGGGCCTCTCGCCCCTGGCGGCGACCGCGCGGGCCGTGCGCATGGAGCCGTGCTGGGCGCTGCTGGTCGGCTTCGAGGAGGCGCTGGCGGTCGACTTCGCGGCCGCCTTCGTCCACGGCGCGGAGCTGCGCTGGGTGGCGCGCGACGGCTCCAAGCCCGGGCGGCCGGCCGGCGAGGTGTGGGTGCTGCATGCGGACACGGCGTTCTCGCGGCGGGAGATCCTCAGCCCGCCGGAGCGCGTCAGCCGGCTGCTGCTCGAGGACTTCGCGGCGGCGCTCGGCCGCTCGCTGCCTCCGCCGACCTTCCGCATCGCCCACCGCTGGGGCTACGCGACGGTGCCGGAGCCGCTCGAGAGCGGCTGCCTCGCCCAGCCCGGGCTGGTGGCCGGGGGCGACTGGTGCCAGGGGGCGCGGGTCGAGGGGGCGCTGCGCAGCGGCCTGGCGATGGCGGACGCGCTGCTCGCCTCATGAACGCCGCAGGCGCGCCCGCAGCCGGCGCAGGAAGGCGCGCGTCAGGGCGACGATCTCCGGGCCGCCGAGCCACAGGGCGGCGAGCAGCATCAGCCAGGACACGCCGTACACCGCCGGGCCGAGGAAGGCCGCCATCCACGGCTCCTGCCACCAGGCCGCCAGGGCCTCGATGGCGAGCAGCATCGGCAGGCCGAGCACGTAGTTGAGCACATAGAGCACGCCGGCCACGATCAGCCGGGTCCGCGAGCGACGGACGCGGGCCTCGCCCTCGGCCTGCTCGACGACCTCCTCCGGATCGAGCCTGAGCGCGTCGGCGGAAGCTTCGCCGGTGTGCGGAGGGATGGAGGGCACGGCTTCCTCTGCGCGCTGCGCGGACGGGGCTCGGGTGCGGGACACTGTGCCGTGAGGATCGACCGTTGTCCAGAGAAGCTCCCGTGAAGATCACCTACTCCAGGCTGATGTGCAGGGGCGCCGCCGCGCGCCGCTCCGCGAGCCAGCCGGGCAGCCCGAGATCGACCGCCTCCAGGGGCGGGTAGCCGAGCAGGCAGAGCTGCTTCGGCCCGCACACCGTCAGCAGCACGTGGCGCCGCCAGGCCGCCTCAAAGCTGTCCGCGGCGAACAGCGGCCGGCCGCCGCGCAGCGCGACCGTCGCGGTCTCGCCCGGGGCGAGCGGGCCGAGCGGATAGAGCCGGGGACCGAGCCGCACGAAGGCCGAGTCGTACGCCACCGGCCCGCGGTGCACGACCCGCGCGGTGTCGCCCGCGCGGGCCAGGACGATGCCGGACGGGACGGCGAGGGCGTCGCGCGCGACGAACAGGCTCGGCGCGTCGAGCGGGAAGGCGAGCCGGCCAGGCGCCGCCCGCAGCGGCTCCGCCGCGTGGTCGCTGGCGCGGGCGAGCACCGGGCTGACCAGCCCCGGCGGCAGCTCGACCGCCAGGGGACGCTCGACGCGGTCGGGGTTGCAGGCGAAGGCGAGGAAGTCGACCGCACCCGGCCTGCCGGCGCTGCTGACCCGCACCCGGGCCTCGCTGACGGTCGCCCAGCCCGCCGGCAGGGTCGCCGCCCAGACCAGGCAGCTGATCAGCCCGAGCGCGCCGAGCCCCGCCGCGCAGGTCGCCGTGCGCAGCCGCGCACGGCCGGCGAGCGCGATCAGGGCGGTCGCGGCGAGCAGCAGCGCCGCGAGCACCGGCAGCGCCCCCGCGAAGCTCGCCGGCAGCGGCTGCGGCAGGGCGCCTTCCCGCAACAGACCGCGCCAGGCCAGGTACATACGCTTCGCCCGCAGGGTGCGCCGCTGGCGCGCCACCCGCACCCGGGCGCTCAGCCAGCTCCGCAGCTCCTCACCGCCGGTCCCGGCGTAGCGCAGGTAGGCGCCGAGGCCGCTCGGCGCCTCGCGCAGCCCGGGCAGGGAGGTGTCGCGCCAGGGGAAGTCCGCGCCGAGGCGGCCCTCGAGCAGCGCCCCGACCTCGGCGAAGACCAGCACCAGCCCGCCCCGCGCGACCCAGGCCTCGACCCCCCGCGGCAGCGCGCGGCCCGGCTCGGCCCCGCACAGCAGCACGTCGAGGCCGCCGAGCAGCCAGCCGGCGGGGTCGTGGCGCAGCTCCGCGGCCTCGACGCGCACCTGGCGCTCGGCGCGCAGGACCTCGGGACAGGGCATGCCGCACAGCCCGAGCAGGCTCTGGTTCGGGTTGAGGCTCTCCCAGCGCGGGGCCGTCCGGGGACGGACCGGCAGCGCCTGGGAAGCCCCCGCCGGCAGGAAGGCGTAGGCGAGCTCGCCGAGGTGGCCCTGGGGCACGAAGGGCAGCGTCAGGGTGCGGCGCGCGCCAGCGGGCAGGTCGAGGGGCAGGCCGTAGCTGCTCTCCCCCTCGGAGACGAGGAGCGCGCCGTGCACCCGGGTCTCGGTCTCGATGTCGACGAGCATGCCCGCGCCTTCCCCCGGCCGGAAGCTGCCGTCGAGCAACGAGCGCAGCTCGACCCGCAGGGCCGGCGCGGCCTCGCCCCCGGCGCCCAGGCACAGGGCGAGCAGGCCGGCCGCGGCGAGGCCGACGGCGCGCGGGCCGCGTCCCGGCAGCCAGAGCAGCAGGCCGAGCAGCAGCTCTCCCCCCCACCAGGCCCACGCGGCCCCCCGCGGCCAGGCGGTCGCGTCGCGCAGCCAGAGGAGCTCGAAGCGCGCTGGCAGACGGACCAGCTCGAGGTCGGCGGCGGCGGTGGCGAGCGCCGGCCACAGGACCCCTGCTGTCACGACCGCCACCAGCACCGCGCGCCGTCCGCGCGGGCGGGTCCTGCACAGGCGGCCGAGGCCGGCGAGCAGGACGAGGTCGGCCGCCAGCCACAGCAGCGCCGGCGCGAGCCCTCCATCCTCGGCCGCGAAGCGTGCGCCGAACACCAGCCAGGGGGCGAACAGGGCGGCCCACACGCACGCCTCGACGCCGTAGCCCCCGCGCCGGTCGAAGCTCGCCGGCCACAGCACCCAGACCGCGAAGGCGCCGAGCGCGGCGCTGCTGGCGAGAAAGCTCCCGGGCGCGAAGGCGCGCGCGGGCAGCCAGGAGGCGAGCAGCAGGCAGCCGGCGAGCAGGACCTGGGTCCAGAGCAGGGCCGCGACGAAGCGGGAGGAGATCGCGGATGGGCGGTTCACGCCTCCATGCTATCAGCCCGCGGGGGGCCGGGGTGTTCCATTCCGAGAAAGGCGCGCGGCCGGAGCTCCTCCATCCCCCATGGCTGCGCGAACCGACATTGGGCACGAGCTTTGCGGCGTCAGGGTGGAGCCCCGCCCGGACCGCCACCGGAGCCGCTCGAGGAGAAGGCCATGCTCGCCACCCGCCCCCGCCCCAGCCGACGCCTTCCCCGGAGACTGAAAGCCCCGGACAGCCAGGCCTGGCGGCGCCAGGCGCGGGTCGAGCCCGAGGCCCCGACGCAGCCCTCGACGCCGCCGCCCTCCGAGCGCGACCAGCTGCGCGCGCTTCTCCCCGAGTATCAAATCGAGAAACTGCTCGGCGAGGGCGCGAACGGGAAGGTCTACCGCGCGCGGTGGACCGAGCGGGAGACGCCGGTCGCGCTCAAGGTCCTGCACCGCGGCGCCCAGAAGCACGAGCGCCAGCGCTTTCTGCGCGAGGTGCGGGCGATCGGCAAGCTGCGGCACGAGCACATCGTCACGATCCTCGACGCGGGCACCCGCCGCATCCCCGAGGCCTGGGGCGGTGGCGAGGAGCTGTGCTACTACGCGATGGAGCACATCGCCGGCTCGGACCTCGGCAAGGTGCTCGACGCGCGCGCCGCGGAGCTGCGCTACCTGGTCTACTGCCTGAGCCGGGTCGCCCGCGCCCTGCACTTCTCCCACAAGCGGGGCATCGTGCACCGCGACGTCAAGCCGTCGAACATCCTCCTCGACAAGCAGGGCAAGCCCTGCCTGATCGACTTCGGCTCGGCGAAGAACCCCCTGGTCGACGCCCGCGTGACCGCCTTCGGCATCGCGGTCGGGACGCCCGCCTACATGGCGCCCGAGCAGGCCCGGGCCACCGAGCGCAAGCTGTGTCCGGCCAGCGACGTCTTCGCGCTCGGGGCGATCCTCTACGAGATGCTGACTGGCACACCGCCCCACGAGCGCGAGACCCTGGTCGCCACCCTCGCCTCGCTGCTCAAGGAGCCCGCCCTGCCGCCCCGCAGCCTCGCCCCGGACACCCCCGAGGTGCTCGAGGCGATCTGCCTGCGCGCTCTCGAGAAGCCCCTGCACCGGCGCTACACCAGCGCGTCCGCCTTCGCCGACGACCTCGAGAGCTGGCTCTACGAGCGCCCGCTGCCGAAGAGCAGCCCGCTCCGCCTGCGCCGCTCGACCACCCGGGCGGCGGTCCGCGCCTTCGAGCTGAAGGCGCCTGCCGCCCCGCCTCAGCCCCTGCCCCCGCCGCGCGGCTCGAGCGCCTGGCGCGAGGCGAAGCTCGAGGCGGACGCGGCCCCGGAGGCCGTGCAGGAGGAAGCCGCGACGCCGGAGCCCGCGCCCCAGCCTCCGCCCCTCCCTGGCCGCCTGCGCCGGGCCTGGCTGTGGCTGCGCGCCCGCTTCCGCGGCAGGAGCTGAGCGGAAGTCGAAGTCGGCATCGGAAGCGGGGACCCGGACTCGGAATCGGACTCGGTCGGAAGCCCGGCCGTCAGTCCACCCACGAGCCGAGCGCCGCCTCGAGCTCGCGCAGGCCCGCGTCGAGGATCGGGTCGGCGCCCGCCGCGTAGGCCAGCTCGACCTCGACCGGGACGTCGGGGGCGACCCCGACCGCCTCGAGCACGTCGCTGTAGTAGGGCACCTCGCCGACCGGCAGCATGATGTACGCCCCCTCTCCGATCGAGAAGCTGCGCGAGTACAGCACCGCCCCGGTCGTGTTCTGGCCGACGGTGCGCGCGCGGCCCGAGGCCTGGAGGCGATGCGCGATCAGCTCCTTGGCGCTGCGCGTGTTGACGTCGATCAGCAGCACGATCGGGCCGTGCCACAGGGCGCGGGGGCCACTGAGGTAGCTGATGATGCGGTTCGAGGTGCGCTCGACGCCGCCCCGTCCGCGCAGGTCGAGGACCAGGCCGGCGCAGCCCTCCAGCTCGCGGCGCAGCCGCCGTGCCAGCCGGTAGTCGGCCCCCTGGTAGATGTAGTCGAGGTGCAGGTAGCCGAGCCTGTGCCCGCCGCGCTCGAAGACCGTCGCGCTCGCGTCGGTCGCCTCGCCGAGGGAGTAGAGCCCCGCCTCGACGACGAGCTCCCGCTCCTCCCCCGGACGACGGGCGATGCGGAAGCGCACCCGCTCGCCCTCCTCGCAGGCGAGCAGGTGGGCCGGGGTGTCGGGCAGCCACGGGTCGTCGCTGCGCCACTCGATGCGCGGGCTCTGCTCGGTGCGCACGCCGTCGATCGCGAGCACCCGGTCGCCGCGCAGCAGCCCGGCCCGCGCCGCCGGACCGCCGGGCAACACGCTGCGCACGTAGAAGCCGCTGTCGACGACGGTCAGCACCACGCCGAGGGTCGGCGCCTGGCGGCCATCGAGCAGCGCGTAGGTCGCGTCGTGGGTGTAGGACTCGCACAGCGCGACGTGGCTGGCCGGGATCTCCGCGAGCATCGTCTGGATCACGGCGAGCTCCGCGTCGTAGCTGTCGGCGGCCCGCGCTTCGGCGCGGAAGCGCGCGGCGAGCCCCGGCAGGGTGTCGCGCACGTAGCCCGGGTCGTAGAACTCGCGCTCGATGCGGCGCACGGCGTTGTCGAACAGCGCGCCCCGGTCCTGAGCGACGGTGGACAGGGCGAGCAGGAGCAGGAGGAGGGTGGTTCGCATGACGGCTCCGTGATGGTGTCTTCCCGTGTGTACGCAGACATCCGCCAAGGGTTGGATCGGACGGACGCGCGTCTGCATCTGACGGGGGGATGGAGTATCATCAGGTCGAGTCTGTGGAGGAATCACCGATGGCCCGCAAACCGAGCTTCCTCGCCCGCCTGATCCGGCGCCTCTGCTTCCTGGTGCTGCTGATCGCGGTCGTGCTCGTCTTCATGTATTCGGAACGGGTCGGGCGCTACCCGTGGAAGTGGCAGGAGGACGACCTCCCCGGCTTCCTCGACTACTGCCTGCTCAAGTACGACGAGGCCCGCGAGGGCACGGTCGCCCTGGTCGCACGCTTCGAGGACAGCGAGCTGCGCGCGCGCCTCGACGGGCTGTACGACAAGCTCAACGAGAAGCTGCGCTCCCGCCGCGAGCAACGCCTCACGATCGAGCGCGCCGGGGCGGTCGAACAGCAGGTCGGAGAAGCGCCAGAAGCCAGCATCACCGCGCTGCCGGAAGGCCTCCTGCGCCGCCACCGCC
>JAUIEM010000063.1 GCA_030428695.1 bacterium
TTGATCGTCCAGCCGCCGCGCCCTTTCAACGTGTCGAAGTGGCCGCTGAAGTCCTCCTCGAAGGCATGGGCGCCGCCATCGAGATTCCCGGGCCCGCCCTTGAGCCGGGCCTTGAGGGCGTCGATCTCGTTCGGTTCCCAGGCGCACAGCCAGTGCGGCTCGTTCCGGGCGAGGAGGTAGAAGCGGAAGGTCGAGAGCTTGCCCTGCAGATCTTTGATGGCGTAGTGGATCTTGACCGGCGAGGGCCGGGGCACCTGCTCTTCACCGACGAAGTGCTTCAGCTCCCGGAACATACAGTAGAAGCGGTCCAGGGCGGCGGAGTTCGGGTAGTCGGCGCTGTCCCGCGCGTAGACTTCCTTGTTGGTGTGGTACCTTGAGCGGCGGTGGTCTTCGGCGGATTTCGCCTCGCTCGGCTGCCAGGCGAGATGCAGGCGGGTGATGCCCGTGTTCTTGAAGGTCGGGACGTGGACGTCGGTCTGCACCCCGGGCGTGACCCGCATCACCAGCGGACCGGACACGTTGATGGGTGCAGGATCGTCCGGATCGGGGAGCAGCCCTTGCTCGCGGACGTTCCTCAGCACCGCCTTGGGGCGGGTCGGAAACCACTCATCCTCTTCCAGCGGCGGCGGAAAGTCCTCCCGCGAGTCGATGATCTTGCGCTTCGCCCAGCGCGGCAGGCGTTTGAGCTGTTTCCCGATCGCGGTGCTCGCCTCGCTCGCGATCCCGACGGCCGTGTCGTGCATGTGCGTCCTCTTCGGTTGTCAGGCTGCCGGGACCGGCGCGATCTCGAGCTTGCGTCGAAACTCCTCCGGCCCGAAGCCGACGTCGCACTCGAAGCGCAGCTCACACGAAGCGGTCGCCGGATGCACCGGGCAGATCAAGACGCCCTCGCCGTCGGAGACACCGGACTGCTTCTCCCTGCCGATGAGCATCGTCCAGGCGACGTTCGGGAGCACCTCCCCCGCGTCGGTGCACAACCGGAGCTGCAACGTCGCGATGAAGGCGAGGGGGGTGCTGGTCTTCGTCGCCTTGCCCGCGCGCGCCGTGCACACGAAGCGTGAGGCCGGCGGCGGATCGCTCGGCGCGAAGCTCCGCGTCCAGGTCGTCTTCGCCTTGCCCGCTTCGACGGGAACCGTCAGCGTGTCGGTCTCCCCGGCCCCCTGGGGCACGATCTCGAGCGTGAGCTCTGCCCCCTCGGACAGCCCCCGGGTGACCACCTCGATCTCGACCGGATACCCCGCCTCGGCCCTTGCCGGCCAGTCGATGGAGAGGATCTCGGCCGGGCGTTTGAACGCGACCCGGTACTTCTTCCCGGTGCCGAACTGCTTCTTGTCGGACTTCTTCTTCAGGTAGCTGGCGCGGATCGTCTCGCCCGTGCTCTCATCGGCCGGAGACGCTTGGTCTGACATCGCACATCTCCTGTGCATACAAGAACTTGGGTTCCGATTCCCAGCCTATGGTCGGCCGCCGCTCCACGCAAGGCGAATTGGGCAACCCACGCGCAGACACAGAGAAGCGTCCCCACGATTCCCCCGCCGCCGTCCATGTGGTAGGGTGCTGCCCTCGCGCCGCCGCCTGCCCCAGAGGACCCCATGATCATTCTCGGTCTGCACCCGGTCACCCACGACGTCTCGGCCGCCCTCGTGATCGACGGAAAGGTCGTCGCCGCCGCCGACGAGGAGCGCTTCACGCGCAAGAAGCACGGCTTCGGCCAGCTCCCCGTGCACGCGGCGGCCTACTGCCTGAAGGAAGCCGGCATCGAGCCGAAGGACGTCGAGCTCGTCGCCTTCCCCTGGTCGCGCGACGCGATCCTCGCCCACCGCTGGCGCTACCTGCGCCACACCCTGCGCCGCCGCCCGACCAAGGCCCTGCGCTCGGCCCTCGACCCCTTGCGGCGGCAGAAGAAGCGGGAGAAGAAGCTCGAGCGTAGCCTCGCCACCCTCGGCATCACCAACGCCGAGGTCGTGCCGGTCGAGCACCACCTCGCCCACGCCGCCTCGGCCTTCTACTGCTCGGGCTTCGAGCGCGCCGCGATCGCCACCCTCGACGGGGTCGGCGAGCTCGCGACGACGCTTTTCGCGGTCGGCGAGGGCCGCGACATCAAGAAGCTGCACGAGGTGTACAAGCCCGACTCCCTCGGCCACTTCTACTCGACGATGACCGAGTTCCTCGGCTTCAGCGCCCTGAACGGCGAGTACAAGCTGATGGGCATGGCCCCCTACGGCGATGCCTCGAAGGTCGACGTCTCGCGGCTGTTGCGCTTCGCCAACGGCACCTACCGCATCCACCGCGACTACGTCGACACCAGCCGGCGCAGCGGCTGGCGCGGCAAGTCGCTATTCTCCGACGCCCTGGTCGAGATGCTCGGCCCGCCCCGCGAAGGCAGCGCCATCGAGGCGCCCTACACCGACATCGCCGCCGCGACCCAGGCGCTCTTCGAGCGCTGCAGCCTGCACCTGATCGAGCACCACCTCGGCGACGTGCTGCGCGAGACCGGCAAGCTCTGCCTCGCGGGCGGCTGCGCCCTCAACGTCGTGCTCAACCGCAAGCTGACCGAGCACCCGCTGGTCGACGAGCTGTTCGTGCAGCCGAACGCGGGGGACGGCGGCACCTCCCTCGGGGCGGCCCTGTACGTCGCGGCCCAGCGCGGGGAGCCGATCGTGCCCGGCGAGCAGGTCTACCTCGGGCCGGCCTACGGTAAGGAGGATTGCCGCGCGGCCCTCGAGCGCTTCCGCATCCCCTTCGAGGAGCCGGGGGACATGCCGGCCACCGTCGCCGCCCTGCTCGCGGCGGGGAACCCGGTCGCCTGGTACCAGGGGCGGATGGAGTGGGGTCCGCGGGCGCTCGGCAACCGCTCGATCCTCGGCCACCCGGCGCACAAGGGCATGACCCAGGACATCAACAAGCGCATCAAGTTCCGCGAGACCTGGCGGCCCTTCTGCCCCTCGGTGCTCGCCGAGCACGGCCCGGACATCTTCGACAACGCCCACGATGCGCCGCACATGACGGTGACCTTCGGGGTGAAGAAGGCCTGGCAGGAGAAGCTGACCGAGATCACCCACGTCGACGGCTCGGCCCGGCCCCAGTACGTCCGCGCCGAGCAGAACCCGCGCTTCAGGAAGGTGATCGAGGAGTTCTACAAGCGCACCGACGTGCCCTGCGTGATCAACACCTCCCTGAACCGGCGCGGCGAGCCGATCGTCTGCACGCCGGAGGACTGCCTCGCGATGTTCCACGGCTCCGGCGTCGAGTTCCTCGCCCTCGGCGACTTCCTCGTCCGCAAGCGCGCGCTGCCCGAGGGCGTCGCGTTGTGACGCCGAGCGTCTCGATCCTGCTCTGCAACTACAAGACCCCGCGCCAGACCCGGCTGTGCCTGCGCTCCCTGCGGCGCTACACGCGGCTGGACGCCCAGTGCGTGGTGGTCGACAACGGCTCCGCGGACGAGTCCCTGGCCTACCTGCGCGCGCTGCCCTGGATCGAGCTGGTCGAGAATCCCCTCCGCCCCGCCACCCACAACAACGGCCTGCAGGAGGGCCTGGCGCGGACGACCGGGGAGTGGATCTGCATCCTGCACAGCGACACCTACGTGCGCGCCGAGGGCTGGCTGCAGACCCTGCTCGGCCACGCGGACCTCGACCGTGACCGGCTGCTCGCGACCGAGGACCGGCTGCTGCTCCCGCTCTCCCCCTGGACCCGCTGGAACCTCGCCCGCAAGCGCCGGCGGCGGCGGAAGCGCCGGGCACAGCGCCGGCTCCTGAGCCACTGCGCGGTCTTCCACCGCTCGCTGTTCGAGGCCCACGGCCAGCGCTTCGACCACGCGAGCTTCGAGGACGGGCGGTACGTCGACTGCGCGGTGCCGATCCAGCGCTACTGCGAGGAGCGGGGGCTGCCGGTGCGCTGGCTGGAGTTCGAGGAGCTCGCGCCCTTGATGTGGCACTTCGAGGCCGCCACCCTCAACCTGGTGACCGGGCGCCGGCTGGCCTGGAAGCGGCGGCTGCGCGCCTGGCTGTTCTACCGCCGGCCGGAGGTGCGGGCCCTGCTCGCCGACGCCTCCCTCGATCGCTGAGGCCCTCGGATGTCGACCTGGTTCCGCCGCTTCAAACGCTGGTACCGCCGGCCCTTCAAACGCCGGCTCCTGCTGCGCGCGCCGCGCCGGGAGGTGCCTCCGGAGGAGGTCGCGCAGGCGCGGGTCTCGGTGCTGCTGCCGACCTTCAACCGGCTGCCCTACCTGCGCGAGGGCCTGCTCTCCCTGCTCGCCGCGACCGGCCCGCGCACCGAGATCCTGGTCTGGGACAACGCCTCGACGGACGGCACGCGGGCCTGGCTGGAAGCGCTCGCGCCGCGGGTGCCGCGGCTGCGGGTCTTCCTGCACGGCGAGAACATCGGCATCAACGCGCTGGCCGCCTGCGCCCGCGAGGCAGGGGGGGACTTCCTGCTGCAGGTCGACGACGACGTGCTGCATTTCCCGCCAGGCCTCGTGCGCGACATGCTCCGGATCTACCTGTCCCTGCCGATCCTCGGCTACCTCGGCGCGGACGTGCACGCCGACCGCTTCACCGACGGGGGGCGGCTGCCGGAGCGGCGGTCGGTGCGTGTCGCGTACCCTGGCGGGCCGACGCTCGACTTCGGGCCGGTCGGGGGCTGGTGCACCTTGACCGACCGGAGACTGTACGACGCGGTCGGAGGCTTCCTCGAGCGGCCCGGCGAGACCTATTTCTGGGCGGACGCGGACTACTCGCGGAAGATCCGGGCGCGCGGCAGGCAGCGGGGCATCGCCCTCGGCTTGAAGATCTACCACGCCTTCCGCGTCGCCTTGAGGGAGGAGGACGTGCGGGCCTACGACGCGACCCGTGCCCTGCGCGATCCGACCCTGCGCTTCGCCGCGCCGGCCGTCGACCCGGACTTCTGGCCCTCCTTCCGGGAGCGCTTCGGCACGCCGCCGGAGCCCGGTCTGCTACACTGACGCCCCCGGTGCGCCTGCTCTTCGCGGAGGCGCACGCATCTGGAGCCTCCCGTGGACGAGCGCCTGCGACAGAGCTGCGAGCGGACGCTGGGCCGCGACCCCGACTGGGCGAGCCTGCGGGCGAGCGCGACCTACCGGCCGGTGATCTCGGTCGCCGACCTGATGATGGACCAGCCCGCCGCCGAGCCGTACGAAGAGCTCGACGAGATCGGCCGCGGCGGCATGGGCATCGTCTACCGCTGCCGCCAGAAGAGCCTCGACCGCGTGGTCGCGGTCAAGCGCATTCTCGGCGAAGGTCTCTCCAACCTCGAGGAATACTGCGCCGCCGGCCAGGACTTCCTCGCCGAGGCCTTCGTCAGCGGGCGCCTCGAGCATCCGAACATCCCGCCGGTCTACGACCTCCTGTCGACCGAGCGCGGCGAGCCCTACATGGCGATGAAGCTGATCGAAGGCCAGCCGTGGTCGGAGCGCCTGGCCGCCAGCGGCCCGGATGAGCTCGTCTTCCAGCTCGAGACCCTGCTCCAGGTCAGCAACGCGGTCGCCTTCGCCCACAGCCGCTCGATCGTGCATCTCGACCTCAAGCCCGAGAACGTGATGATCGGGAGCTACGGCGAGGTCCTGGTGATGGACTGGGGGCTCGCGGTCGCCTGGGGCGACGCGGAGCACAGCGGCAAGCTGCGCCACGCTTCGAGCATCCGGAGCTTCTGCGGCACGCCGAGCTACATGGCCCCCGAGCTCGCCAACGGCCGCGGCGAGGACATCGGACCCTGGACCGACATCTACCTGCTCGGGGCGATCCTCTACGAGATCCTGTACGGCCAGCCGCCCCACTGGGACGACAGCTTCCAGGAGGTGATGCTGCACGCCGCCGACGGCCGCCTGCCCGCCTTCGACAAGCGCTGGCCGGCAGACCTGCGGACGACCTGCCGGCGCGCCCTCGCCGCCGCGCCCGGCGACCGCCACCCGACCGTGCAGGCCTTCCAGGAGGAGCTGCGCACCTACCTCGAGCACCGCGAGAGCCTGCTGATCTCCGGCGCCGCCACCGCCCGCCTCGCCCGCTGCCGGACCCGCCTGGCGAAGGCCGCCCCGGGCGAGCGCAACGCCCTCTACGACGGCTTCGCCTCGGCCGTCGCGGGTTTCGCCCAGGCCCGCACCCTGTGGCCGGAGAATCCCGAGGCCCTGCGCGGCGGCCAGCAGGCCTCCGAGGCCTACGCCCGCGCGGCCCTGCAGTTCGGCGACCTCGGCCTGGCGGAGAGCCACGCTTCGCGCCTGCAGGACAGCGCCGCCCTCGACCTGGACATCCACCGCGAGCGACGCCGCCTGAAGCGCCAGGAGGTCTCGCGCCGGCGGCTGCGGGTCGGCCTGGCCATCGCCCTGTGCGCCCTCGTGCTCGGCCTGACCATCGGCCTGTACGTCGTCAACGGGATGCGCCAGGCGATCGCCCGGGAGAAGGACATCGTCGACAGCCAGGCCCTGCAGATCAAGGCCGACGCCGCCGAGATCCAGCGCCAGAGGGACGCGGTCGAGGAGGCCCGGGCGCGGGCGGAGCAGCGCGGGAGCATCGCCCAGAGCGCCCTCGACAACGTCACCGGCGAGATCAGCGCCCAGCTCCTCGAGCGCGGGGACGAGCGCTCGCGGGCCGCGGCGCGGCGCGTCCTCGACGTCGCGATGGCCGGCTGGGAAGAGCTGCGGGAGGTCGACCTGGTCGCCGGCGAGTCGACGATGGTCACCGCGCTGACCCGCTTCCGCTACGGGCAGCAGCTGTGGAAGCTCGAAGGCCGCGATGCGCGGGCACAGACCGAGCTCGAGGCCGCGCGGGAGCTGTACGAACGCCATCTCACGGGGCCGGACAGCCTCGAGGCCCGCTCCCAGCTCGCCCTGGTGCGCTCCGAGCTGGCCGAGCTCGCGCAACGGAGCGGGGACTCCGCGCGGGCCCTCGCCCACTCGGCGGCCGCCATCGCCCTGCTCCGTCCGCTGGCAGCCCGGGAGGACGCCGCCTCGAGCGAGCTGCAGCGGCTCGCCGCGACGCTGCAGCAGCACGGCCGCCTGCGCGCCGAAGCCGGGGCCCTGCGCGAGGCGCGGGAGCTGTACGCCGAGAGCGTCGCCCTGCACGAGCGGATCCTCGAGGCCCAGGGCTCCCTCGCCAAGTGGATGCTGCGCCTGGGGGTGATGCCCGACCTGCACGGCGACCCGCTCTCCGTCTTCCTCGACCTCGCCCACCCCGAGCGCATGTCCCAACGCCTGAGCCTGTTCGGCGCGCTGCTGGAGCTCGGCGCCCTCGCGGTCCAGGAGGAAGCCTGGGACGAAGCCGAGCGAGCCTACCGCGAGGCCCTGCGCAGCGCGAGCCAGCTCGCCGCCTACAGCCCCGACGACGAGCAGCTGTGGGAGGACATCTTCACCGTCCGTACCCGCCTCGCCACCTCGATCGCCCGGCGCGGCGCGAGCGCCGAGCTGCTCGCCGAGCACGACGCCCGGGCCGAGCTCGCGCGGCGCCTGTGGGATCGCGCCCGCGACCGGCGAGAGCCCGGCCTGCGCCTGTGGCAGACGCTGATCGAGCTCGGCGAGGCAGCGCTGGCCGCCGAGGTCCCGGAGACCGCGCGGGGGGCCGTGGAGAGCGCGCGGGACGTGGCGGCCGCCCTGCCCGGGGAAGAGGCCCTGCCGCGCGCGTGGGTCGAGCGGCTGGAGGCGCTCGCGGGGGTGGTGAGGTAGGCCGCCCCATTCGACCCACATACGTCCCAACGAAACGCATAATTCGCGCCCTGCCACGTCGCGTTCCCGCGAAGTCCCTCGTGGGAAGCGTTTGCGTCGCCGGCACTGATTTTGCTACACATTCCCCGACAGAAGGAGGACCACACATGCGCACGAAGACCAGGATCCGGGCCGGCCTCCAGGGCGGCGCCGAGTTCGGGATGCACGAGAACCAGGGCTAGCGATGCCCAGCGCCACCGCATCCGGCTCCGGCCTGCTCCGCCCGATCGCCATCCCGGGTCCGACCATCGCCCGCTTCGCGGAGGTCGAGCCCTGGCGCCGCGAGGGCGTGGCCAGCGCGACGCTGTTCGGCCCGACGGGCAGCGAGGCCGCGATCCAGGCCGAGCTCGACGACGACATCGAGCTGCTCGTGCGGGTCGCGGGCTTCTCCGCCGGGGCCGCTTCCCCCCAGCGCCCGCCTTCGCGCACCCATGAGGTGCTGCTCGCGGTCGACGGCCGCTTCGCCGTCATCGCCGGCAGCGAGCAGGTGGTCCTCGAGCCCTGGGACTGCTGCCTGGTGCCGGCCGGCGTGCCGCGCCGGGTGACCAACCTCGAGGGGCGCGACAGCGTGATCGTGTCGCTGATCGTCGCGAGCATCGAGCACACCCTCGCCCACGCCCTGCAGGTCGCGCGTTTCGCGGCCCTGCGTCCGCTGCGCCGCCGGGGGCTGTTGAACCTCGCGCCGCGCGCCTTCGTCGAGCAGCTCAGCCCGCGCGACCTGTTCCTGCTGGTCGGCCCGAAGGCCGGGGGGCGGCCCGGGATGCGGCACGCCCTGCAGGGGCCGGAGCGGTTCTGCGTCGCGCTCGCGCGCACGCCGGCGGGGAACGGACCCGCCGCGCACGTCCACACCCGCAGCGACGAGCTGTTCCTGGTCGTGCAGGGGCGCTACGAGGTGGTGTGGGGTGACGACTGCGAGCGCTCAGTCGAGCTCGGGCCCTTCGACCTCGCCCACTTCCGGCCCGGCATCAACCGCACCTTCCGGGCCCTCGACGACGGCTCGGCGATGCTGCCGATCGTCGTCGGCACCGACGACGAGCTCGCCGACCTCGCCTGGTTGCCCGCCGTCGAGCGCGAGCTCGCGGCCCGCGTCCCGCGCTTCTTCCTCGCCATCGCCAAGCTGTGCGGGCTGCGCTTCACGTCCCGTCACGCCCTCGGCGAACAGCGCTCGTAGCGCGATCCGCGCCGGGCCCGGAGCGGCCGCCTGGAGCTCCGCCAGGGCCTCCTCGACCGGGCCGAGGGTCCAGCAGTCCTCCGCCGGCACGGACTCCAGCGGGGGGCCCTCCTCATTGAGCGGGCAGATGTCCCGGTACTCGACGGGGCGCCCTTGCGGGTCGCGGTCGAGCCAACGCAGGGGCAGGCCCTGGGTGCGGCACACGTAGGGGCGGACGGCATAGACCCGGCAGGCCCCCTCGTCGTCGAGGAAGGCGCAGGCCCCCGGCGGATGCGGGCGGCCCTCGGCCAGCAGCCGGGGGTGGGCGGCCCGGATGCGCTCGGCCTCGACCGCGAACACGGTCAGACCGTCGCGGCAGCAGTCGGCGCAGCCGCGTCGGCATTGCAGGCGCTCGGCGTGCAGGGAAGCGAGCTCGGCGGCGGCGACGTCGATCGCGCCGTGCAGCGCGGCGACCGGATCAGCCACGGCGAGACTGGAGCAGCTGCGCGGCGAAGGGTTCTGGCAGCTCTTCGCCGAGCTGGGCGCGCCAGCGCTCGCGAACCTGGTCGGTGCCGAGCCGGTCGGACAGGATGCCGAGGGTCTCGAGGGCCGCGCTGGTCGCCTGGTTGACGGTGCGCGGGAAGGTGCCCATCGCCTGGATCACGCTGTCGAGGGCGACCTCGTCGGGCTGGCCGCCTTCGACCTCGGAGATCTTCGCGCACAGCTCGTCGAAGCGCGCGTGCCACTTTTCCGCGTCCTCGGTGGCGGTGCGCATCTCGGCGAGCGCGGCGAGCTCGAACAGCACCGCGAGGAGCTCCCGGGAGCTGCCGTGGGCCTCGAGGATGGCGAGGGCCAGCCGGTAGCTCTGCTCGGCGTCGGCGAGCTTGCCCCCGACCAGCGCGGCGGTGCCGAGCAGGTGGTAGCCCTTCGCCATCTCCGTGCGGTCGCCGCTGCGTTGCTGCAGGGCGTAGCGGAAGAACTTCTCGGCGTCGGCGAAGTTGCCCTGCTCGAGGGCGACGCGCCCGAGCCGGCGGTAGATCGGCACGAGGCCGTCGGTCTCGCCGAGGGCCTCGCTGATCTCCTGGGCCTTCTTGTACCAGTCCTCGGCCTCGTCGAGCTTGCGCTGGCGGAAGGCGACGTTGCCGAGGGAACGGTAGCTCGACAGCAGGCCGGCCCGGTCGCCGCGTTGGAACTTGATGCGCACCGAGTCCTTGAGGTGCCGCTCGGCGGTCGTGAAGTTCCCCTTCGCCTCGGCCAGCCGGCCGAGCTGCTCGCAGGTACGCGCCATGCCCGCGGAGTCCTGCAGCCGGGTCTCGATCGCCGCGCAGGCCTCGAGCCAGGCCTCGGCCTGGTCGAGGCGGCCTTCGAGGCGCTCGATCTCGGCGAGCTGGTGGTAGCTCGCCGTCAGGCCCTTCTCTTCGCGCAGGCCCTTGTGGACCTCGATGGCGAGGCCGAACCAGGCCCGGGCGGCGTCGTAGTCTCCGGCCTCGCGGGAGAGCGTGCCGTGCTGATTGTAGGACCAGCCGAGCACCTTCTGCGCCGACGGCGCCGCCTGGTCCTTGACCCGCGCGATCAGGCTGTCCAGCTCGGCGACGGAGGTGTCGCTGCCCGCCGCGAGCAGGGCCTCGACATCGGCCTGCAGGAGGAACAGCCAGACCTCTCCGCGCTCGCTCTCGAGGTCGGGCAGCCCGGTCTCTTCCAGCCACTCCCTGCAGCGCCGGAACAGCTGCCGCACCGACGGGTCGGAGCGCAGCTCGCCGTGGAGGTTCAGGGCCTGGAGGATCAGCCGCGCCGGGGTGTAGGCCTCGATCTCCATCGCGAGCTCGGCGGCGGATTCGAGAGCCTGCTGGCGGCGATCGAACAGGCCGAGGGCGGTCTCGATATGGCCGCTCTTCAGCGTGTGGCAGAACCAGTTCGCGAGGTCGGCGTAGGTCTCGAGCATCGCCAGGCGCGCGTTCTTGCGCTCGAAGTCGAAGGTGTCGGCGGCGATCGCGGCCCAGATCTTCTCGAGCTCGCTCGCGAGCCCGAAGCCCATGCTGTAGAGCTCCTCGTCGAGCACGTTGAGGTGGCCTGTCTCGACCAGGGCGGTGACGGCCGCCCGGCAGGTCGCCTTGTCCGCCTTGGCGAAACGGGCCGGCAGGCTGTCCTGCTTGGTCAGGACCCCGAGCACGCGCAGGTCGATCTGGCTGTCGAACAGGGCGAAGAGCTGCACGGCCAGGCGCTGCGCGGGCGGCAGCAGTGAATACGCCGAGGCGAGCTCGAGCTCGATGTCGTCCGGGAGGGCCGGGGTGTCTTGCTCTTCCTCGGCGAGGGCCCGCTCGATCTCGTCCTCTTCGTCCTGGGACTCATCGCCTCGGAAGTCGGCGTACAGGTCCTGCTCGTACGACTCCTCTTCCGAGGTCTCGTCGGAAGAGCCGGCCTCGTCGACCTCCTCGTACGACTCCTCGGCGGGCGCGGTAGCGTAGCCAGGAGCCGCGGGCTCCTCGTCGGGATACTCCTCGGTCGAGTACTCCTCGGAGTAGTGTTCGTCGGAGTACTGCTCCTCGACCGGGGCGTCCCCGCCCTCGTCGTAGTCGGCGTAGGCCGCGTAGGGGTCGGGCTCGGCGTCGGCGTAGGGGTCTGCGGCGGCTTCGGTCGGCTCGGCCGCATAGGAATCGCCAGCGGGCGCATCGTAGGGGTCGGGGGCGACCTCTTCCCCGGGCAGGTCGAGCTCGATCACCGGCGCGGAGTCGGGCGCCGCCGGCTCGGAGCTCTCGACCAGCTCGTAGCCCTTCTCCTGCATCGCGTCGACGCGTTTGGCGAAGACCCGCTCGGACTGCTCTTCCGTCTCGAACTCCCGCAACAGCTCGCGGCCCTCGCGGCCGATGCGTCCGAAGGTGACGCGGTGGTGCAGCCCATCGCGCTCGATACGCCAGAACTGTTTCTTGCGGTGGAGGGTGCGGAATTCCATCAGGTCCCGTTCCCGGAGATGGCGGAGCAGATTCTCTAGAGCCCCTACAGGATAAGCGTGTGTCGCCGCATCTCAAGGACCAGCCGGAGATACCGGCACAGAATCCCCCGTTCTTCCGCCTCCCCGGCTCGCAACTTCCCCCTCCGTCATGTACAGCGAAGGGGTCCGCGCCCCCACGCGCGCAGGCTTCGCACGGCATTTGCTTGCCGACAGGGCGGTCACGGACCCTTGGGGAGGAATGATGGCGAGCTGGCGCCTGATGGTCGAAGAGGGCTACAACCGCGGCACCGAGTACCTGCTCGACGCGCCCGAGGTCAGCCTGGGCCGCGCCCCCGACTGCGCGGTCCAGCTGCTGGACGACGGGGTCAGCCGGCGCCACGCCCGGCTCGTGCGCGACGGCCTGCGCGCCCGGGTCGAAGACCTCGGCAGCCGCAACCGCACCCTGCTCAACGGGGTCCCGGTCGCCAAGGCCGAGCTGCGCGACGGCGACCGCCTGAGCCTCGGCAACGTGCGCTTCGCCGTGTTTCTCAACCCGGGGGGCGTCGAGCTCGAGGCGGGCAAGGCCACCCTCAACCTGTCCGGGCCCCTGCGCCGCGAGCTGCGACCGGGCCGCGAAGCCGCCGCCATCCTCGGCGACAGCCCGGGGATGACAGCGGTGCTCGCCCAGCTCGCCCGCGTCGCCCCGACCGCCAGCAACGTGCTCGTGCTCGGCGAGAGCGGCACCGGCAAGGAGCTGGTCGCCCGCGCTCTGCATCGGCTGAGCCGCCGCCGCCACGAGGCCTTCGTGGTCCTGAACGGCGCGGCCCTGCAGCCCTCCCTGGTCGAGTCGGAGCTGTTCGGCCACGAGAAGGGCGCCTTCACCGGCGCGACCGCCCGCAAACAGGGCCTGGTCGAGGCGGCGGACGGCGGCACCCTGTTCCTCGACGAGGTCGGCGAGCTCGAGCCGGGCACCCAGGCCAAGCTGCTGCGCTTCATCGAGAGCGGTGAGTTCTCGCGCCTCGGCGCGACCAGCAGCCGCCGGGTCGACGTGCGGCTGGTCGCCGCGACCCACCGGGATGTCGACGCGATGGTCGAAGACGGCAGCTTCCGCGCCGACCTGCTCTTCCGCCTGCGGGTCGTCGAGCTGCGGCTGCCACCCCTGCGCGAGCGCGGCGACGACGTGCTGACCCTGGCGCGCGACTTCCTCGCGGAGCTGTGCGGCGAGCGCCTGCGCCTGTCTGAAGCGGCCTGCGCGATCCTGCGCGCCCACCGCTGGCCGGGCAACGTGCGGGAGCTGCGCAACGCGGTCGAGGCCGCCGCGATCCTCTGCGCCGGGCCCGAGGTGCTGCCGGAGGATCTGCCCGAGCGGGTGCGGGCCGGGGCCGGCGGCGCGGGCGGGAGCGCGGACCCCGCCCTGCTCACCCTCGAACAGGCCGAGCGCCGCGCGATCGAGCGGGCCCTCGCCCACTTCGAGGGCCACCGCAGCAAGACCGCCCGCTTCCTCGGCATCGACCGCAAGACCCTGTACCACAAGCTCAAGCACCACGGGATCTGATGCTGCACCGCGAGCTCGGAGAGTTCTTCGTCACCGGCGTCCTCGCCCCCGACCTGCTCGAGGCCGAGGACGCCCTCGGCCGGGCGGTGCTGCTGCGGGTCGGCGGGGACGACCCCGCGCGCCTCGCCGCCGAGCACGGGGCCCTCGCGGACGCGGACCCGCCGCTCCTCGGTCCCCACAGCGCCCTGCTTCAGGCCGACGGTCTGCCCTTCTACGCGCAGCCCCGCCCCGACGGGGGCCCGCTGCGGGCCACCCGGCTCGCCGCTCCCGAGGCCCTGCGGGCCGCCCAGGACGCCCTGCGCGGCCTGGCGGCGCTCGAGGCCGCGGGGCTCGGACGGCGGGTGCTCGAGGAGGCGGCTTTGTGGCGCCGGGTCGATGGCAGCGTGGTCCTGGTCGACCCGGGCAAGCCCGGCGCGGAGACGGGCTTCGCGGCCCTGCCCGCGCGCCTGCGCGCGCGGCTGGAGCGGACCCACGGCGCGAAGCTGCGGGGGGCCCGCGACGCCGAGCAGCTCGCGCTGCTGGCGGGCGGCTCCCGAGGCCGGAAGCGCTGGCGGTGGCTCGGTGTCGCCCTCGTGCTGCTGGCAGCGCTCGGGTTCTACGTCGGGTCGGGGGAAGATCCCGGAGCGCCGGCTGCGCCCCTGGTGCGGGTCGAGCTCGCCGACGGCAGCAGCCAGACCGGCTACCTGCTCGCGGTCAGCCCGGACGAGGGGCGCCTGCTGCTGCGGCTCGAGGACGGCAGCCTCGCGATCTGGGACCTCCCACGCGTGCGGGGTTGGACCCATGTCGAGCCGGAGTGAGTCGCCGGGGAAGAATTCCCCATCCGTCCCGGGGAAAGATTGCCCAGCGAAACGCAACGGCGACGCGGCTCCGGGCTTCGCGACGCGGTACGGTGCTTGCTCCAGGAGGGGCAGTAGCAATGAGCAAGGAGATCGTCATGTCCACCCGCTTCACCCCCTGGCTGCTGGTCCTCGCCTTCGCCGCGACGGCCGCGGCCGACACCTTCATCGTCCGCCTGGAGCTCGGCGACGGCACGACCGTCGAGGGCACGCTGCTCGGCTGGACCGAGCAGGGGTACCGGCTGTCGGTCGACGGCGCGGAGGTGCTGTACGCCAACGACCGCGTCGCCGGCATCCGCTTCCTCGAGACGCCCGCCCGCCCGACCCCTTCCCCCCTCCCCGCCGCTGAGCCCAGCGCCGGCAGCGGCGCCGTCACGACCGAGGACGAGCCCGCGACGGGCGCGGGCGCCGCGTCGAACCCCCGCGCCACCCCGGTGGACGAGCCCTCGGAGCCCGCGGACGAGTCCCCCGCCGACGCCGGCGGCGTCGCGCTCCCGCCCCTGCCCGAGCTCGTCCCGGACGCCGGCAGCGGCGGCGGCCTCCGCTTCCCCCGGGAGCCCCTCGCTGGCGACGAGCAGGGCCTGCACGTCCAGGTCCGCAGCGTGGACGGGGTCTCGACCGCCGAGGTCTACCACGACGGCGAGCTCGTCTACACCGGTCCGGGCACGACGGCCGAAGCCCGCTCGAGCAGCGTGAACGGCGTCGTCACCGAGCAGGCCTTCGTCGACGGGAAGCTGGTCTACAGCGCCGGGGCCGCCGCAGAGGCCCCCCGCGACCCGCGCGTCCGGCCGCCGCAGCTCGAGGATCTGCTCGAGGAGATGCGACGGATGCTGCCCGGCATCGAGCTGCCGCCGCTGTCGGGGGGCTCCGGGGCCCAGAGCCTCAGCCTGGAGAGTGAGAACGGCCAGCTGCGGGTCTACCTCAACGGCGAGCTCGTCCACGACGGGCCGGTCGAGGACCGCAAGAAGGACTGAGCTCCGCGCGGCATCGACGGCTCCCGGGGCTCGGTCCTGACCGGAGCGCCACTCACTCCTCCAGCCGCTGCCGGAAGTGCCACAGGGTCGCGCCGAGCGCGCCGAGCACCAGCAGCACGCCGACGGCGATCCCGGCCAGGGTCCAGGCGACCCGGCCCTTGGCGGCGGCGATCGCGTCGGTGCGGATCCAGACCTCGAGCGTGCGCGGGCCTCCGGGCAGGGGACGGGAGAGCTTGCGCAGGCGCACCGGCCGGCGCGCGCCGATCGCGCACTCGACCTCGACGATCGCCACCCCTGGGAAGGGCGACACGAGCGCCTGGGCGTCGCGCACCTTGTAGCGGTATGTGTCCTGGCCGCTGGCCAGGAACAGCTTCGGGCCCTCGAGCACGATCACGTTCTCGATCATCGCCGAGCTCTTGACGACCGCCTGCAGCTCCGCCTCGACCGCCCGCTGGCGTTGGAGGTAGGCGCCGCTCTTCTCCCACCTCGGCCGGGTGACGCCTGCCGGCGGCGTCCAGAACGGGTCGACGGTCTCGGCCAGGGCCTCGAGCGCGGTCAATCCGGTGCGGTTGATCTGGTGGTCGACGGCCTCGACCGAGACCAGCGCGCTCCAGTACGTGATCGCCGCGCAGCCGAGCGCGAGCAGGGCGATCGCCATCACCAGACTGCGGCGCGCGTTGTGCGCCCGACGCCGCGTCGCGAGACGCGCGGCCCGGGCGCGCTCGAGACGCGCGAACAGCTCGGCGACCTTCGGCTCCGAGGGGTCGAGCTCGGCGAGGGAGGACTCGGCGAGGTACAGGTCGCCGCTCTGCAGTGCCGCCCGGGCGAGCGACCGCCAGGCCTCGACGACGCCCTCCGTGGCGTCGGCGTTCTCCGGCTCGAGCTCCGCCGCCAGGGAGAAGATGCGCAGCGCGTCCTGCAGGCCGCCGTACAGGGCGACCTGCTCCCGGGCCGGCGTGCGCCCGCCGCGCCGGAGCTTCTTGCGGCAGTCCTCGAGCCGGGCGCGGGCCTCGGCGACCAGGGCCGGGACGCGCGCGCCGTCCTTCGAGGGCAGCGGAGCGACACTCGCCGGGCTCTCGGACATCGCGCTCTCCTGGGCCGTGCGTTCCCGCGTCCATTCTGCCTCTCGCCCGGCGCGGGGCAAGCGCGAAGCCTCTCGGGACGGCGCCCTTCGGCCCCGGAAGCCGGGCGCGGCCCGTTCTCCCTGGATGCCGCCCCGCCGATCCGACGGTGCGGTCGCGACGGCCCGGATCGGCCCCCGGCTCCGGGCCGCGAGCCGTGACCCGCCCCCCGCCCTGTGGTATCCTGCGGACGGTGGAATTCCAGGGTGTGACGGCTCGGCCCGTCCGCGCCGCCTGCGGGCGGCGTGATCCGCGCACGCGGAGCCAGGCGGTGAGACCCCCGCACGACACGATCGGCAACCTGCCCTTCTCCCCATCTTCCTTCCCGAGGATGAAGGCATGTACCAAGGTCACATCGTAGAGGTCGGAGAAGTCCTCTCCACCTCCCCCCTCGAAGTCCGCGCCGCCCACAGCGCCGCCGCGCTGGCGCCCGGCGCCTCCGTCGCCCTCGACGGCGTCGACGTCTGCGTCGCGGCGGTCGACGGCGACCGCATCACCGTCCAGCTCTCCCCCGAGACCCTGCGCCGCAGCCGCTTCGACGGCCTGCGCCGCGGCGAGCGGCTCAACGTCGAGCTGCCGCTACGCGCCGGCGCCCCCCTGCAGGGCCACCTCGTCCAGGGCCACGTCGAGGCCCTCGGCAAGGTCGTCCAGGTCCGCCAAGAGGCCCCCGGGCGGCGGCTCTGGATCGTCCCGCCGAAGCGTTTCCTCGGTTCGCTCCAGGCCAAAGGCTCGGTCGCCGTCGACGGCGTCAGCCTGACCGTCGCCGAGAAGCTCAAGGACCGCTTCTCCATCGCCCTCGTGCCCGCCACCCTCGCCCGCACCACCCTCGGGGCCGTCGAGGTCGGCCGCCGCGTCAACCTCGAGGCGGACGCCCTCGCCAAGCTGGTCGCCGGCGCGGACGATCCGGCCGCGGCCCTGCGCCGGGCGATCGCGCCGCGGCCCTGGGCAGGGCGCGTGGCGGGGCGGGCCGGCGTGGACAAGCTGGTCGAGACCCTCGCCGCCGGCGGCACGGTGGTGGTCTGGGACCCGGACAGCGAGGGCGAGGGGGACGTGATCGCCGCCGGCCACGCCCTGCGGCCCGAGACCTTCACCTTCTTCCTGACCCGCGCCTGCGGACACACCACCGTCCCCTGCGACCGCGACCTGCTCGCCGGCCTCGGCATCCCGCCGATGCCGGGGCCCGGGGATCACCAGGGCACCGCGATGCACGTCCCGGTCGACCTCGCCGCCGCCCCGGGCACCGGCGTCAGCGCCGCCGACCGGGCGCGGACCGTGCGTCGCCTCGCGGCCCCCGCGGCGACGCCCGGGGACTTCCTGATGCCCGGCCACGTCTTCCCCCTGGCGGCGCGTCCCGGGCGCCTGGCCGCACGGCAGGGGCACACCGAGGCGACGGTCGCGCTGGTCGAGGCGGCCGGGCTGCCGCCGGTCGGGATCTGCTGCGAGGTGATGCGGCCGGACGGGCGCATGGCAGACGCGGCCGACCTCGAGCGCTTCGCCCTGCGCTGGGGGCTGCCGATGATCGAGATCGGCGCCCTCCGCCGCTGGCTGTGATTGCTCGGCCGCGCGACCCGTCCTACAATCGGGGCAACCCGCGAGGCCGACGATGCGCGCGCTCCTTCCCTTGCTGTTGTTCCTGCTCGGCTGCGGCGATGCCTCCGCGCCGCTGACGATCTTCGCCGCCGCGAGCACGACCGACGCGGTCGAAGAGCTCGCCCTGCGCTTCCGCGCCGAGACCGGCGTGCCGGTCGCGTGCAGCTTCGCGGCGAGCTCGACCCTGGCCCGGCAGCTGGCGGCGGGGGCGCCCGGCGCCCTGTTCCTGTCCGCCGACACGGCCTGGATGGCGGTGGTCGAGCGGGAGGGCTGGGTCGGGGCGCGGGTCGAGCTGCTCGGGAACCGGCTCGTGCTGGTCGCGCCGCGGGGAAAAGAGCCCGCGCTCAGCCTCCGCCCGGACTTCCCGATCGCGACGGCCTTCGCGGGCCGGCTCGCGCTCGGCGACCCGGAGCACGTCCCCGCCGGGCGCTACGCCCGCGCGGCCCTGACCGCCCTCGGCTGGTGGGAGGCGCTGGCCGACAGGCTGCAGCCCGCCGCCGACGTGCGCGCCGCCCTGCGCCTGGTCGAGGCCGGGGAGTGCGCGCTCGGCGTCGTCTACGCCAGCGACGCGGCCGCCTCGCAGCGGGTGACGGTGGTCGGCACGCTCGACAGCCCCGGCCTGGCGATCCGCTATCCGCTCGCCCTCGCGAAGGATGCGCCGTCGGAGGCGCGGGCCCTGTACGACTTCCTGCAGAGCCCGGCGGCGGCGGAGGTCTTCCGCGCCCACGGCTTCACCCCGCTCGGGCCGCGCTGATGGGCGCGGCGGAGCTGCTCGCCCTCGCGCTGTCGCTGCGCGTCGCGGCGCTGTGCGTCGCCTGCAGCCTGCTGCCCGGCGTCGCGGTGGCCTGGTTGCTCGCGCGGCGGAAGTTCCGCGGGCGCGCCCTGCTCGACGCCGTCGTCCACCTGCCGCTGGTCTTGCCGCCGGTGGTGGTCGGCTACCTGCTGCTCGCGGCCCTCGGCCGGGGCTCGCCGCTCGGGGGGCTGCTCGAGTCGCTCGGGCTGCGGGTCGCCTTCACCCCCTGGGCGGCGGTGCTCGCCTCGGCGGTGATGGGCTTCCCCCTGCTCGTGCGGGCGGCCCGGCTCGGCATCGAGAGCGTCGACGGGCGCCTGGTCGAGGCCGCCCGCAGCCTCGGCGCCTCGCCGCTCCGGGCCTTCCTGACGGTCACCCTGCCCCTCGCCCTGCCGGGCATCCTGACCGGGGCGCTGTTGTGCTTCGCCCGCAGCCTCGGGGAGTTCGGGGCGACGATCGCCTTCGCGGGCAACATCGCCGGCTCGACGCGCACCCTGCCGCTGGCGATCTACAGCGCGATGCACCGGGTCGGGGGCGAGGCGAGCGCGCTGCGCCTGGTCGGGCTGTCGGTCGCCGCCTCGCTGCTCGCCCTCGGCGCCTCCGAGCTGCTCGCCCGGCGCATGCGCAGGAGGCTCGGCGGTGCTTGAGCTCGATGTCTCCTGGCGTGGCGGGGACTTCCAGCTCGCCTTCCGCGCCACAGTGGAGCACCCGCGCAGCGCCTTGTTCGGGCGCTCGGGGGCGGGCAAGAGCAGCCTGCTCACCTTGATCGCCGGCCTGCGCAAGCCCGCGCGCGGACGCATCGTCCTCGACGGCGAGGTGCTGTTCGACAGCGCCGCGAGGCTCGACGTGCCCGCCCATCGGCGGCGCGTCGGCGTCGTCTTCCAGGAGCCGCGGCTCTTCCCCCACCTCGACGTGCGGGGGAACCTGCGCTACGGCGCCCGCCTCGCGCCGGCCGACGCGCCCGGGGCGGGCTTCGACGAGACGGTCGCGATGCTCGAGCTCGGGAACCTGCTCGCGCGCCGCCCGGCGGAGCTGTCGGGCGGCGAGCAGCGCCGGGTCGCCCTCGGCCGCGCGCTGCTCGCGCGGCCCCGGCTGCTGCTGCTCGACGAGCCGCTCGCGGGCCTGGATGCAGGCCTCCGTCAGCGGGTGATCCCCTTCCTGCAGCGGGTCTTCGCCCACACCCGCCTGCCGGTGCTGCTGGTCAGCCACGCCCTCGAGGAGGTGCTGCAGCTGTGCGGGCACATCCTCGTCATCGACCGGGGGAAGCTCCTCAGCGCCGGCGACTTCGCGGCGCTGAGCGGAGACCCGGACTTCCTCGGCTACACCGGCGGCAGCGGCCTCGCCAACGTCTGGACCGCGACCGTCGCCGGAGAGGACGACGAGGCCGGGGTCTGCCGGCTCGACTGTGGGGGGCCGACGTTGTCCGCCCCCCTCGCCGGCCTGGCCCCGGGCAGCGCCGTGTCGCTGGCCGTGCGGCCGGAGGACGTCGCCCTCAGCGCCGGGACCCTGAGCGGCGTGTCGATCCAGAACCAGCTGCCGGGGGTGGTCGAGGCGCTGGCCGAGGTCGGCGGCCGGGTGCTCGTGCGCCTCGACGTCGGCCGCCCCCTGCTCGCGGAGGTCAGCCGGCGGGCGCGGAGCAGCCTCGGTCTCGCTCCCGGAGGCCGCGCCGTCGCGCTGATCAAGGTCCAGGCCGTGCGGGTGCTCGGGCCGCGTGCGGCGGTGGATCCGGCGGATTGACAAGCGGGCCCGTCGCTCCGTAGACTGCGGGATCAACCCTGCGGGGAGCGCGCATGCAGGCCGAGTACGACAAGCTCGAGCTGAAGAAGCTCAACTACAACTCCTACCTGAAGATCCCGGAGCTGTTGGAGCTCCAGCAGATGATCTCCGACCCCGTCCATCACGACGAGATGTTCTTCATCATCATCCACCAGACGGCGGAGCTGTGGTTCAAGGAGGCCCTGCACGAGACGACGATCCTGGTCAAGTCCCTGCGCAAGGGCGATGTCGCCCACGCCCTCAAGGTGCTGCGGCGGCTGACCGCGATCGTGCGCCTGCAGGTGCAGCAGATCCAGCTCCTGCGCACCCTGACACCGGTCGAGTTCGCCGGCTTCCGCGACTACCTGCGGCCGGCCAGCGGCTTCCAGTCCGCCCAGTTCCGCGAGATCGAGTTCACCTTCGGGGTGCGCGACCAGTTCTTCCTCAAGTTCTTCAAGAGCCTGCCGGAGATCCAGGCCCGGCTCGAGAAGATCCTGCACCAGCCGTCGGTCTTCGACGAGTTCCTGTTCTGCCTGAAGAAGCTCGGCTACACGGTGCCGGAGAGCCTGCTCGAGCGCGACTTCTCCGCGCCGCGGCCGCTCGAGCCGGGGCTGCTCGAGATCCTGCGCGAGCTGTACGAGACCGGCGACGAGATGCTCGTCCTCTTGTGTGAGTCGCTGCTCGACTTCGACGAGTTCTTCAGCCAGTGGCGCAAGATCCACATCCTGGTCGTCGGGCGCACCATCGGCCAGAAGAAGGGCACCGGCGGGAGCGCGGGCTACCGCTTCCTGCAGTCGCGCAGCGAGCTGCGCTTCTTCCCCGAGCTGTGGGAGGTGCGCGACCTGATCGGAAGCACGGAGGTCGACGATGGCTGACCCTTTTCCGACCGACCTCTCCGGCCGCACGGCCCTGGTCTGCGGCGCCTCCAAGGGCATCGGCGCGGCGAGCGCGCGGGCCCTGGCCACCCTCGGCTGCGCGGTCGTCGGCCTCGCCCGCAGCGAGGACAGGCTCGCGGCCGTCGTCGAGGACTTGCCCGGTGAGGGGCACGGCCGTCTGGTCGCCGACCTCGGGGACAAGGCCTCGATCGAGGCCGCGGTCGCCCGGCTGCTCGACGAGCGGGGGCGGGTCGAGATCCTGATCAACAACTGCGGCGGCCCGCCGGGGGGCCCGATCACCGCGGCCGCGGACGACGAGTTCACCTCCGCCCTGCGCCACCACCTGCTCGCCGCGGTGCGGCTGAGCCGGCTCTTGCTGCCGGGCATGCGGGAGGTGGGCTACGGGCGCATCCTCAACGTGATCTCGACCTCGGTCAAGGTGCCGATCCCCGGCCTCGGGGTCTCGAACACGACCCGGGCGGCGGTCGCGAACTGGGCGAAGACCCTGTCGCGCGAGGTCGCGAAGGACGGCATCACGGTCAACAACGTGCTGCCGGGCTTCACCGACACCGAGCGGCTGCGCTCGATCTTCCGCAGCCGGGCCGAGAAACAGGGCAAGCCGGTGGAAGAGGTCGCCGCCGCGGCCCGCGCCGGCGTGCCGGCGGGACGCTTCGCCGAAGCCCGTGAGGTCGCCGCGGCCGTCGCCTTCCTCGCCAGCCCGGCCGCGTCGTACATCAACGGCATCAATCTCCCCGTCGACGGGGGAAGGACCGGCTGCCTGTGAAATTCGACATCTTCCTGTCGATCTGCCAGACCGAGGTCGACGGCTACATCCCGTCCGAAAAGACGATGTGGGAGAACTTCTTCGAGCAGCTCAAGCTCGCCGACGCGCTGGGCTTCGGCACCGCCTGGATCGCCGAGACCCACCTCTCCTGCCAGATCCAGAAGCGCAACCCCGGGGCGGTGATCCCGCACTTCAAGGGCGAGATCGGGCTGAACACCGACATCCTGCAGCTCGCCCACAAGGCCTTCGGGATGACGAAGCGCATCGCCCTCGGCTCGGCGATCCGCAACATCCAGTGCAACGGCGGGCCGATCGCCCACGCCGAGGCGCTGCGCACCTTCCTCAGCCTGCACTCGATCGACCCGACCGAGACCCGCAAGCTGCACCTCGGCTTCGCCTCCGGGCGCTTCCCCTTCTCGAACGCCCCCTACGGCATCGTGCCGCGGGACGCGGTCGAGAAGGCCGCCTGGAAGGCCCTCCGCGGCAAGATCTTCCAGGAGGCCGTCGAGATCTTCCTGCGCTTCGTGCGCGGCGACATCTTCTCGGCCAAGGACGTCCGTCCGACCGTGCTGCGGCGGCCCGACTTCCGCTCCGACGAGGACTGGGCCGCGGTGCTGGAGGCCTACGGCGAGACGGTCGACGAGGTGCCGATCGCGAACCGCTGGAGCTTCGAGCAGGTCGGGGTGATCCCCTTCGAGGCGCCGATGCACTTGTTGCAGCTCGTCATCGGGGCCCACGACTTCCCGACCCAGGCCTACGCGAACACCTTCCTGCCCTGCTGGGTGTTCAACCTGTCGATCACGCCGCGCGAGAAGATCGAGGAGACCCATCGGAAGATGGCCGAGGCCTACCACGCGGATGGCGGCCCCTGGCAGCGCTCCTACATGCCGCGCACCACCCTGGTCGTGCTCGACGACACCCCCGGCAAGACCGAAGACGAGAAGAACGCCCTCGCCCACGAGCGCGCGACGAAGATCTACAACAACTACTGGATGGCGATGGCGGGCACCCTCGACCCGGACAAGGTCGCGCAGGCCGTCGACAACGCGCTGGTCGGCAGCCCGGACACCATCTCCCGGCAGATGGAAGAGCGCTTCGACGCCGGCGACCGGCTGATGCTGTGGTTCGACTTCAACGACCACGACAGCCCCGCGGTGTGCGGGCGCATGGAGACCTTCATGGAGAAGGTCGCCCCGCGCTTCCAGGCCTGAGCCGGAGCCCCGACTGCCGACTGCGGGAGGACCCCGATGCACGAGCTCGCCAACTGGATCGACGGCGTCCCCGCGGCGCCCCTGCGCGGCGGCAGCATCCCGCGCGAGAACCCGGCGACCGGCCAGCCGACCTGGGCCGTCCCCGACTCCGGGCCCGAGGACGTCGAGCGCGCGGTGCGCGCGGCGGCCGCGGCCTTCCCGGCCTGGTCCGGGCGCTCCGCCAACGAGCGGGCGGCCATGCTGCGCGCGGTCGCCGACGGCATCGAGGCCCGCCTCGACGACTTCGCCGCGGCCGAGTCGGCCTCGCAGGGCAAGCTGCTGCGCCAGGCGCGGGACATCGAGATCCCGCGCGCGGTGTGGAACTTCCGCTACTTCGCCTCGGCGATCGAGCACTCCGGCGAGCGGGCCTTCAGCTCCCCGGGCATGCTAAACTACACGCTGCGCCGGCCGCTCGGGGTGGCCGGCCTGATCGTGCCCTGGAACCTGCCGCTCTACCTGTTGACCTGGAAGATCGCGCCGGCCCTGGCGGCGGGCAACACGGCGGTCTGCAAGCCCTCGGAGTTGACCCCTGTCACCGCGAGCATGCTCGGCCCGGTGATGGCCGAAGCAGGCCTGCCGAACGGCGTCTGCAACGTCGTCCACGGCCTCGGGCCGAAGGTCGGCGAGGCCCTGTGCGTGCACCCGGAGGTGCCGCTGATCTCCTTCACCGGCGGCACCGCCACCGGGGAACGCATCCAGCGCTCGACCGCGCCCTTCTGCAAGAAGCTCAGCCTCGAGCTCGGCGGCAAGAACGCGAACATCATCTTCGCCGACGCCGACTTCGACGCCTGCCTGGACACCAGCCTGCGCTCGAGCTTCCTCAACCAGGGCGAGGTGTGCCTGTGCGGCTCGCGCATCTTCGTCGAGCGGCCGCTGTACGAGCGCTTCCTCGCCGCCTTCGTCGCGCGCACGAAGGCCCTGGTGGTCGGCGACCCGAAGCTGCCCGCCAGCGGCATGGGGCCGCTGATCTCGGCGGCGCACCTCGAGAAGGTGCTCGGCTACATCGCCCTCGCCCGGGAGGAGGGCGGCACGGTGGAGTGCGGGGGCGAGCGCCTGCACCTGCCCGGCGAGCTCGCCGGCGGGCACTTCCTCGCCCCGACCGTGCTGACCGGCCTGGCGCCGGGCTGCCGGGTGCAGCAGGAGGAGATCTTCGGGCCGGTCGTCAGCGTCACCCCCTTCGACACGGTCGACGAGGCGGTGTCCTGGGCCAACGGCACGCCGTACGGCCTGAGCGCGAGCCTGTGGACCCGCGACCTGACCCGCGCCCACACCGTCGCCGCCCGGCTCGACGTCGGAACGGTCTGGGTCAACACCTGGCTGGCCCGCGACCTGCGCGTGCCCTTCGGGGGCATGAAGGCCTCCGGAGTCGGCCGCGAGGGCGGCGAGGACTCGCTCGCCTTCTACAGCGAGGAAGTCAACGTCTGCATCAAGCTTTGAGCCGCTTCGCTTCGGAGGCCCCATGACCGACAGCTTCAGCACCGACCAGGCCGCGGCGCCGGTCGGCCCCTATCCGCACGCCCGCCGCCACGGCGACACCCTGTACCTGTCCGGCATCGGGCCGAGGCGCCCGGGCACGAAGGACATCCCGGGGGCGACCCTGGACGCCGACGGCAAGCTGGTCGACTGGGACATCGACGTCCAGACCCGGGCCGTGGTCGACAACCTGCGGGCGATCCTCGCGGCCTCGGGCAGCGCCCTGGAGAAGGTGATCGACGTGCAGGTCTTCCTGATCGACATGGCGCGCGACTTCCAGGACTTCAACAAGGTCTACGGCGAGCTGTTCGGGAAGATCCGCCCGACCCGCACCACCATCGAGGTCGGCTGCCTGCCGACGCCGATCGCGGTCGAGCTCAAGGTGATCGCCGCGGTTTGAGCCCGGGCTTGTTCCTCGCTTCGAATGCGGATACGCTCGACCCCGTCTAGACGACGGGAGCGCGCGGGTTCCCGGGAACCGATCCCGGCTGCCGGCCGTTTTCGACTACACGACCTGGAGGGAGCGTCCCGCCAGCGTCTTCCGCTTCGCCCCATCCACGCCTCCCTGCCGAGGCTCGAGGAGACCCCGATGAAGTCACTGTTGTCCGTGTGCCTGTGCGCGTTGCTGCTCGCCGCGCCGACCTTCGGCCAGGAAGAGAGCGAGCTCGAGAAAGCCTATGCCGAGGTCCAGGCGACCCTGGAGAAGATCCAGTCCGGCGAGCTGGGCGAGGACGAGTGGAAGGCCGAGGTCGACAAGATCTACGGACAGTGCGAGGCCTTCCTCGACGCCCACATGGCCGAAGCGAACGAAGACCAGCTCGGCATGACCGCCGGGATCTGGTTCGAGGTCGCGATGATGAACAAGGTCGACAAGGAGCAGATCCGCGCCCGGATCGCCGCCGTGCGCGCCCTCGAGACCGTCCCCGAGGGCATCGAGGAGATGCTCGCCCACAACGAGACCCTGCTCAACGCCCCGGGCGTCGGTGAGGCCTGCCCGGCCTGGTCGGCGGTCGACGTCCACAGCGACGAGCAGGTCACCAACGAGACCCTCGCGGGCAAGCTGGTGTTGATCGACTTCTGGGCCGTCTGGTGCGGTCCCTGCAAGGGCCTGATGCGCGACCGCCTCGCCCCGCTGCACGAGAAGTACGCGGACAACGAGAACTTCGTCCTGCTCGGCATGGGCGTCAGCTGGAATGAGACCGCCGAGGCCCAGGCCGAGTACGGCAAGAAGATGGGCTACGAGTGGAAGAAGGTCCACGACAGCACCGGTGAGGTCGCCGAGACCTTCGCCGTCCAGGGCATCCCGCACCTGGTCCTCGTCGACACCGACGGCACCGTCCTCGAGGTCGGCAGCGGCTGGGCCGTGATCGACAACGTCGAGAAGATCCTCGCCGAGCGCCTCGACGGCGCCGAGGAAGGCCAGGACGCGCCCGAAGAGGAGTAGGCTCGTCCTCTTCCAACGCTCTGGCGATCGAGCAGACCCCGGCGCAGGCCGGGGTCTTTCGTTATGAACACGAGTCTCGGGCTAGTCAGCGCTTCTCGGGCATCTGGGCCAGGAAGCTGAGCACCTTTTCGGTGGGCACGCTGCCGTAGATCTTGGACGCATTGGATTCCGTGTAGGACGGCGGCTCACTGCCGGAGAAGCTGCGCTCGAAGAAGGTGATCCCGTCGGCCAGGTTGTGCACCTGCACGATGAAATGCCACTGGTAGCCCGGCGTCCCGTCGTCGTAGTGGCCGATGATCTCCGCGTGGCGGATGATGTGGACGACGGTCTGGACCTCAGCCGCGGACTGGGGAAGCAGGCTCTCGGGGAGCTCGAAGATCAGGCCATCGAAGTCCCTGCCCTCCGGATCGACCAGCACCATCTTGCCACGCCGGTACGGGTCCTCGTCGCTGAGCTCTCCTCCGGCATGGAGGTAGGTCTCCAGCTGCGCGCGCAGCCCGCGATCGACGAGCAGGCTCTCGCGCGCCGCCTCCTTCTTGAGCTCGCCGACCATGAAGACCAGCCCGAAGCTCCCGCCGGCGAGCAGCACGCACAGCAGGATCTGGGCCCGGACCCCGCAGCCGCGGCCGACCCCGCCCTTGAACACGCAGACCAGCCAGGCGATCCCGATCAGCGCGGCGAAGATCCCGGCCTTCGGGGTCGGATCGTCGCCGATTCCGGTCGTCGACCAGGCCATCCCGGCGCCGATGCCGACGAGCACGAGGTTGACCATCAACCCCTTGACGAACCATCCCCCGCTCCCGCCCTGCTGCGGGACCGTATCCATCTCTTCCACTTCTCTTCCCCCTTCTGGGCGCTGTCAGGCAACGAGTCCTCGTCTCCCTGGCCCTCGCCGCTGCTCGCTGCGTCGCTCGTCGCCCGAATACAGCCCGTATGCGAGCTCCTCGCTCCTTGCCATCGACGACGATGCCTCACCGAAAAGCAAGGATTTGTTGCCTGACAGTCCCTTAGACGTGCAGAGGCCGCGGGTAGTCGAATCCCGGCGGCTCGTGGCCGCTGATCTGGTACGGGTAGCGCTCGCCGACCTCGGCCCACCAGGCCCGCCAGGGCGCCCTCTCCTCGCCGAAGGTCCGGCCGCTCAGCTTGCGCAGGGCCTCGGTGACCGACGGCCGCAGGGTCTCCTCTTCGCGCTCCAAGCCACCCATCAGCGCGCCGGCCGCGCGCCGGTCGCGGAGCTGCGCGAGGGCCCAGTAGGCCGCCCGCCGGGTCGACTCCACGTCGCTCTTCAGCATCGCGACGACCTTCGGGGTCGCCTGGGGATCGCCGTGCTCGCCGAGCACCTCGAGCACCCTGTAGGCGACGCCGGCGTCGCGGTTGGGCAGGAGCGCGAGCAGGCGCGGCAGCAGGTTCTCGGCGACGAGCTGGATGCGGGCTCGGGCAGCGGGCCACCGCTCCTTCGGGGCGCTCAGCCCGTCGAGGGCCAACGCCAGCGAGGCGCTCTTGCCGACGACGAGCACGATACCGAGCACGCCCGCCAGCACCACCAGGCCCATGCCGAAGGTGCGCATCGAGACCAGCCCGTTGAGCAGACCCCAGGCCAGGCTGAGGAAGACGATCAGCGGGACCACGATCGCGAGCGACCACCAGGGGTTGGGGTGCGGTTCCTTGCGTTCGGGCATCGTTCGCTCCGTGCGGGTCGCCGCCAGGGGTCGATGGGCTCAGCGCCTACAGTAGCAGACCTGGGGGGGTCGCTCAACTCGGGAGGGGCGACCGGCGCGCGCGGTCAGCGGGCCGCGACCAGGCCCGCTCAGGGACGCCCGTCGTCGCCCTGCCCTGCCGTGGGCGCCAGGTGCGCGGCGAGTGCCGGCACCGTCTGGAGGTTGCGCAGCGCCCGCGGATACAGCGCGTGGCCGGCTTCGGCCGCGAGGGCCTCCCGGAAGGCGGCGGGATCGACGTCGAGACCCCCCCGGCCGTGGTGCGTCCAGCGGCTCACGATTCCCTCTGCCAGACACTGGACCAGGGAGAACCCGTCAAACTCTGCCCGGCGCGCGAAGAGCTCGGAGAAGGCCTCCTTGTCTCCCCAGTGGGCGAGCAGCAGCAGGGCTGTCATCAGCTCGGGTCTGCTCCCCGCCCGCTCGTACTCCTCGCGCAGGCCGCGGAGGATGGCTCCGCGCCCGTCATCCCGAGGAACGAACAGCCTGTGTGCGAGGCTCTGCACGTCCGCGCCGGCAGCGCAGATCGCGCGCAGGATGGTGTCGAGCTCTACCGCGCTCGGCTCCTCGTTGCGGTCGAGGCGCCAATGCACGAGGATGGCCGAGCCTTGCGCAGAAACGCAGCGGGGCAGGGCCTCGACGAGCGCGGCAGGCGGCAGCTCCCTGCAACATTCCTGGCCGACGCCTCTAATCATGACCTCGACAAGCAGGTCACGGCGCGCGTTCCGCCTCGGAAAGCGGGCGCTGGCCACCACGTCGGCGAGCAGCGCCGGATCGGGGTCCGGCATCTGGTCGACGGCATAGCAGAGGTCGGTCGCCAGCCAACCGGTCCAGTCTCCCGCCCACCCCGCCCGACCCAGCGAACCGACCAGGCCCGCCAGCATCCGCAACCGGCTGGGGCCGTGGGCGAAGCCCGCGCAGAGCGGCAGCAGCACCAGGCCGAACAGCCAGGGGAGGCTGCGCGCGAGCCGCCGCTCGCCTCGGCCTGGGGCTGCCTCCTCAGGCCCCGGCCCGGCACGGCCGAGCGCGGGCCCCTCCGCGTGGGCGACGAGCCACAGCCCCTGCTGACGCAGACGACCCGTCACGGCGAGCAGGGGCAGCGCGACCAGCAGGCTGCCGCCGGCGACGCACAGCCACAGGCGGGTGTCGATCGTGTCCCCAGAGCCGACGCAGAGCTCGAGCAGGGCCGCCGCCAGCGTCGCCAGACCCGCCAGTCCGGTGAAGACCCGCGCCAGCATCCAGACGAGCGTGGCGCTGCGCCGCACGCCCGCGCCGTCGGGCGCCGTCCCCGCATGACGCCCAGCTGCCTGGCCGGCGAGCGCACACTGCAAGGCCATCGTGCGCAGGTACAGCATGCCGAGCGCGGCCGACCAGACCGCCGCGGCCAGGCAGAGCAGGCAGAGGGTCGTCGCCAGCGCGTGCGCGGCGGAGAAGTAGCGCTGCAGGTCGAGATAGCGCCCCAGCGCCAGGACACATAGAGAGCCGACTCCCGTCCACAGGCCTGCGAACATGCAGAGGCCACTGCGTCGCGCCCGGCGGACCCACGCGCCGCGCTCCTCGGCCGTCTTCCCGCTCGTTTCCGGGGCCAGGGCGGCGAGCGCCCGAGGCTGGGTGGACAGCCAGCGACCCAGCCCGCCGACGAACAGGGCCGCGGCCACGCTCAGCGAGAGCAGCACCACGGCGGCCTCGGCCTCCGCCGCAGGCCAGCCGTCCGCCCGCGCCGCGCCTGGCTCGACGAACAGGCCCCTCGCCATCGGGAAGGCCCAGGCCGCCAGCGCCAGCCCCGCCGCCAGCCCGGGCAAAGCCAGGAGGAGATCGACCCAGCGCCGGACGGGTGGAGGTGGCGCTCCGGCGAGCAGCTGTCGCCATCGGCGGCGTTGACGCCAAAGCCCCCAAGGAAGCGTGGCGGCGGCCAGAGCCGACAGCGCCAGCGTCACGGCCACCGCCGCCTGCACCTCCGCCCCGCGCGCACCTTGCCGGAGTGAGAGCCGTGCGAAGAGCAGCAAGCCCAACCCTACCGCGGAGAGACCGCCGAGCCATCCCAGGCTCCGGTCCCACACATGCAGCTCGGCAGGACGGCTCATGATGGCACTCCTCGGCCCAGCGGGCTCGACGCGAAGCGAGCGGCTCCTCAGAGGGCGCTGCAAAGTCCGTGCCCGCGGGCACGTCCCCATCCGTGCAGCTTCGACAAGAGGCGCGCTGGAGAACCGGCGCCGGACGGATTTACAGGTTGACACCCTGGACGAGGGGCCTGGCGGCAAAGGGCGATGGCAAGGAGGCGAAAGTGGAGGTCATCCCCTCTGCATCAGCCGGGTGCATAGACCATGGCCAGCGCCGGCCCTACGCGATCTTGAACTTTTCGAGCTTGCGGTACAGGCTGCGGAGGCTGATCCCCAGCTCCCGGGCGGTCTGCGTCTTGTTGCCCCCGCAGCGCCGCAGGGTCTGGTCGATGTGGTCGCGCTCGACCTCTTCGAGGGTGCCGACCGCGGCCGGCGCCACTCCGCCCTCGCGGGCGACGCTGGGGCTGGCCTTGAGGTTGGGGAAGTCCGACACGGTCAGGTTCTCCCCCCGGCACAGGATCTGGGCGCGCTCGAGCAGGTTGGCGAGCTCGCGGATGTTGCCGGGCCAGTCGTAGTCCTGCAGCATCTGCATCGCCCGTGGGTCGATCGCGAAGCGCACTCCGGTCAGGGCCGGGCGGTTGGTCAGGAAGTGGTCGACCAGCAGCGGGATGTCGCTCTTGCGCTCGCGCAGGCTCGGCACGGCGATGTGCAGGACGTTCAGGCGGTAGTACAGGTCTTCGCGGAAGCGGCCGGCCTCGACCTCGGCCTTGCAGTCCTTGTTCGTCGCGGCCAGGATCCGCACGTCGACCTTG
>JAUIEM010000562.1 GCA_030428695.1 bacterium
GGTCCTGGGCGAACACCAGCATCCGGACGGCATCGATCCACGCAGTCTGCAGCCGCCCCCAGAGCACGATGCAGAGCGGAAGCAGGACGGCGGCCCCCGCGACCGCGAGCACGACCCCTCGCGGGACGCCCGCCTCGAAGACAGGGATCTCCAGGATCTCCCCGCTGCCGATCCCGGCCAGCACCAGGCCACACACCACGATGGCGCACAACGACCACAGCGCGTGCAGGCCGGCCAGGCCCCGCAGGCGCTCGACCCTCGGCCGGGCCGCGGCGCCGTGGGGGCGGCCCTCGGCGACGAGGACGAGGTCGGAGAAGCGCCGCCGCAGGCCCGCGAGCACGCCGGTCAGGCGCCGGACGGTCGCGAGCCCGAGCCAGGCGCCGACGCCGAGCAGGGTCAGCAGCAGCGCGACGAAGGCCTGGACGACGAAGGCGAGATCGAGGCGGAAGTCGAGCTGGAGGAAGCCGTACACCGCTCCACCGACCAGCGCGAGACCGACCAGCGCGGTCAGCGGAGCGAGCACGATCGCGCTGAACAGCGGCACCATGCGCCCCCCGGGCTCCGGCGGCTTGCCGGCGCCCGCGCCGCCCCAGACCCGGGCGCGCTCGACCCGGTTCAGCGCCTCGAGCAGGCCGACAAGGGACGAGGCGCCGCGTTCGACCAGCCCGGAGACCGCGAGCACGACCAGGGCGCCGAGCAGCCACGGCAGGAGGACGAGCAGCCCCTCGACGCTCGGCTCGGCCACCAGCATCGAGGCGAGCAGCGTGAGAACGACGAGCACGGAGTAGCCGATGATGCGGCCGAAACCCTTCGCGAGCGCGGCGGCTCCTGTCCGGGGCTTGCTCTGACGGACCACCTCGCGCTCGGGACGGACTCCTTGTTCGTGTCCGGAGCGCAACGCCGCCCGCCCGGTCCCGACCGCCACCGGGCTCCAGTCGTGGAGCCGTCCGCGCATCCGGAGCATCGCCGCGAGATTGGCCGCGGCCTGGCACATCGTCCAGGCCACGGCGAGCAACCAGACGAGCGTCAACGAGGCGACGACCAACCCGGTCGCGGTCGCGAGGGGTGCGTCGGCATCGATCTCCGGGATCGCGAGCAGGCCGAAGCTGGCGAGGCCACCGAGCGCCGCGACGGTGCGGGTACGGAGCTCCAGGGTGCGGTCGAGGTCCATCGGTACTGCTCTCCATGCGCCGGCTGCCGACGGGAGCGGGAAAGCCGGGCGCCGGGCGACGGCGCTTGCGCCGTAGCGCGGAGGGAGCCCGGGCTTCCCACTGTCTTTCGGGACGGCGCAGCCGCCACGGAAGACGCCACGCAAACAGCAGACCGGGATGGCCGCGCGGCGTCCAGGGAAGCCCCAAACGGACGCGGGCGGGTGGATCGTCCGGATTCCGGACACCCGACGGATGCGTCCGACCGAACGTCTGCCGCTGTCGCGCTCGAAGCGATCGGCGCCGGACTTCCCGCGCACCATGCGCAAAGGCCGCGGGCGCGGCCTTTCCTGAGGACAAGAGCGGAGCAGATCGGGATCAGGCGTCGCTGATGGTCACCTTGCTCATCGTGTCGCCCTTGACGATGCTGTTGACGACATCCATGCCCTCGACCACCTTGCCGAAGACCGAGTGCTTATTGTCGAGCCAGGGCGTCGGGACGTGGGTGATGAAGAACTGGCTGCCGTTGGTGTTCGGGCCCGCGTTGGCCATCGACAGGATGCCCGGGGTGTCGTGCTTGAGCTTCGGATGGAACTCGTCGGCGAACTTGTAGCCGGGGCCGCCGGTGCCGGTGCCCTGGGGGCAGCCGCCCTGGACCATGAAGTCGTTGATCACGCGGTGGAACTTCAGGCCGTCGTAGAAGCCCTTCTTGGTCAGCTTCTCGAAGTTGCCGACGGTCTTCGGCACGTAGTCGTCGTACAGCTCGAGCTTGATGGTTCCCTTGTTGGTCTCGATCGTCGCGTATTTCACGTCTGGCTCCCTTCTTCGGTAGGCGCCGCCTTCTGCGCGCTGCGGAAGGCGAGCTCTTTCTTGCGGAATCTCGGTACCGAAAGCCCTAGCACGAGGCGGTTCATCCAACGCGGGGACAGTCCGGTGAAGAACATCATCACACGATTGACGAAGCCTGGCAAGATCATAGCCCGGCCCTTTTCGAATCCCCGCAGCGCCTGCCGCGCGCATTTCTCCGACGAGATCTGCAGGAAACCCGGCGGGCTCATGCCGAACGGGTTCTCGACGTGCTGCTCGAACTCCGTCGCCACCGGGCCGGGGCAGAGCTGGCTGACCGTCACCCCCTGCCCCAGCACCTCGAGCCGCAGGCACTCGGTGAAGCCGGTGACGAAGTGCTTGGTGCCGACGTAGGTCGCGAACATCGGCAGCCAGGCGAGCCCGAAGCCCGAGCTGACCTGGAGGATGCCGCCGCTGCCGCGCGCGACCATGCCGGGCAGGAAGTGGTGGGTGAGGTCGACGAGGGCCGTGCAGTTCAGCTCGATCATCCGTCGCTGCTTCGCGAGGGGCGAGAGCTCGAACAGCCCCGCATCCCCGAGCCCGGCGTTGTTGATCAGCACGTCGGGGCAGCCCCACAGCTCGTCGACCTTCGCGCACAGCGCCGCGCGCGCCGCGCTGTCGGTCAGGTCACAGGGCAGCACCTCGACCTCGAGAGCGCTGTTCACCGCGCGCAGCTTGTCCCGCAGCTCTTCGAGCCGCTCGACCCGGCGCGCGACCAGGGCGAGCGCCTTTGCCCGGGGGGCGAGCTGCTCGGCCATCGCCCAGCCGATGCCGGAGGAGGCTCCGGTCAGCAGGACCCGGGCGCCGTTGAGGCGCACGCCCACCTACATCGCCTCCAGGGTCAGCTCGAGCGGCAGCTTGTCGCCGCCGAGGAGCACGGCGCGCAGCTCCCAGGCCTCATCCGCGGTCAGGCCGTCCCAGCCGAGGGTGTTGCCCTCGATCGGCGTGGCGATGCGCGGCTGGCTCTTGACCGTGCCGTCGACCAGGAAGGCGAGGATGCCGCCCTTGTGCGCGGCCATCAGGGTCTTGAGCTGCGCGGCCCCCCCGGCGCTGAAGGCGAGCTCGAGCAGCGGCCCGTCCTCTCGCTCGTGGAGCTTGACGTCCTCGAGCTCGAAGCCGGCCACGCCGGGCTTGAGCAACAGCAGGGGCTCGCCGAGCTCGTTCTTCGCCAGGCGGTAGGTCTCATCCTCGCCGAGCGCCTCGAGGCCGGAGCTGTGGGCCGCGAAGTCGCCGGGGAAGGTCTGCGCGGTGTAGGCGGCGTGCAGCGACAGGGCGCCGCCGGCGAGGGCGAGGCGGAGCGCCTTCGAGGCGTCGTCCGCGGCGACGTCGATCACCAGCGTCCCATCCCGCACCTCGACCTGCGCCTCGAGCTCGCCGGCCTCGAGCCGCTTGCGGAGGATGCCGGCAGCCTGGTCGAGCTTGTCCTCGGCGCCGACCTCGGGCAGGAGCACGACGCTCTTGATGTCCCCGCTCTGCAGGTTGATCGGCGGCAGCGGCGGCGTCGGCCGCAGCCAGATGAAGAAGTAGATGCCGCCGCCGACCACCGCGGCGAGCGCGAGGAACATGCCGAACAGGAGAGGGAAGGCCCCGCCGCCCGACTTCGGTTTGGCCCAGGGATCACGCGCCATCACTTCTCCTTCGCGGGCGAGCCGCTATTCGTATTCCAGGGTGAGCTCGACCGGCAGCCGACCGCTGGTCATCAGCGTGCTGAAGTAGCGGACCTGCTCTTCGGTCCAGGGGTTGTCGGTCGTGTTGCTGAACGTCCACTCGGACAGCTGGGCGTTCGCCGGGATGTCGCCCCAGGTCGCGATCGTCTCGATCTCGCCGTCGAACAACGTCGCCTCATCCTTGCCGGAGGAGGCGCGCGCGTAGCGAAGATAGGCCGGGGCTCCTTCGGGCGTCATCGTGTAACGGATCTCGAAGAAGCCGCGCTTGACCGGCGCCTGCTTCGGTAGCGCGTGCTCCAAGGGTGCGGTCAGCTCGACGCTGTCCCCGCGCACCGCCGCGACCCGCACGACGTCGCTGTAGTCGCTCTTGTTCGCGCGGCCGACCCGCAGCATCTGGTCCGGCGCGAGGCCGCTCGCGGTCGCGACGTGCAGCACCTGGGCGCCGGCCGGGGCCGCGCTCGCCAGCTGGACCATCACGCGCTGCGCCCCCTGGGCCTCGGTCCACAGGTAGCGCGCGGACGCGACGTGATAGCCGGGGAAGCCGGGGTTCTCGAGCAGGTAGGGCACGAAGCCGAACTGCACGGCGTAGTCGTAGGGAGAGGTCGCCGGGTCGTAGGTCCCGATCTTCTTCGCGTCCTCGACCTTCTCGATCGCCGCGTCCCACTCGGCCTCGGACAGCTCGCCCGGGCCGTCGCCGACCTGGACGACGATCTTGAACCACAGCTCCCCGCCCGCCAGCAGGAGCCGCTGGGCCTCGCGCACCTGCAGGCTGTCCTCGGGCAGGCGCACCGAGAACTTCAGCTCGTGGCGGTCGATGGCGTGCGGGATGCCCGCCTGGTCGAGCCGCCGCTCGAGGATCTCGAGGGCGTCGCTGAGCTCTTCCTCGCTGCCGCTGGCCGCGACGAGCGTCAGCTTCGGGTAGAGCGTGGGACCGGGAGAGTTGG
>JAUIEM010000563.1 GCA_030428695.1 bacterium
CCCTCGAACACCGAGAAGTTCACGGTCGCGGTCAGGTTCTCGAAGCCCGCCGTCTGCGCGCTGGGGTTGGCGGCGCCGCCTTGCAGGGTGGCGAAGGCGTCCTCGCTGACGACCACCTCCTCGCCCGGGTCACCGATGGTCAGCTGGCGCAGGCCGGCGCCGGTCAGGAACAGGTCGGGCGGGAAGTCGGCCGTGCCGCCCTGGGTCAGCGCGGTGACGGCGCCGCCGTCCCAGTTGACGTTGCGCTCCTGGCCGAGGGCGAGGGGCAGCCGCCGCTGGTCGAAGCGGTCGAGGAGGGCGTCGTCGATGCTGCCGACGGTGCCGACGAAGGAGGTGAAGGCGACCGCCTCCTGGGAGAGGAAGAAGCGGAAGTCGTCGAGCATGACGTGGTCGTCCCCGCCGGCCAGCGGAGCTTCCGCCGCGGTCCCGAAGCTGCCGTTGTCACCCATCAGGATCTCGACCGTCGCGACGACCGCCGAGCTGAAGACCGAGCCGACGAACTGGTGCTCGTTGTCGCCGCCGGCCGGGCAGAAGACCGTGCGCAGGAGGTTCCCGTGGCGGTCGTAGAAGCGCAGCCCGCTGCGGTCGCCGACCTCGACGTCGGTGAAGACGGCGCCGAAGCCGTGGACCTCGCCGGCGACGTCGGTGTCGAAGGTGGTGAACTGGACCGTGATCCGGTTGCCGTCACGCACCGTGAAGTTGACGTTCGGGGTGAGGTTCAAGAAGCCGCCGCCCGCGCTCGGGTTGGCGCCGCCGCCGGGCAGGGTGGCGAAGGCGTCCTCGCTGACCAGCACGTCCTCGCCGGTCACGCCGCCGATGATGATCTGGCGCAGGCCGGCCCCGTTGAGGAACAGGTCGGGCGGAAAGGTCGCCGTGCCGCCCTGGGTCAGCGCGGTGACGGCGCCGCCGTCCCAGTTGATGTTGCGGTCGTTGCCGGCGGAGGCGTTCTGCCGGGCCTGGTCGTAGGCGTCGACGACCGGGTCGGTGATCGCGTTGATCACGCCGATGAAGTCGACGGCGTTGTCGTCGTCGCTGCTGCTGCCGTTGCACCCGATGGCGAGAGCTGCCAGGACCGTCAGGGCCGCGTAGGTGGTACGCATGAGGTTCTCCTCGGTGGTGGACGACGTTCCGCGGTCACGACGCGGGGCGTCTGTCAAGCGAAGTTGTAAAGCCAGCCTTACGTTCTTACGTCCGCGGCGGACAGGGACTTCCGACCGTCGCGCACTCTCTGGACGTACACTCCCCCCGGCGCGTCGTGAGACGCGCGCGTTCCGGGTGCAGGAAGGGAGGAACGTCGGAATCAGGAGGACTTCCCAGTGTCCTCCGCGTCTGCCGGGGGCGGCGTCCGCGCGAGCACGGGCGGCGCGACGGGACCGTCCCCCGTCCGACCGCACACGCGCGGCCACCGCAGGGCGCAGGCCCGGCGGGAGCCGTGACGGGCGGTCGTGGAGCAAAGGGAGTGCCGCGAGGGGAGGGGGGCGTCAGGCGACGCCGGGGGAAGAGCCTACTCCTGCCAGATCAGCTTGTCCTTGGCGCCGTACCAGGCTTCCTCGTTGCCGCCGTAGGTGTCCTCGATCTTCGCCCGCTTGATCTTCATCGTCGGGGTGAGGAAGCCGTTCTCGATCAGCCAGGCGTCCTTGACGACCGCGAGGAACTGCAGGTGCTCGTGGTGGTCGAGGGTCTTGTTGACCGCCTCGAGGTGCTCCTTGAGCTCGCCGCTGATCGTGTCCTTCAGGCCGGGGTTCTTCTCGAGGTCGGCGCGCGCGTCCTCGGACAGCATCACCAGGGCGTGCGGCGCGGGATGGCCGCTGCCGCCGACGCAGACCAGCTCGATGCGGGGGTGGTTGACCAGCTTGTTCTCGATCGGCGCGGGCGCGACGTACTTGCCCTTGCTGGTCTTGAACAGCTCCTTGACGCGGCCGGTCAGCTTCAGCCGGCCCATCTCGTCGATCACGCCCCGGTCGCCGGTGTGCAGGAAGCCGTCCTCGTCGATCACCTCGGCGGTCTTCTCGGGCAGCTTGTAGTAGCCCATCATCGTCGCCGGGCTCTTGACCAGCACCTCGCCCTGGTCGCTGATCTTGTGCTCGACGCCGGGGTAGGGGCTGCCGACGGTGCCGGGCTTGACCTGGCCGGGCTTGGTGACGTGTGAGAAGGCGAAGTTCTCGGTCATGCCGTAGCCTTCGAGCAGCTCGAGGCCGAGCTTGCGGTACCAGTCGATCAGGGCGGCGGGGATCGGCGCGGAGCCGCTGCCGGCGAAGCGCACGCAGTCGAGGCCGAGCTTCTTGAGGATCTTGCGCCGCACGATCCACGACAGGATCGGGATCTTCAGGAAGGTGCGCAGCTTCTTCTCCGGCAGGTTCTTGAACACCCCGAGCTGGAACTTCAGCCACAGCCGCGGCACGGAGACGAACAGCGTCGGGCGGGCGCGCTGCAGGTCTTTGACGAAGGTCTCGAGGCTCTCGGCGAAGAACAGCTGGAAGCCGTAGTACAGCGAGCAGCACTCGACGATCATCCGCTCCATCACGTGCGCGAGCGGCAGGTAGGAGAGCATCCGGTCCTCGGACTTGACCGACAGCATCGTCCCGACCCCGCGGGCCGCGTCGATCATGCCGGCGAAGCTGAGCATCACGCCCTTCGGCATGCCGGTGCTCCCGGAGGTGTAGACGATGGTCGCCAGCTCGTCACGGGTGCGCCTGGCGACGTCGGTCAGGGGCTCGTGGCGGCCGATGACGTCCTTCCAGGGCTCGCCCTCGTCCTCGTTCTTCGGGCTGAGGGGCAGGGCGATGCGGGGGAGGTCGGCGGGCACGCCCTCCTTCATCTCGGTCCACACGTCGAGCTTCCCGACGAACAGCAGCTTCGACTCGCTGTGCTCGAGGATCTTGCTGACGGTGTCGGAGGTCAGGGTCGGGTAGAGCGGCACCGAGACGTGGTCGGCGAGCCAGATGGCGAGGTCGGCGATGATCCAGTGGGCGCAGTTCTTCGAGACCAGGGCGATGTGGCTCTTCGGCGGGTAGTTCAGCGACTTGAGGTGGGCCGCCATGCGGCGCGCCTCGTCGAGGGCCTGCCTCCAGGTGTAGGTCTCGACCGCACCGCCCCCGGTCGGTTGCGTCATGTAGGTCGCGTCCGGGGCCTTCTTCTCCCAGTCCAGGGCACAATCGACGATCGTCTCGTGCGTCACCGCTCTCTCCTCGGATGGCGCCACCACTGGCGCGCCAAAACCATGCAGTCGGTTCGGAAAACTCGCCGATCGTACCACGTCGGACGGGGCCGGGGAAGACATGTCGCCGATGCGGTTTGCAGCGCGCGGGGGATGTGCGAGGATGCAGCGATGCACCAGCCCGGAGGACGCGATGCGGAACCGCCGCCGCAAGATCCTGCTCAAGCCTTTCCTGCAGCTCCAGTTCGGCCTGTATTCGGTGCTGCCGTTCAGCGTCGCGCTGGTCTACATCCTCTACACCCTGTGGATCCGGGTCCGCTACATCCTGCTCGAGACCGGGGTCGACCAGGACGCCCTCCTGCACGTGCGCGAGCAGGGGCTGGAGGCGAGCCTGAACGTGTTCCTCGCCCTGGTCTTCTTCACCTTCTGCAACATGCTGGTCTCGACCGTCCTGACCTTCCGCCTGGTCGGCCCGACCATCGCCTTCCGCCGGCATCTCCGCGCGCTGATCGCGGGCGACTACAACGTGCGCACCAAGCTGCGGAGGAACGACGCCTTCCGCGAGGTGGCCCGCGACCTCAACAAGCTGTCCGCCGTGCTCGAGGCGCGCGACAAGGGCGTCGAGGCCCAGGAGCTGATCGACCAGGACAGCACGATCGACAGCGGCGAGGACAGCTACGAGGAATAGCCCGGGACGAGCTCAGGGCAGCTGGGGGGGCGGCTGCGCGGGGGAGATCAAGGCGTCGATGCCGTCGGGCTGGGTCGCCGCGTAGACCGCCTGGACGGGCAGGGTGACGAGGTCGAAGCCGGCGGTCAGCGGCACGACGATCGGGAAGAAGCCGACCCGGGTCCAGTACAGCCACGGGCTGACCGCGACCGTGCGGGTCGCCGCCGGCAGGATGTAGCCCTTCTCGTCGCCACCGTCGCGCACGCGCAGCGCGTGCCCCTCGACGTCGAGGGCGACGAGCAGGCTGTCGACCTCGAGCCAGCGGCCGGGCTCGAGGGGGGAGCCGGCGGCGGGGATCGGGGCGGCGGGATGATCCTCGGCGAGCACCATCCCCGGCATCGCGAAGGGCACCGCCGCGGTGGCGACCGAGCCGTCGTCGAACACCAGCCGCAGCAGCAGCCCCTCGTCGACGGGCAGCGATCCGGCGGGCGCGGCGGAGAAGGGGGCCGCGCCGCTCAGGGCGACCGCGCGGCTCTCGGCGGTGGCCTCCCGCGGGCCGAAGGTGCCGCGCACCAGGCTCGAGGTCATGCAGCCGGAGCAGAGGACGACGACGGCGAGGAGGGGGATGCGCAAACCGGGGCTCCTTGTGCTGGCGAGTCTACCGCATCGAGGGGAAGAAGAGGAAGATCCAAAGCCGGACTCCGACTCGGAACGTGCTCCCGCCCGCGCCCGCGCTCGGCTCCCGATGCCGATGCCGATTCCGATTCCACCCGCGTC
>JAUIEM010000564.1 GCA_030428695.1 bacterium
CCCGAGATGTCGATGATGAAGACGAGGTGGTCGAGGGTGATCGACGTACCAAAGAACGTGACCGTGCCGCCGGCATCGCTCTCCTGCCGCGGCATGAAGGCGTCGGGGTCGGCGAGCTGGAAGTCGTCGCCCTGCGCGATCAGCCAGCTCTCGAAGTCGGCGCCGAAGGTCAGGTCCTGACCGGTCAGCCGGCCGAGGGAGTGGCCGCAGGCTTCCCAGACCGGGCCCTGGTCGACGTCGAGGGACTTCATCTTCGCGACCAGGGTGTCGATCGCATCGCGCCGGCTCGAGCCGCCGAGGATGCGCACGATCGCGACCGCGACGTTGAGCTTCTTCTCCTTGTCGAGGGCCTCGAACAGCGCCTCGAAGTCCTCGTCCTCGCCGCGCCGCGCCAGGCCCTCGGCGAGCACGATGCGGGTGCGCGGGTCCTTGGCCTTCGAGACCTCTTTGTAGACCTCCTTGAGCGCCTTGCTGTCGGTCAGCCCGGCGACCGCGTCACGCACGACCTCGAACACCGCCGGGTCCTCGGCGAACTCGTCGAAGAGCTTGACGATCAGCTTGACCGCGCGCTTGGAGTTGTCCCGGCCGACCACCTCGAAGGCGCTCGACACGCCGTACGGGTACTCGGACTCGAGGTAGCCCTTGAGGTCGAGCTGCGCCTGGTACCACTCCTCATCCGAGACCTGCGCCCACAGCGGCGCGCTGAGCAGGACGGTCAGGATCGCGATCGTTCGCATGTTTCTCTCCGTGTGGTGGATGGGGCCGGGGGCCGGGATGCCACGACTACCATAAAGTCCCTGGAATGAGAAGGCCGCGCGCGGGCCGTCGGTCTGGTACGCTGAGGGACTCGACACACTCCTGGAGGATGCTTTGCACCTGACCGACAAAGAACGCGCGATGCTCGACGGCAGCGACGGGCCGGCGGCCGCCAAGGCCCTCGCCCTGCTCGTCGACATCGGCGACTTCTTCGGAGCCGCGCGGCTGATCCCCGTGCACTCCGCCCACGTCTCCGGGGTCTCGTACCTGACCGGCGGGGATGGCCTGATCGAGCACACCGCCTTCTTCGCCGACCTCGGCGCGAAGGTCGCCGTGCCGACCACCCTCAACCCCTGCGGCATGGACCGCGAACGCTACAAGGCGATGGCGATCGACGAGGCCTTCGCCGCCAAGCAGTGCGTGATCCTCGAGAACTTCGGACGCATGGGAGTGCTGACGACCTGCAGCTGCACGCCGTACGACTTCGGGCACATCCCCCGCAAAGGGGAGACGGTCGCGTGGGCGGAATCCTCCGCGGTTTGTTTCGCAAACTCCTACTTCGGCGCCCACACCAACAAGGAAGACGCCCTGAGCGCCCTCGCCGCGGCCCTGACCGGCCGCACCCCGGAGTACGGCTTCCACCTCGACGAGAACCGCGTCCCGAACGTCCGCGTCGAGGTCGCCGCGACCCTGCGCGACGGCGGGGACTACTCGCTGCTCGGCGACCACGTCGGCCACGCCCTGAAGGGCACCTCCTTCGCCTACGGGGCGATCCCCCTCTTCGTCGGTCCCCGCGGCTGCCGCCCCCACCAGATCAAGGCGCTCGGCGCCGCCCTGGCCAGCCACGGCGTGCACCTCTTCCACATCGAGGGGGTCACGCCCGAGCGGGAGCTGTACGCCGAGGCCCGCCCCGAGCACGCCCTGCAGGTTACCGACGCCGACCTCGCGGCGCTGGCGGCGAAGCTCGCGCCGGAGGACGAGGTCGGGCTGTACGTGCTCGGCTGCCCGAACGCGAGCTTCGAAGAGCTCGCCGAGGTCGCCGACCGGGTGCAGGGCCGCAAGCTGAAGCCGGGCAAGGAGCTGTGGGTGTTCGCCTCGCGGCCGCAGAAGGCGCTCGCGGAGGCGGTCGGCTTCCTCGACACCTTCACGAAGGCCGGCATCGAGGTGTTCTGCGACACCTGCCCGGAGGTCACCCCCTACCATCGCGAGCGCTACCCGGCGGTCCTGACCAACTCGGCCAAGGCGGTCCACTACATCCAGGCCCCCGGCCTCGCGAACACCCCGGCCTTCTTCCTGCCCCTCGACCGGGCGGTCGAGGCCTTCTTCGAGGAGGCGCAGGCATGAAATGGACGGGCAAGGGCCTGCGCAGCCTCGGGCATGTCGAGGTGGAAGGGGAGGCGCTGGTCTCCCAGGACCCGATCGCCTTCCTCGGCTACGTCGACCCGAAGACGGGCTGCGTGGTCGATCCGGACAGCCCCCTGTGCGGACAGTCGGTCGCCGGCCGGGTGTTCGTCTTCCCGCGCGGCATCGGCTCGACGGTCGGCCCCTACGTGCTGGTCAACCTCGCGCGGAACGGCCTCGCCCCGGCCGCGATCGTCAACCGCGAGTCCGACCAGGGCACCGTCGCGGGGGCGAGCGTGGCGGGGATTCCCCTCGCCTACGCGTTCTCGACGGACCCGCTGACGCTCGAGTCCGGGCAGCGCCTGCGGCTGCGGCTCGACGACGGGGGCGCGGAGCTCGAGGTGCTGGAAGGGTAGACCGTCCAGTCAGTCCTGGTTCCAGGTCGCCGTCATTTTCAGCTCGCCGCCGGACGGACGCTTCTCGAGATGGAAGACGTACTCCCCTTGCGCCCCGCCCTCGAGCGGCTCGGGCACGACCGGGGCCGTGCGGCTCAAGAGCAGCCGCCCGTCGGGGGCGACGACCTCGACCTTGACCCGTAGGCCCCAGATGGTGTCCGGGGACAGGTTCTTGACCGTGCCGCGCAGGTGGAAGCCGCGCATGTCCTGGGCCCCGTTCTGGGGGCCGAACACCACCGGCGGGGCGGACGGCGCGAAGACGCAGCCGCCGACGAGGGCGAGCAGCGCGCCCAGGCACAGCCCGCGGCTCACGGGCTCAACCGCAGGTCTTCGAGCAGCCAGCCGCCGACGGGCAGCTTCTTGTAGATCGCGAAGCCCGTGCGCGTCTCGCCGCCGAAGGTCGCGACGAAGGGGAAGTTGACGAACGTCGCGTCGCCGCTGCCGGACTGGTCGCCGAAGACGTCGCCGAGGCGGTCGTAGTCGAGGTCGACCGAGCTGACCGGAGGCAGGGCGGCCAGGTCGCTGCCGAGGCCGATGAACTCCTGCAGGTTGCGGCTGCGGAAGGCGAGGCTGGCGTTGTCGTAGACCCCCTGGGCCTCGCCGTTCTGCATCTTCTGCAGGACCACCTTCGTCTCGACGGCGGCCTGGTCGAGCTGGATCTTCAGGCCCATGCCGCCGAGGGCGAAGAAGCCGATCACCGCGAGCACCGACAGCACGTTGAGGATCATCCCGGTCAGCGCCATGCCGCGCCCGGAGCGTTCGCCCCTGCCAGTGGCGCGCATGCCGATGGCGCTGCAGATCACGCCGGGGATCGACACGAACGGCGCCACGCAGCAACAGCTCAGCGCCGACAGCAGGCCGGCGACCAGGCCGAGGATCGCCGCGATGCTGGTCGGGGGCGAAGGCCGGTAGCCCCCGTCGTGCGGGTGCCCGCCGCCCTGATGCCCGTAGCCGCCACCGGTCGGCCCATACCCGCCACCGGGAGGCCCGTAGCCGCCGCCGGGCGGACCGAAGCCGGCGTCCCGTCCGCCCGGAGGCCCGTAGCCGCCCCCCTGGGGAGGGTAACCCCCCGGCGGCGGCGCGTTGTGATCGCCGCCGGGGGGGCCGTAGCCGCCGGCGGCGGGTTGTCCGTAGGCCAGGATCTCGAGCTGGGGGGCGGTCGCGTGCACGCGCATTCCTCCGCTGGGTGTCGTCGCGCCATGCTACAGCGCGCGCCCGGGGCAGATCAAGGCACGCTGCGGGTGAAGCTCGCGCTGAAGCTGCCGAGGGGGGAGTCGACGCTGACGGTCACGGTCACCGAGCTGCCCGGCGCGCTGTTGAAGCTGACGCGCAGGACCAGGGCCCGCACCTCTCCGGAGACGCCCTCGCCGTTGTCGAAGCTCGCGTCGTCGATGCTGAGCGAGGGGCTGCTGCTCAGGCTCAGGCCGGCGAGGTCGATGCCGGCGAGGTTGCGTCCGCGCAGGATCAGGTCGAAGGTGTTGCCCGACACCCGGCGCAGGCTGAGGTCGTCGAGGCGGACCGCCGCGGCGCCCGCGGCGTCCGGGGCGAAGAGCAGGCCGACGCCGTCATCGCCGTCCGCGACGTCACCGCTGCCGACGTGGGCGTAGGCGAGCACGTGGGGAGCGACCGCCAGCGGCAGGCCCGCGAGCCCCGGGGCGAGGGCGCGCGGCAGCTCCTCGACCAGGCTGGAGGGGGTGCCGTCGAGGCCGACCGCGAAGGCGACGCTGTCCGGGGCGAGGCCGTCGGAGCGCAGGGCGACCAGCGCGCTCCGGCCGTTGAAAGGCAGGAGCCGGGCGTCGTCGGGCAAGGCGCCCGTGCCGACGAAGGTCGTCGCCGCGACGACCATGTCGATGTCGCTGATCAGCAGCAGTCCGTCGTCCGCATCCCCGATGCTGCCGGTGCCGGCGACCGGCAGCAGCACCCGGTCGGCGGCGATGAACAGGGGCGCGCCGCCGGCGCTGCCGTCGCGCACCAGGGTCGCGCCGACCGTCACCCGCAGCGGATCGCCGTCGACCGCCGTCAGGTCGCGCAGCACGACGAGC
>JAUIEM010000064.1 GCA_030428695.1 bacterium
CGGTGTCGGCGTCGTCGGATCGTCCGGGGAATCCGGCAGATCGGGATCGTCCGTCTGCGGCGTCGGCGTCGTCGGATCGTCCGGCAGATCGGGATCGTCCGTCTGCGGCGTCGGCGTCGTGATGTCCGGGTCGTCCTGGCTCTGTGGAGTCGGACCACCGATGCAGCTGGTCAGCGCGACCCCGAGCGCGACGCCGGACGCGGCGATCGCGGTGATGCCCAGGACGACCTTGAGGTCGATGCCGAGCTTCTTCTTCGTGTCCGCGCAGATCTTCGCCGCGAGCTTCGCCTTCTCGGGATCGCCGCTCGGATTCTTCAGCTCCTCCTTCAGGTCGAAGCCGAGCTTCCCCTTGGTGTCGGAGCAGATCTTGTCGACGAGCTGTTGCTGCTGCTTGGAGTCCAGGGCGTGGAAGCCGTCGGGCTTCGCGATGTTCAGGTACTCGCGCAGGTCGATGCCGAGCTTGTCCTTGACCGCCTTGCAGAGCCCCTCGATCAGCTTCGCCCGCTCGAGGCTCCCGCTCGGATTCTTCAGCTCGGCGATCGGACAGAAGCCCATCTCCGCCTTGGCGTCCCGCAGCATCTTCTCGAGGATCGCCCGCTGCTCGCGCTCGTCGAGCTTCTCGAAGTCGCTGAGCACGTAGCGCAGCGCGCCGCTCTCTTCCTCGAGGCCGTCACACTTGACGGTGTAGATGAAGCTGACGTCCTTCTTGACCTTCGGCTCGGGGACCTTCCACTCGACCTCGATCGCCTTGGCCTTGACCTCGCCCTTGAGCACCGCGACGTCGCGCTTGATCCCGCTCGGCTCGGCGCAGACGACGACGAACTCCGCCGTCTCGCCGTTCTCCACGTCCTCGGTCTGGACGCTGAGGGTGACCGTGTCGCCCTTCTTGGCGGCCTCGTCGCTCCAGGCCGGCATCAGGGATTTGTACAGCGGCCGGCTGACCTTGAGCTTGGCCTTGCCCTCGCCGACGTCGTCCTCGTGGATCTTGCCTTCGTTGTCGGTGACGCCCTTGCGGCGCTCCCCGGTCGGGCAGGTCAGCTCGTACTGCCAGCCGACGATCGGCGTGCCGGCCTTGGTCTTGAGGATCGCCTCGAAGAAGACCTCCTTGTCCTCTTCGCCGTCCTCGCCCTGGGTCCCGTCCAGCGAGCCGTCCGCGACTTCCTTCGGCTTGTGCAGCCACTCGAGGAAGGCGATGGGGTGGTAGAACCAGAGCAGGTTGTTCTTCGGCACCACGCCCTTCTTCGCGAGCTCCTCCCACATCAGGTAGGGCTTCATCGCGTAGACCTGGGCCTTGAGCTGGCTCTTGTCCATCCAGCTGAAGAGCTCGGACTTGAGGAGGCCGTCCGGCCACTCCTTGCTCCACTCGGTCATGTGTTTGGCCTGCACCTTCCGGTACAGGCGGACCTTGGGATGGTGGCGCATGAAGGCGCGGTACTCGCCGCGCTTGAGGACCGTGTCGCGGCGGTCGAGGGCGAAGGTGTTCTTCTGCTCGAGGGCGGCGACGATCTTGTCGCGGGCGACGAAGCTCTTCTTCTCTTCCTTCTCCTCGATCGTGATCCAGTCCTTGTCGTCGACCAGCTTGTCGGCGCTGAAGATCTCGACGTGGAGCAGGCTGAGCTGAGCGCGTGCCCCCTTCATCCAGCCGACGTAGCCGATCAGGGCGCCGGCCTTGACCGGGATGTCGAGCTTGACGATGTCGCCCTTCTCGAGCTCCTTGAGGACGTCCTTCTTGGCCTCGACCTTGGTGCAGGTCTCCTCGCCCTTGAACTTCGTGAACACGACCAGGGGCGGCGTCTTCTTCGCCTTCTTCGGCGGCTTGAGGGTGGCGACCTCGGAGTCCTTGAGCCAGGGCTGGACCTTGGTGTACTCGAGCTTGTGGCCGACCGGCAGGGTGCGCGGGACCTCGATGAGCTGCGAGCTGTCCTTCTTGTTCGTGTAGACCCGCCGCGGGACCTTGACCTCGAGGTGCTGGCGCGCCTCCCAGAACAGGGTGGAGAGCCAGTCGATGCGACGCGCCTTGCCGCAGGTCGTCGACAGCGGCAGGAGGTGCATATACAGGCTGTAGAACTTCTTCTTGTCGACGGTCTCGTGCTCGATCAGCACGAAGTTCCGGCTGCCGTGCTTGTACTTGCCGACGTCCTTCTCGAGACGGGCGGCGACGATCTTGCCGTCGCCGACGGCCCGGACCGGGGTGCGGGCCGGCTTGTGCAGGTGGATCCCGTTGTGCCACACGCGGTTGAGGCCCATCGGGAAGTAGCCGCCCTTGCCGGCGGACTCGGTGTTGCGGAAGTAGGGCTCGGCGACGGCGCTGCCGACGCGGTCGTCACGGCCGATGCGGACCGGGAAGATCCACGGCTTCAGGCCGCCGTCGTAGCGCGGCGCGTTCGCTTCCTCGGCGCTCTTGCACATCTCGCGCACGCCGGTCTTGAAGGCGAGGGTGTCGAGGTGGACCCAGCTCGGAGAGTCCGGCTTGCCGGCGCGCTCCCGGCCGGGCTGCAGGCTGACCTGGCCGGGCATGTACCAGCGGTACTGGAAGCCGCACAGGGCCTTGCCGATCTTGCGGATGCGGCGCGCCTCCGGGCACTCTTTGCCCTTGCCGGGGTCGGGGATGACGCGGCCGGCGTGGACGAAGTCGATGCCGGTGCCGTGCGCGGCGATCAGGTCCTCGGCGTTGTACGGGTCGATCGTGCAGCGCCAGCCGGACTTGACGTCGAGGGCGCCGAGCCGGGCCCGGTGGATCAGGGCGCGTACGGCCCAGACCAGGATCTTGTCGACGACCGGCTCGCCGGTCGCCTCCGGCTCTTCCTTGTCGCCATCGGAAGCCTCGTACAGCCAGTGCTGGCGGGTGCTCCCGGCGCTGACGGCGCGGCTGCGCACCGCGTTCTTCAGGTAGCGCTCGAAGGGGAACAGGCGCTCGTCCGCCTCGAGGTCGAGGGCCTCGAAGGTCGTGTGGCCGACCTCGCCGGTCTGGGGCAGGCCATGGGCCTTCTGGAAGCGCTGGACCGCGAAGTGGGTCGTGTAGTCGAAGTCGCCGGTGACCCGGACCGGATCGTGGCGTGCGCCGATGCCCTGGTGCTTGCTGCCGGAGCCCCAGCCGATCAGCTTGATCTGCAGCTCCCAGACGTCGAGGCCCTTGCAGCCGAGCTTGATGACCCGCGAGCCGTACTTCGGCTCCTTGGGCTTCAGGGAGGGCGCGTCGTCCTCTTTCTTCTCGTCCTTCTCGCCCTTGCCTTTGTCGTCCTCGCCGTCGCCCTTCTTGTCGTCGCCCTTCTTGTCCTTTTCGTCGAAGCCGTCCTTGTCGAAAGAGGACTCGTCGAAGCCGTCGTTGCCCGGACCCTTGGAGACGCCTTCGGCCTTGGAAACGCCTTCACCGCGAGCGACGCCCTCTCCCTTGGAGACGCCTTCGGCTTTGGAAACACCTTCGGCTTTGGAAACACCTTCGGCTTTGGAAACACCTTCGGCTTTGGAAACACCTTCGGCCTTCGTGACGCCTTCGGCTTTGGAGACGCCCTCGGCTTTGGAGACGCCCTCACCGCGAGCGACGCCTTCTCCCTTGGAGACGCCTTCGGCTTTGGAAACACCTTCGGCTTTGGAAACACCTTCGGCTTTGGAAACGCCTTCGCCGCGCGAGACCCCTTCACTCCTCGTCACGCCTTCGCCGCGGGTCACGCCCTCGGCCTTCGTGACGCCCTCACCGCGTGTTACGCCCTCAGCTTTGGAGATGCCTTCTGCTCTGGAAATGCCCTCCGGACCGGAACGCACCTGTGGGGAGACGATGCCCGCGATCTGCGGCTTGACGCCCTCCGCACGCGGCCTGACGCCCTCACTCCGCGAGACACCTTCCGCACGCGGCCTGACGCCCTCACTCCGCGCGGCGCCTTCCGCACGCGGCCGAACACCCTCACTCCGCGAGACACCTTCAGCACGCGGCCGAACACCCTCACTCCGCGAGACACCCTCCGAACGCGGCCGAACGCCCTCACCCCGCGAGACACCCTCACTGCGAGCAACGCCCTCACTCCGAGCAACACCCTCACTGCGAGCAACGCCCTCGGGCGTGACCCCCGCCCGCTCCTGCCGGCGCCGGCTCCGCCGCTCCTCACGCTTGCGCTTCCGCGCCGCCTCGCGGTCCTCCTCGCTCGGCCCCTCGACCCGGAAGCGGGTCTTGCCGCTGCTCGCGCCGCCGCCCTCGATCCAGAACGCGTAGCGCCCCGGCTCGAGCGCCCCGCTGGAGACCTCGACGGTGGTGTTGCCCGGCTCGAAGCTCGCGAGCCCGATCGGCTCCGCCCGCCCGGCGCGCGCCCACAGGTTGACGGTCGGGCCGGGCAGATCCGCGGCCGCGACCTGCACGAGCAGGCGCCCCCCTTTCTCTTCGATGTTCAGGATGTCGGGCATGCCGGGGTCCTATCGCGTGGGTCTACTCGTCTTCCAGAAGCTCGAGATCGCACCGGCCCGCCGGTACGCCCTCGTGATAGATCCTGCCCTTGTCGTCGCTCTCGCCGTCGAGCACCCCGCCGTCCGGCAGGTGCAGCCGGTAGGCCTGGTTGCCCATCGGCTCGCCGTCTTCGTCGGTCAGCACGAACTCGATCGCGTCCTCGGGCTTGATCGCGGGAGACTCGGCCTCCATGCCCGGGACCTTGATCTTGAACGTGAACGGGCCGTCGGCCTTCGGGCCCTTCGGCTCCTTGCCGCGCTCGGCGATCTCGCTGATGTCCTGGTCGTACTCGTAGTTCCAGCGCGTCAGCACGCCGCCACTCGGCGCGATCTTCGCGTCGAGCTTCGCGACCACCTTCTTGCCCTGGCACACCTCGACCTTGACCGCCTTCCCCGCCGGCAGGCCCTTGACCTTGCCGAACACCTCGATCTCGCTGCCCGACACCGGGTTCTCGGCGCCCCAGCACAGGTCGAGGATGCGCGGCAGCACCTTGAGCCAGCGCAGCTTGAAGCGCGAGAAGCGCGCCGCCTCGTTGGTCGCCCGGGTCGACTGCCGCTGCACCCGGTAGCGCGGATAGACGGCCCCGAGCCGGAAGGGCCCGCTCGAGGACACCGTCGGCTTGAAGAACGCCCCTGCGTAGCCCTTCCACGCCTTCTCAACGTTCGCGAAGCCCTGCACCCGTCGGGCGGTCTCGCGCAGCAGCTCGCCGGGGAAGTTCCCGGGCGGCGTCAGCTCGAAGTCGCTCGCGCCCTTCTTCGGCTTCGCGCTCGGGTTCACCCGGTGGCGCGGGATGTAGCGCCAGAACAGCTTCGGCTTCGCGCGCCCGAACAGCTCGGGGGCGAAGGCGACCAGGTTCCGGCCCTTGCGGCCCATCGTGCGCTTCTTGGTCTTGAGGAAGAGCTTCGCGACCACGGTCAGCTTGCCCTTCGCGACGCCGTCGAGGGTGCCCTTGCCGTCCGCGGGCTTGTCGTCCTTCGAGCCGTCGTCCCCGCCCTCTTCGAGGATGTTGACCGTCCCGCGCAGGGGCCGCAGCCCCTTGGGACTGTCCGGATCGGGCGCGTAGTACAGCTCGATCTTGCCGACCTCGAGGTGGAAGGGCCGGCCGTTGGAGGGAACCGAGGCGAGCGGATCGACCCGCGGCTCGAGCTTGTCCTTCTTGTCGGCGGCGATCATGCGCAACAGGAAGGGCCCGTCGAAGTAGGTCAGGGGCTTGCCCTTGAGCGGACCGGCCTTGGCGACGCCGTTCCACTGGTAGATCATGCCCTTGCGGGAGGTGACCGGCAGGGTCTCGGTGTGCACCGGCTCGCCCCCGAGCCCGCGCCGCGTCCGCCCCTGGCTGTAGACCTCGACCCGCATGAACTTCGCCCACAGCGGGATCTTCCCGAACACCTGCAGGTTCTCGCGCCCTGGCAGGAAGTGCGTGTCCATGCGCTTGATCTTGATCGGCTGGCGCCGGACGATGCCGACGACCGGGCTCTTGACCTGGCGGGAGGGCTTGAGCTTCGACCAGACGAAGAAGCACAGCTTGCCGCCGACCACCCGCGGCACCTGGAGCTCGCCGGTGAAGCCGCCGTCCTTCTTCTCGACCTTCCGGATCGCGCCCGGCAGAGGGCTCCAGCCGCCCTCCTTCCCGCTGCGCAGGTAGGCCATGAAGACGAGATCTTCGAGCTTGAGCGGGCACTGGCCGCGCAGCGTGACCGAGCAGGTCAGCACATCGCCGGGGAAGGCCTTGCGCTTGTTGAAGCGCGGCCGCACCAGCTCGGGGCTGGTGATCCTGACCTTGGCGAGGACGCGGCGGATGCCCATGTTCCCTTACTCGATCCGAGAAGCCGCAGCCGGGGCTACAGCGAAAACGAAAATGCGTCGAGGTCGACCCACAACGGCGGGCTCTTCTTCTTGAGCCCGAGCTCTGGCAGCCGCACCACGAAGAAGAAGGTGCGGCACCGACCCGACAGGTTCTTGTCTTTGAAGTCGACCTTGTAGCTGGTCTCGAATTTGTTGCCCTTGATCGTCTCCTTGATCTCGTGCACCGGCTTCGGCACCAGGCCGAGGCCCTTGCGCGCGAGCTGCACCCGCTGGCGCAGCATCTGCAGCCGCTGGCGCGGATCGCTGGGCAGCGCCGGCGGCGCCGCCTGGGCGTTGCTCTTCGGGTAGATCTTGATCTCGAGCTCGCTGTTGTCGGACACGTTGAGCGTCCCGACGTGCAGCTTGACCTCCTCGCCGTGCCAGACCCGCTTGCGGCTCCAGGACACGCTGGTGATCGCGGACTCGAGCTGGATCGTGTGCTTGCAGTCGGTGCCGCGCGGGAACAGCAGGTCGGCGACCGACACGGCGCCGGGCAGCTTGACGCCGTTGCCGGCGATGCTGCCGAGCCCTTCCTTCCCCGTCAGCCCGCTCAGCGACGCGGCGAGGCGGTTGCCGGCGGCGCCCTTGAGGTCCCAGTCGAGGCAGTTGCGCATGCCGAGCATGTTCGCGGTCTTGCGCTTCTTGTCGAGGTCGCTCTGCGGCACCTTGTGCAGCTGCGTGCCGGACGGGACGCCGGTCTCGAGCTCGTCGACCGCGCCGTCCATGCCCGGCAGCCCGTCGGGATTTCGCAGGGTCAGCCGCATCACTTCCACGCCTCGTCATGATCGCCGCTGGGGAAGTAGATCTCGTGCTTGCCCGGTCGGATGCCGGTGATCCTGCCCTTGCCCTGCATGTTGGTGTAGCCGGCGTGCGCGCGCCCGTCGGCGAAGATCAGCACGAAGGGCTGGTCGCGCAGCGGCTGGCCGCGGTCGTCCTTGCCCTCGACCTCGACGGTCTCGTACATCTCGAGCACGTTCGACTCGCGCTCGCGGCTGCCGACCTTGGCCTTGAACATGAACTGGAACGACTTGACGCCGTCGTTCTCGTTCCACTCGTAGGTCCAGACGCCGCGCGCGGTGCCGTTGTCGACCTTGCTCGTGACGGTGTGCAGCACCTTGTCCGGGTTGCTCTTCTCGGCGATCGCGAACTCGACCGGCGTGTCGTTCTCGAAGCCGGTGACCTTGATGAACAGGCCGATCGGCTTGCCGACATCGGCGCGGGGCCGCTGCCAGGCGCAGGCGGTGATCTCCTTGAGCACGGCGTGGGCCGTGCCGGGATCGATGCCGCGCGCCTTCAGGGTGCCGTCGGCGCCGAGCGTGCCGCTCTTCGGCTCCGCGCCCTCGCCGGTCAGGGTCCAGCTGTACTCGAGGTCCTTGAGCGGCTTTCCGGTCGCGTCGACGAAGGTCTTCTCGATCCAGTGCTCCTCGAGCTGGCGGTCGGTCGGCGGCACCGGCTTGCCGGTCAGCGGCTCCTGCTCGACCGGGGCCTCGCCGATCGCGCTGCGCTTGCACTCGAACACGGTGGAGTAGCCACCGCCCCCGATCACGTGCCGGGTGCGGGACAGGTAGTAGTTCCCGTCGTAGTCACCGCCGAGGCCCTTGAGCTCGACGACGTTCCCGGGCTTGAGCTTGCCGTCGCCCTGGCAGGAGCCCTCGCCGGTCAGGAAGTCCATCGCCGCCTGTTCCCACATGCCCTTGGCCCAGGCTTCCGCTTCCTCGACCGACGCGACCGCCTGGTCGAGCATCAGGTTGGGAACCTCGCCGAACACCTGCTGTGTCACCTCGGTGCCGAGGTCCTTGCCGCCCATCTTCGAGGACTCGTCGCCGGCCTTGCGCTTGAACACGATCGGCTGCTTCTTGATCGGATCCCAGCCACGCAGCTGGAAGGAGGTCTTCTGGTCCTGGACCTGCTGGCGCACGTCGAAGGTGCGCAGGTTCTCGTTCCAGGTCAGCTCGCTGAGCTTCGGCTTGTCGTGCCGCGGCTTGCGGTAGATCAGCTTCTTGCCTTCGGCGACGAGCTCCATCCCGACGCGGCGCGCGCGCTCGAGCAGGAAGTCGAGGTCGGTCTGGTTGTTCTGGAAGAGGAACTCGTTCTTGGTCGCCGATTTCTCGATCTCGGGGGTCATCCCGTATTTCTGCGCGATCTTCGTCACGATCTCGCTGTCGCGCACCTTGCCGAAGGTCTCGGACTTCTTGCAGCGCCGCAGCCGGTGCAAGAGGCTGTGGATGACGACGACCACCGTGCACGGCCCGCGCCGCGGGAAGCTCGCCTTGACGACGACCACCTCGCCGGAGAACAGCTTGTGCTTCTCGCCGCCGACGTAGCCGAGGTCGACCTCGACGGCGGTGCCGTCCTTGAACTCCTTGCCGTCGGACCAGCGGAAGTCGTCGTTGCGCAGCTTGAGCGTGCACTCGTCGACCTTGTTGATCTCGAGGTCGATGCTCAGGCTGAGCAGATCCTGCCGCAGCTTGCGGGTCAGATCGGCTCCATCGACGCGGATCGCGAAGTCGGGCGTCAGCTTCTCTTGTACGGCGGCGGCGACCAAGTGCACCTCAGGGATGGGGCGGCGGCGTAGGATCTCCCCTTACGCCCTGAATTTTACTGACAGACTTTTCGAGGGTCAACGCGACGGAGACCTCGCCGCAGCGCGCATTTTTCGCCTCCCGCACGACGTCCCGCAGCCTTGCGGAGCCTGGCGGGCCGGCCTATGATCGACGACGACACGCACGGGAGGGCTCGCCGTGAAGGACAAGCTGTGCATCGGAATCGCCGGCGCCAGCGGCTCCGGGAAGACCACCGTCACCCGCAGCATCGAGGAGCGCTTCGGCACCTCGCTGACCGTGCTGTCCCAGGACAACTACTACCGCGACCTCGCGCACCTGCCGTTCGCGAAGCGGGCCGAGGTCAACTACGACCACCCGCGCTCCTTCGAGAACGAGCTGCTCGCCGAGCATATCCGCGCGCTGTTGTCCGACGTGCCGATCGACTGCCCGACCTACGACTTCAAGAACCACCTGCGGGCCGAGGAGACGATCCTCCTCGAGCCGAGCCGGGTGATCGTGGTCGAGGGCATCCTCGTGCTCGAGAGCCGCGAGCTGCGCGACCTGATGGACATCAAGCTGTATGTCGACACCGACGCCGACGTCGCCTTCATCCGCCGCCTGCAGCGCGACATCGCCGAGCGCGGCCGGACGGTCGAAGGGGTGATCGAACAGTACCTCGAGTTCGTGCGGCCGATGTTCCTGCAGTTCGTCGAGCCGAGCAAGCGCCACGCCGACCTGATCATCCCCGAGGGCGGGCACAATGCGGTCGCGCTGCGCATGCTGTGCGCGAAGATCGAGGTCTTTCTCGACCGTGGGCGGGAGGTGTTGCATGACGGTTGACGAGTCGGCGCCGTCGCCGGCGGGGGAAGCTCCGGAGCCGCCGCGCCCGCAGCTTCCCCAGGAGCTCTACTCCGCCTACTCCGGCAAGGAGTTCGAGACCTGCGTCGACTGCGGGGGCTCGCTGCTCGATCCGCCCCGCATGTACCAGATCGTCAAGGGCTTCAACGGCAGCGAGTGCGTGTTCGAGGCCGCGATCTGCTTCAACTGCGGGAACAGCCTGAAGACCGAGATGTCCGCCGAGTCTCTGCGCAACCTGATGCTCTACCTCCGCGAGCTGACCCAGTCCCACGGCCCTTCACCTCACCGCGGCTCGTGGCTGCACTGCAGCTTCTGCCACCAGGAGCGCGCCGGCTCGAGCCAGATCGGCGCGGTCGTCTTCGGCACCCGCCAGATCAGCCCGCCCCTCGCGATCTGTGAGGAGTGCGCCGCGCCCGCCGAGGAGCGGATGAGCAAGCAGACCCGCGACAGCTGGCACGACTTCGTCGACTCGAACTTCCCGGGGGTGCCGGCGAACTTCGACCTGCCGGTGTTCTTCTAGTCAGCTAGGCCCGCTCCAGCCGCAGCAGCGTGCCGACCCCGTCGACGACACCCGCGCGTACGCCGCCTTGTCGACCAGCCCGGAGTGCTCTGTCCCCGCCAGCTCGGCGAGCTCGTCGAGGAGCTTCAGCGCCGAGCGTTCCTCCCAGAGCGCGGGCATGAAGCACAGCCGCATGGCGTTGAAGCAGAACGTGCTGCGGGCTTCCTCCTGGCAAGGGCCGGGCTCGACGGCCACAGGCCGGATCGAGGCCAGCGCGTCGAGCTTGCGCTCGTCGGCGGGGATCACCTCGCTGTCGCAGTACTGCCCCGCCCCGAGCACCGCGGCCCGGGTCGGAGCCTCCTCTCCGGCACGCGCTTGCGCCAGGCGCTGCAAGGCGGAGAGGATCTCCTGCGAGGGATCGGCATCGAGTCGGACAGTCGTCGTCAACGCGGCGAAGGCCAGCCGGGCGAGATCCGCGGCAAGGCTCCGGGGCAGCCGCTCGAGGGGTTCCAGCCAACGACAGGCGGAGACCACCATCGGCGCGAAGACGGCGGCGGCCGGGCGCCCTTCCTTCGAGACCAGCCGCGCGCAGGCCCCGATGATGTCGTTGAGCTCCCGGCGGCACTTCTCGGTCCAGCGCTCCGGTTCTTTCAGGCGCGCGGCGATCAGCTTGCTGGAAGGGACGCTCCGCACCGGCAGGTACTGCGCCAGGCGGATCGCGCCGCGCAGCACCCAGCCGTCGAGAGAACCGTCGGGACACGCCGCGGCCCGCGCGCGCAGGCGCTCGAGGATGCGCCAGCCGGTCGCGAAACTGCCCCTGGGCTCGAGCTCGAGGAGCCACAGGTCGAGCTCCTGGCGCAGCGCGGTCAGGCTCGCATCCGCCTCGACCAGCGCGTCGAGCGACGCACCGAGGCCCGCGACGGCCTCGGGCTTCGGCGGGCGCATGTAGACTTCGGTCCGCGCCCGGGCGACGATCGCCTCGGCGTAGGCGGAGCGTGCGGCCGGGTCGTCGGGTGTCGCCTCCCAGCGGAGGCGTGCCTGCTCGAGCTCGCGGTTCATCGTTTTCTCCTGTCGTGCCGTTCTGCACAGCCGCTCGGGGCGCGAGGCCGAATGTCCTGTGACGCGCGGGGAGGGGTCTCTACTCCCCGCGCCGCACCTGCCGCAAGAGCGCGCGGATCTCGTTCCAGAGCGCTTCGTCCTCCCCCGGGAACCGGAACGAGACCGTCTCGACCCCGCCCGCGCCGTCGAGCACGAACAGCTCGAGCACCTGGTCGCCGTTCGCGACGAAGCTGCGGAAGACCGCTCCGTGCGCGCCGACGTCCCACACGGCCAGGGCGATCGAAGTCACGTCCGGGACGTAGCCGAGGCGTCTCTCGAGCTTCGCCCGCACCTCTTCGGCATCCCCGCGCAGCGATCGCGCGCCGAAGCGCAGCGCGCCCCCCGAGGCCCGATGCCGCAGCTCGAGCGTGACCCAGAACGCGTCCGGCACCACCTGCCACGCCTCGAGGATCGGCACGGAGAGCGTGGAGCCCGGGGGCTGCCAACGCCCTTCGTGGACCGTGCCGCGGTCGGGCCAGCGCAGCGTCAGCGTGCGCGACTCGTGGCGCCCGGCGCCCTCGAGCTCCGCCTTCTCGGCCGCGTGGGCGCAGCGCACGGTGACGGCGACCGGCAGCCCCGTCGGGTCGTAGTCGGCCTGCAGCTCGAGCGCCGTCCAGCCCTCGGCGGTCAGCGCGACGCAGCGGAACGCGACCCGGGTCGAGTCGAGCCGCGTGCTCGTGTACTGCACGAGCGTGTCGGGCGCCTGCAGGCAGGCCCGCGTCCGGGGCGCGCCGTCCTCGGGCGGGTCGATCACGACCGACAGCAGGATCGCGAAGTACAGCCCGCGGTCGTGGGCGACCTCTGCGAGGACGGGATCGTCGAGCGCCTCTGTGGCCAGCGGGGCGAGGCGCTCGGGCAGCTCCCAGCCTTCGACGGTCGCGCGGGCGACCTCGCGTCCGTCATCGAGGTGCTCGAGCCCGCCGTCCGCCGGATCGAGGCGGAAGCGCTGCGGCATCATGAAGACGATGCGCTCGTACAGGTCTTCGACCATCTGCTCCGGCGACTCGACCCGCACGATCCGCCCGCTGCGGACGCCGACGAGCGCGCGCTCGCCCTGCGGTTCGATCAGCGCCGAGTACAACGCACCGTCCGCGCCGGACTGCACCTCGACCAGGCGTGGGGTCTCGCCGTCGAGAATCTGGCCGCACGCGGCGCTGCAGATGAGCAGGATGAGGAAACGCGAGCCCATAGGGCGGCCTCCGCTGGAAGTTCTGTGCGCATGCACCGGCCTAAGGGTCCGCAAAAGGAATAGGTCAGGCATTCGGGCGCGCCTGGTATGCGTCGTTCGCCAAGCACCACAATTCCTGCCGCATCCGCACCCTCGGTGCTCGACTTGCTGACCTCAGCGTAAGTTCTGTCCCGGAGGGGTGTGTCGGTTCCCGACCTACGACGGGAGGGGGTGAACCCCTCCCCTACATATCTGGCCTGCGACTGCTCGAAAACCCTGTAGGGGCGGGGTTTACCCCCGCCCGTCGATCTCGGACAGAACTTACGCTCAGGTCAATGTTCTTTCCGGCCCCTAAGGTAGAGGCGACGCTTCCGGCGGACAAGCCGTCGGTTGATTTCCCGCATCTTCTCCCTCAGCGTCCGAGCACCACCCCGACCGCGTCCTGCCGCAGCACCCGCAGCCCCAGACCCTCGAGCCGCCGACGCTCGGCGGCTGTCTCACGGCGCAGGCCGAACAGCACGACGACCCTTGCGTCCTCCTCGAGCGCGGCGCCGCTCTCGATCGCCCGTGTGCGTCGCACCTCCCGCCCGAGCAGGTAGCGGACGGCCTGGGGCGGCTCGCCGTAGACGGGCAGGGTGGCCAGCTCGTCGCGCAGCGTGGCGAGGAAAGGCGAGGCCTGCAGCGTCCGCGTCGCGAAGCCCTGGCCCTCGGCGTGCCAGCGCAGGAGCAGCTTGGCGCTGCGGGCGCCGTTGAACAGCAGCAGGAGGAAGAGGCAGCCGAGCAGCACCCGGCGCAGGCGCCGCGAGGCGTGCTCCCAGCCCGCGTCGAGGCGGTGGGCCAGCCACAACAGCAGCATCCAGAACAGCGGCAGCAGGAAGCGCGGCAGCAGGTTGATCTTCGGGTCGAGGAACAGCCGCGACAGCGCGAGCATCCCCAGGCTGCAGGCGACGAAGGCGAGCGCCGCCCGCACCCGCGCGTCCCGCTTCGGGGCGGGGAGCCGCAGCAGCCAGGCCAGCAGCGCGAGGAGGCCGAGGACGGAGGCGACGCGCACCGGCTCCGGGCTGGCGCTCGGGATCCACCAGCCGGCGAGGGCGCTCCAGGACTCATGGAGGGAGAAGGCGTCGAGGGGATAGACGCCCAGGCGCCGCGGAGCCCCGCTCCCGCTCAGGCGCACCAGGAGCATCCAGCCCGCCAGCGGCAGCGCCGCGCCGACGACGTAGAGCGCCGCCCGCCACCAGCGCCTCCGCACCGGAGTGTCCGCCCCCGCCGCAGAGCCGCGGCCCCGCTCCAGGCCGAGCAGCACCCACCCGTGCCCGACGACCAGCGCCAGCCCCGCGTAGCGCACCAGGCCGGAAAGGGCGGCGGCCAGCCCGGAGACCAACAGCGAGCCGCGCCGCCCGCGGTCGAGGAGCCACAGCGAGAGCAGCACGAAGAACAGGAACGGCCCCTCGCTCCAGGCCATGCCGTGGACGTGGAAGACGGTGCGGTGGACGGCGCCGAGCGCGAACACGGCGAGCCACACCCCACGCCGCCTCACCCTGCCGAGCAGCGCCCCGAACAGGCACAGGTTGGCCGCGAGCAACAGGCAGCCGAGCAGGCGCGCCGCGGTCTCGGGCGCGAGGCCGGCGGCGACCGGCAGGGCGAGCAGCGCGGGGTAGCCCGGCGGCCACTGGGTCAGCAGCGGACCGTCCGGAGCGCCCGTCGTCGCCCGCCCGCTCCGGGCGATGTTCTCGGCGGCGCGCAGGTACGACACCGAGTCGGTGCTGACCCCGACGCCCTGGCGCTGGGTGGCCGCGAAGAGCAGACCCGCAGAGAGCAGGGCGACGGCCGCGACCGTCCACCGCCTGCCGCGGGACAGCGCGTCGCGGGTGTCCGGTGCCGGCTGCACGGTGAGGTTCCTCCTGTGGAACGGTCCGACCGACCGGGTCCCCCCGCCTGCCCACGGGACCGCCCGGCCCCGGGGAGCGTCACCTCATCGATGTCGCCCTTCGCCACCGCGCGGTCGCCCCAGAACCTCGGCCCGACAGCCGCGTGGCGAGGCGCCGCGCGGGTGGATCCCGAGGATCGACGACACCTTGGCCTGTCCCGCTCGTTCCTCGCAGGCCAGACCTGCGGCTCGGAGGAGGAGGACGAAGGCAGGACCCACCCCCGCAAGCCTCGCGAGCGAGGTTTCGGGCCGCGCTTCCAGACCTACTTCCCCTGGAACGGTGTTCTCACCGACGGCTGCGCCGCCGGCTCGAACGGTCGGAAAGCCGCGCTGCTTCTGCCCGTCGGCGCGGGCGCCGACGGGCAGCGCACGGCTTTCCTGCTCAAGCCCCACCCCGCGGCGTGCCGCGGGGTGGGGCTTGGAACGCCGTCAGCACCTGCCCGAAGGCGATCGCCTTGTTGATGTCCCCGCTGACCTTGAGCTTGCCCTGCATGAAGGCGGCCGTGCCGTCGAGCTTGCCCGCGGCCATGCGCAGGAAGTGCTGGTCGGCCATCGTCAGCGTGCAGGCGGCGTCATCGGAAGATCCCTCGTAGATGCGCGGCGGATCGCCCGCGAGGTCGAACACCCACTGCTGCGGCTGGTCGCCGGTCACCGCGAACTGGAAGACGTCCTGGCTCGGCAGCTGCAGACCGGGATCCTTCGCCAGCCGCGCCCCCATGCCCGCGAAGATCTTCCGCACCTCGGGCCGCTTGGCCGCCTCGCGGGCCTGGGCGGCGAGCCGCTCCTGGACCTCGGGCAGGCCGAGCACCGCCGCCTCGAGGGTGTTCGCCTCGAGGCGCAGGTAGCGGGCGAACTTGTCGAGGTCGGGCATGATGTTGTCCGACGAGGTCGGGCTGAGGGAGATCACGCCGTTGTAGCTGAAGATCGGGATCATCAGCCCCATGCCGTCGACGATCGGCGCGGTGCCGAGCTGGGCGAGCAGCCGCTTGCCGGCCAGATAGAGCGGAATCTGCGGACCGGGCACGTTGGTGATGACGACGTTGGCCACCGGCCGGTGCACGTCCGCCAGGTGCGACCGGGAGTAGACCCGCGCGGCGGTTCCGGCCAGGCCGAAGGGCACGAACTCCGACAGCTCGGTCAGCTTCCGCGCGTTGACCGCGTTCTGGTAGGTCTTGCCGGCCCGCGCGTTCTTGTGGATCTGCTTGAGGCGCAGGATCGGATCGGCGACGTCGGTGGCGATCTGCAGGAACATCGCCGAGACCTGGTTGCCGAGCGCGTTCTTTTCCTGCTTGGTCCGGGTCGACACCGGCACCATCGCGACCAGCGGGCGGTCGGGCAGCGCGTCCTTCTCGAGCAGGTAGCGGCGCAGCGCCCCGGCGCAGATCGCGAGCATCACGTCGTTGACCGTCGTGCCGGTGATGTGGCGCTTGAGGGCCTTGACCCGGTCGAGGCTGAGCAGGGCCGTGTTCCACACCCGGTTCGAGGACACCGGCTTGTTCAGGATCGTGCGCGGCGCCGTGAAGGGCAGCACCGGACGGGCCTCCGGCGCGTCCTTCTTGGCGGCGCGCGCCCGGGCCGCGGACTTGACGGTCTCCATCAGCAGCGACGGCAGCTTGAGGGGCCGGGCGACGACCTGCTTGAGGGCGCGCTGCAGCATCTCGAGGTCGCCGGGCACCGGCTCGGGGGCGAAGGGCGTGCGCGGCGGCTCGATCTCCCGGCCCTCGGGGCTGATGTCGAAGAGCATGCCGAGGATGTCCGCGCCGGACATGCCGTCGATGGCCGCGTGGTGCACCCGGCTGATCACCGCCGTCGACCCGGGCGGGACCTGGGGGATGGTGTCGAGGCCCTCGACGAAGGCCATCTCCCACAGCGGCCGGCTGTGGTCGAGGGGCTGGCTGAAGATGCGCGCGGTGATCTTCCGCAGCTGCCGCCAGCCGCCCGGCCGGGGCAGGGCGATGTGGGAAAGATGGCGGTCGAGGGCGAAGTCCGGGTCGTCGACCCAGTACGGCCGGTCGAGGCCGAGGGGCACGTTGACCAGGCGCTGGCGCAGGCTGGCGACCATGTGGATGCGCGCCGCGAGCAGGGCGCGGAAGTCCTCGAAGCGCAGGGAGCCTTCGAGCACGCTCAGGGAACCGATATGCATCGGCGCGCGTTGCGTCTCGAGGTAGAGGAAGGATGCATCGAGTCCTGACAGCTGCTGCATGGCGTGCTCCGGTCGGAGGATGCCCGAGTGTAGAAGCCGACCGGCGCCCGGAGCAATAGCCAATCGCGCGGAATCCGCGCCGGCCCGGCGGCGCCGCGTATCTGTACAAGGTCCGGACCACGGCGTAGAATCCCGGGGTCCGCTCTCCCCAACGGGTCCCGAAGATGTTCCGTGCCACCGTTTTCGCCTCGCTCCTGCTCAGCCTGCTCGGCTGCCGCGCGTGGTATTCCGACGCCGACACCGAGCGGCTGCTCGCCGAGAGCACCCCGCGGGCGCTCGCCTCGCCCCGGGCCCAGGAGGAAGCGCGCGCCCGGCTGCGGGCCGACACCCTCGAGGTCACCCGGCGGGTCGCCGCCGAGAGCCTCGAGGTCGACCTCGACGGGGCCCTGCAGCTCGCCTTCCAGTACAACCGCGACCTGCTCGACCGCCGCGAGAGCCTCGCCGGCAGCGGGCTGTCGCTGGCGGCGGCGGCCTTCGCCCTCGGCCCGCAGATCGCCGCGACGCTCGGCTACGGCTGGAGCGACGGCGACGACCTCGAAGAGACCAGCAGCGCCGACTTCGACGCCTCCCTGAGCCAGCTGCTGCCGACCGGCGGCACGGTCACCCTGCGCTCGGGGCTGGGCGGGGCATGGCCGGACACCGGCAGCGAGCGGGAATTCTCGAGCTCGGTCAGCCTCGAGCTCGCCCAGCCGCTGTTGCGGAACGCGGGCTACGAGGTCTCCCACGAGCGCCTGACCCAGGCCCAGCGCGACCTGGTCTACGCGCTGCGCGACTTCGAGCTGTTCCGCCAGCGGCTGAGCATCGACATCGTGTCGGCCTACTACGACCTGGTCAGCCAGCGCCTGACCCTCGCCAACTCCGAGACCAACCTCGACCAGGCGCGCTACGACCGCGAGAAGGCCGAGGCGCTGCTCAAGGTCGACCGCAACGACGACGACGCGGTGTTCCGCGCCCGCCGCCGCGAGGTCCAGGCCGAGGCCTCGCTGATCGACGCGCGGGCGGCCTACAAGCGGGCCCTCGATCGGCTGAAGATCCAGCTCGGGCTGCCGATCGAGACCGCCCTCTCCATCGTCCCGCGCACGCCGCCCTTCGAGCCCCTGCGCATCAACGCCGACCGGGCGGTCGAGGTCGCGTCGGAGTTCCGCCTCGACATCCGCACCTCCAGCGAGCGCATCGCCGACGCCGAGCGCGCCCTGCGCATCGCCGAGAACGGCCTGCTGCCCGACCTCGACCTCAGCGCCTCCTACGGCCTGACCGGCAGCGACCGGGAGCTCGAGCGCGCCGGCCCCGAGGACTGGTCGGTCGACGCCGGCTTGACCCTCGGCCTGCCCGTGCAGCGCACCGACGAGCGCATCGCGGTGCGACGCGCCGAGTACGACCTCGCCCAGTCGCGGCGGCGGCTCGACCTCGCCCTCGACCAGCTCGACTTCGACGTGCGCGACCAGCTGCGTCGGCTCGCGAGCACCGAGCAGCAGATCGACCTGCAGATCGACCTGATCGCCTTCGAACAGCGGGCGGTAGCGGTGACCGAGATCCGCTACCTGTCCGGGGACCTCGACAACCGCGAGCTGCTCGAGGCCCGCCAATCCCTGATCGACGCGGAGAACCGGCTGATCGACCTCAAGGCCAGCCACGTCACCCAACGCCTCGATCTTCTGCGCATCCTCGGCCTGCTGGTCGTCGATGAGGAGGGAAGCGTCCGATGATGAAGAGCTTCATCACCCTGACCGTCGTGCTCGGCAGCGCCGGCGCGTTCTGGTGGTTCAGCCGCGAGGTGCCGGTCTCCGCCGAGACCAGCGACGCGCTGGTGCACCGGGCGCACCGCGGCGATCTCGAGATCAGCCTGACGGAGAACGGCGCCCTGCTCGCGAAGGAATCCCGCGAGATGGTCTTCGAGGCCGGCGGCGAGGCGACGATCACCTGGATCGTCCCCGAAGGCGAGGAGATCGCGCTCGGCCAGGTGATCTGCCAGTTCGACACGACCGAGCTCAGCACCCGCATCCGTGACCTCGAGCTCGAGATCACCGGCATCGACGCCCAGCTCGAGAACGCCCTGACCGAGGTCGCGATCCAGGAGTCGCAGAACCTGACCGACCAGGAGAAGGCCCAGATCGCCCTCGACAAGGCGACCCAGGAGCTCGAGCGCTACAAGGAGGGCGACGGGCCCCAGGAGCGGCGCAAGCTGATGGTCGACATCAAGGACACCGAGACCGCCTTCAACAAGGCCGAGAAGCGCTACAACGACTCGCAGGGGCTGCTCGAGGAGGGCTACATCCGCGAGAGTGAGCTGCTCGACGACAAGATCGCGTACGAAAAGGCCCTCGTCCAGAAGGAAGGCGCCGAGCTCGCCCTCGAGCTGTTCGAGACCTACAACTACCCGATGGCGGTCGCCGAGAAGGAGGCGGCCCTGCGCGAGGCCGAGCGGGCGCTCGAGAACACCGAGCTGCGCGGAGCCTCCTCGCTGCAGCAGCGGATGGTCGCGGTCACCCGCCACCAGACCGAGCTCAACCACCAGACCTCGCGGCTCAAGGAGTTCCAGGCCGACATGGGCAAGATGACGATGCTCGCCCCCTGCCCGGGCATCGTGATCTACGGCGACCCGGCGAACTGGTGGAACCAGGGCGAGATCAACGTCGGCGCCCAGGTGCACAACGGCATGACGATCATGACCGTGCCCGACCTGCGGGTGATGCAGGTCCAGCTGCAGATCCACGAGGCCGACATCCAGCTGATCGAGAAGGGCCAGGAGGCGACGGTCACCTTCGAGAGCTACCCGGGCCTGGTCCTGCCCGGCCACGTCGCCCGCGTCGCCGCGATCGCGACCTCGGGGAACGGCCGCCGGCGGCGCCGCAGCAACGACGGGCCGAAGACCTTCCAGGTCGACATCATCCTCGACCTCGACCTCAGCGAGCGGCAGCTCAAGCCGGGCATCAGCGCCTCGGTGAAGATCGCGATCGACACCCTGCCCGACGTGCTGCAGATCCCGACCCAGTGCGTGTTCTCCGACGAGGGCAGCAACTTCTGCTACGTGCAGGGTCCGATGGGCCCCGAAGTGCGCACCATCGAGATCGGGCCGAGCAACGAGAGCTTCGTGCAGGTGCTGTCCGGTCTCGAGGAAGGCGAGCCGGTGCTGCTCGAGAACCCGCACCTGGTCGAGGTCGAAGGGGAAGAGGAGGGCGCGGGCGACGAGGAGGCGCCGGCGGTCGAGCCCTGATGGCCGCGGAGGAAGCATCGCCGGGCCCGCTGCTCGAGCTCCGCGAGCTGACGAAGAGCTACGGAACCCCCGAGCACCCGGTGCCGGTGCTGCACGGCGTCGACCTGTCCGTCAGCACGGGCAGCTACACCGCCATCGTCGGCCCGTCCGGCTCCGGGAAGTCGACCCTGCTCAACATCATCGGCTGCCTCGACCGGCCGACCTCCGGCTCGTACCGGCTGGCGGGCGTCGCGGTGCACACCCTGAACGACAAGCGCCTGTCGCAGCTCAGGAACCGCAAGCTCGGGTTCATCTTCCAGTCCTTCCACCTGATCCCCCATCTCACCGTGCTCGAGAACGTCGAGCTGCCGCTGTTCTACGCCGGCATCGCCCGCCGCGAGCGGCACCCGATCTGCAACCGGCTGCTCGAGCGCGTCGGCCTCGGTCATCGCGGCGGGCACCGCCCGACCCAGCTCAGCGGCGGCGAGCGCCAGCGGGCGGCGGTGGCGCGGGCGCTGGTCAACGACCCCGAGCTGATCCTCGCCGACGAGCCGACCGGCAACCTCGACACCGCGACCTCGGCGCGCATCATGGGCCTGATCGCCGAGCTGCACGAGGCCGGCCGGACCATCGTGCTGATCACCCACGACGACGACATCGCCGCCCGCGCCCCGCGCCGGATCACGATCCGCGACGGCTACATCGTCGACGACACCGCCCCGGAGGACGCCCTTGCTGCTTGAGCTCTTCGGCCAGGCCCTGCGCAGCCTCGGCCGCCACAAGCTGCGCTCCTTCCTGACCGCCCTCGGCGTGATCTTCGGGGTCGCCTCGGTGATCTCGATGGTCTCGACCGGTGAGGGGGCGCGCCGGGCGGTGCTCGCGCAGATCGGCGAGCTCGGCGTGCGCAACGTCATCCTCCACGCCCGCCGTCCCCCCGCCGAGGAGCTGAGCGAAGAGGAGGACGAGAACGACGAAGACGAGCGCTACGGCCTGACCTTCCGTGACAAGCGCCAGATCGCGGCGACGATCCCGGCGATCGAATCGATCCTGCCGGTCCATGACAAGCCCGCCTGGCTGTGGTTCGGCAGCCGGCGCATGGCGGCGCGGGTGCGCGGCGTCACCCCGGAGTACTTCGACACCTTCGCCCTCGAGCCTTCGGTCGGGCGGGTGCTGACCCCGGTCGACGGCCGCGAGCACCGCCGGGTCTGCGTGGTCGGCCGCCAGCTCCTGCGCGATGCCGGAGTGCTCGGCCCGCCCCTCGACGTGCTGCTCAAGGTCGACAACGACCTGTACCAGGTGGTCGGCGTGCTGCCCGACCGCTTCGTCAGCGCGAGCAACCGCGAGCTGCTCGGGGTCGCGGGCGCTTCCTACCGGGTGTTCGTCCCCTACGAGACCGCCATCCACCGCGGCGGGCTCGAGCGGGTCGAGGGGGACGAGCGGGTGCGCGTCGAGCTCGACCAGATCGTGTGCGTGGTCGAGGATGAGGAGAAGGTGATGGCGGCCGCCCGCGCGATCTCGACCATTCTCGAGCGCAACCACAAGCTGCGCGACTTCGAGATCGTCGTGCCCCAGGAGCTGCTCGCCTCGCGGGAGAAGACCCAGCGCATCTTCCGCATCGTGCTGCCGATCATCGCCGGCATCTCGCTGCTGGTCGGCGGCATCGGCATCCTGAACATCATGCTCGCGAGCGTGACCGAGCGCACGCGCGAGATCGGGATCCGCCGGGCGATCGGGGCGACCCGCGGGGACATCACCCTGCAGTTCCTGGTCGAGACGGTCGCCCTGTCGGCGGTGGGAGGCTTACTCGGGGTCGGCCTGGGGGCCGGCTTCGTCGAGATCCTCGACCGGGTGACCGACTGGCAGCCCGCGATCACCTGGGAGGCCGTGGTGGTCTCGCTCGGGATCTCCTGCCTGACCGGCATGATCTTCGGCATCTACCCTGCCAGCCGCGCCGCCCGCCTCGACCCGATCAGCAGCCTGCGGCACGCGTAGCGGGCTGCAAGGGCCGGGCGGGACGTGGTATAGTGTCGGTTCGCGCTCCGGCGCTTCCCCTCCAATCCCGGCAGGACTCCCATGCTTCCGAAGACCATCGCCCTGACCCCTGGCAAACGCGTCCTCTTCCTGACCAAAGACCTCGCCCGCATCCGCGCCCAGCTCTACGACGGCGTCGACCTGCGCATGGAGGATCTGACGGTCGACGAGCTGCTCGACGACATCAACACCGACGTGATGACCCCCGCCTGGGCCTGCTTCAACCACCGCCCCGAGGACATCGCCGTCCACGCCTACGCCGGCCTGGTCGACGCCGACGGCAAGCGGGTGTTCGAAGACCGGGCGCTGCTCGAGGGCAACTTCGAGGTCGTCGTCAGCGGCTTCCGGAAGGGAACCGGAAGCAGCCGCGAGACCGCGGTGCAGTGCGAGAAGTGGTCGGGGGTGCGGCTGGTGATCGCGGCGAGCTTCGCGCCGATCCACGCCCGCAACAACCTCAACCTCGGCCAGCTGATGGGCGACCACGCCCAGCTGACCCGGCTGCAGAACGGCGAGGAGATTCCGCTGGAGGAATTCACCGGGCGCTACGACCCGATCTCGAAGCTGATCCTCGAGCACGGCGGGCTCTTCCCCTTCCTCTTCGCCCTCGAGAAGGACGCGGTCTCGCTGCCGTCGACGGGAACCCCCGCGCGGGCGATGACGATGGCCGAGAAGGCGATCGCGCGCCACCTGCTGCCCGGCCAGGGCTCCCACGTCAAGCCGGGCGATCCCGTGCTGGTGCGGGTCGACGCCGGCTACAGCCACGAGTTCACGACCGCCCAGGTGCACACCTTCCTCGCCGAGGCCTTCGGGGCCGACTACGCGATCCAGAACCCGCAGAAGTTCGCGGTCTTCGAGGACCACCTGCTGTACGCGACCGAGGTCGCGAAGATGCGGCCCTTCACGCCGAAGATCGAGACCCTGCGGCGGCTGCAGGTCGAGTTCCAGAAGCACACCGGCTGCCGGGACTACTCGGCCCGCGACGGGAAGTCGCCCGGCATCTGCCACCAGGTCGCCCGCGAGGACTTCATCGACCCCGGCGACCTGGTCCAGGCGACCGATTCGCACACCTGCATGGGCGGTGGCAACAACGCCCTGGCCTGGGGGGTCGGCGCGACCGAGTACGCGGGGCTGGTCAAGAGCGGCATCGGCTTCGTGCAGGTGCCCGAGAGCATCCGCTTCGAGCTGACCGGCAGCCTGCAGGAGGGCGTCACCGCCAAGGACATCATCCTGTTCATCCTCGAGGAATACGCCGCCAAGGACATCACCCTCGACCGGGTGATCGAGTTCGGCGGGCCGGGGCTGGCCGGGCTGGACATGGACGAGCGCGCGACGCTGACCAACATGGCGACCGAGTGCTCGGCGAAGACCGGGATCTGCGAGGCCGACGCGCGCACCTGGGCCTGGCTGGAAGAGCGCCGCGGACCGATCGGCGAGGAGGCGCGGGCGCGGGCGATCACCCCCGACGCCGGCTGCGTCTACGACGGCGGCACTTTCACGGTCGACCTCGCGGCGATCCGGCCGCGCGTCGCCGAGCCGGGGGATCCGACCTACGGCAAGGAGATCGCCGCCCTCGGCGAGGTCGCGATCGACATCGCCTACGCCGGCTCCTGCACGGCCGGCAAGGAGCGCGACTTCGACTTCTACGCCCAGGTGCTCGCCGAGGCGGTCGCGGCCGGGCGGAAGATCCCCGAGGGGGTGAAGATGTTCGTCCAGTTCGGCAGCGAGCGGGTCGAGCGCTACGCGCGCGAGAAGGGCTACCTCGACGTCTTCGCCTCGGCCGGCGCCGAGGTCATAAACCCCGGCTGCGGCGCCTGCATCGGCTGCGGGCCGGGGGTCTCCGACAGCCGCGAGCAGGTCACCGTGTCGGCGATCAACCGCAACTTCCCGGGCCGCTCCGGCCCCGGCCGGCTGTACCTCGCCTCGCCCCTGACCGTCGCCGCCTCGGCGGTCGCCGGCCGCATCGTCGCCTACCGGCCAGGGATGTTCCAGGCCGGCTGAGGTGGACGCGATCGAGCGCGCCCTCGCCGCCCCGGAGGGCCTTCCCGAAGCGCGCCGCGCCCGGCTTCCAGAGGCGCTGCTCGACGCCCTGCTCGGCTACGTGCGGGAGCGCCTCGCCGCCGGCGGTTTCGCGCCGCCGGACGATCTCACGCGCCTGCACGAGCACGTACCCGCAGCCGCGCAGCGCCTCGACGGCAACTACCTCAACCCGGTCAGCATCGCCTTTTACGCGCAGACGCCCGCGCTGCGTCCGCTCTACCTCCGGCTGGTGCGATGGTGCGCGGAAGAGCTAGGGGGGCCGGTCTACTTCCAGCGCACGCCGATCTTCCGCTTCCACTTCCCCGGCCCCTTCCCGCCGGAGCTGACCGCGCCGTCGGGCTTCCCCTCCCAGCACCACAGCGACACCCTCGGGGGCCACCCCTTCGGCATGGTGCAGGTCTGGGTGCCGCTGACGCCCTGCGCGGGCAGCGCGACCCTCGGCATCACCTCGCGTGCCGCGGGCGTCGCGCTGCTGCGGGACTTCCGGGAAGCGCACGGCCTCGACGCCCAGGGCTACCGTTCCTCTCTGCGCCGGTTCCACGCCTGGGTGCAGGGCGCGGAGGATGTCCAGGAGCGGCTGGCCGCGGCGCTCCGGCAGCCGACGCTCGCCGCCGGCGAGGCGCTGCTGTTCGACCCGCGCTGCGTGCACGGGGGAACCGCCAACCGCGAGGGAGCGACCCGGGTCAGCCTCGACTTCCGGGTGCTCGCCCCGGAGCGCTACGCGGTACTGGAGGAGCGCGGCGAGCTCGGCCGCTTCCGGCGCGGGGAGGTGCTCGCCGAGGAGCGGAGCGACGCGGGGGAGGAGCGCTCAGGCCCGGCGCTCTGACGTGCCCACGAACAGGCACTAGAGCATCATATTTTTCCGGTGTACCCGAGAACACTGCTATGATGCCATCATGGTTGCGAACTTCGCTACACTCCAGCTCCATCGCGACGGCTCCTGGCACACGGTCGGAGAGCTCACCCTGCTCGGGGCGGTCTCCGACGGTCATAGGGCGCCCACGCGCTTCGAGTACGACGTCGCCTATGCGAGCGGCGAGGCACACGCAGCGACCGACTACCACGCCGTCAGCGTCCGGCTCCCGGTGACGTGGGAATCCGCCGATCTGCCGAGCTGGCCCCCTTTCCTGCTCGACCTGCTTCCCCAGGGGGCTCAACGTCGCACGCTGATCCGCCGGCTCGGACAGACGGATGGCGGCGCGTCGTCGGACTGGGCGCTCCTGCTCTCCGGAGCGGACAACCCGCCCGGAAACCTGCGCGTGGCCGAGGCCGCCTCCCCCGCCTCCGCAACGGGCCGCCATCTGGACGGGTTCTCGCGCGCCGAGGTGGTCGCGAAGGGCGAGGACTTCATCGACTACGCGGAGCAACACGGCGCGCCGACTGCCGGGACCTCCGGGGCGCAGGGCGAAGCTCCGAAGTTCCTGCTCCGCACCGACCACGAAGGGCGCTTCCATGCCGACGGGGCCCTGCCGGACGGCCGCACCTCCCGGTGTCTGCTCGTCAAGTTCCCGCGCGGTTCGCGGCAGGCCGACCGCCTGGTGCTGCAGACCGAAGGGGCCTACTGGTCCGTCGCCCGCTGGTTCGGGCTGCGGGTCCACGAGCCGATCGTGTGGGAGGCAGACTGCCTCTTCGTCCCGCGCTTCGATCGCCGCCGTGACGGCGAGTCCATCGTTCGTCTCGGCCTGGAGAGCCTGGCCTCCGCTGCCGGCCTGGCGGAGTTCGGCGCGAAGGTGCAGCTGCAGCGCCTGCTCGAGACCTTGCGGGCCGTCAGCTCCCGCCCCGATGCTGACGCGGCCGAGTTCCTCCGTCGCGACGTCCTGAATGTCGCGCTCGGGAACACCGACAACCATCCACGCAACTTCGCGCTCCTCAAGGACGTCGACGGCACGGTCCGGCTGTCCCCTCTGTACGACATGGCGCCGATGTTTCTGGACCCGGCGGGAGTTTCCCGCACCTGCCGCTGGCGGGACGAGCTCTATCCCGCCTGGCCAGACCTCGCCGCCGAGCTCGAGGACCGCGGCCTCGTCCCGAGGGCGCGCGAGCTGCTGCGCTCCCTTGCCCCGAAGCTCGGCGCGCTGCCCGAGGCCTGCGCCCGATGCGGTGTGCCCGAGGCCGTGCTCGAGGCGGTCCGCCCCCGGATCGCGCGCGTGCTCCAGGCCATCGGGGGAGAGGTATGAGCGCGGACAGGCGAGAGCTTCGGCGGGAGCTCATCCGTCAGGTCGACGCCGGCGAGCTCACCCCCCAGGAAGGCCTCAAGCTGATGCGCAAGGTCCTGGGGCTGACCCAGGCCGCCTACGCCGAGAAGGTCGGGGTCGCGCCGAGGACGCTGACCGACTTCGAGCGCAAGGCCGGCAATCCGACCCTGCGCACCCTCGAGAAGCTGTTCGCTCCCTTCGGCTTCGAGCTGACGCTGCGCCGGCGGGGATCCCGAGCGGTCGGCGAGCTCCGCCGCACACTCGGCGAGCCCGCCTACGCAGAGCTCGAGGAGGCCGCGGCGGTCGAGGGCAGGCCGCCGGCAGCCGTGCTCGCTGAAGCTCTGCGGACCTACCTCGCGCTGCCGGCCCGCATCCACGAACGGAGCGCTCTCCTCGGCCGCGCAGAAGGGCTGGAGGAAGCGGCCGGGCGCGCGCCCGATCAGGCTCCCGCGCTCACGCGCGCCGCCCGCCGTGCACGCGACGCGGCGGACCGGACGTCGTGGACGGCCCTCGACCGCCCCTGGCCGACGGATGATCTGTGGCGGGTCGAGCTGGACGGCGTCGTCGGCCCGCGCGTGCGCCTGGCGCCTCCGCCCGCGGTCGGAGAGCTCGTGTTCGATCGCGGACGCTACTTCGAGCTCGCGGAGGTCCGCGACGCCGAGCGTGTCATCGCTCTCTGCCGGCGCGCCGACACCGACAGGATGCGGACGCTCCGGAGGGAGCATCCGGAGCGCTTCCGCCGCATCGCCGTCCGCTCTCTGCGCTGACCGAGGCTCTGCGCGAGGCTGGCCGGGAGCCTACTCCACCGGCCCGATCTCGAGCAGGGCGTGGCCGTCCTGCTCGCGGATGTTCGCGATGCGCACCCTCCACCGGCCGCGGGCGTGGGTCTTGAGGTCGGCGAGCTGCTCGTCGACGATCAGGGTGTCGGTGTCACCGCTCGGGAACGGTACCTCCTGGAAACGCCGGTTCGAGCTCTGCTCCCCGTGGGCCTCGAGCAGGTCGACCTGGTTGCCGAGGGAGACGTGCCAGACCAGCACACCGGTGCGCAGCGCGGCGTGGTTCCCCAGGCCGCCGCGGTAGCTGACGAGCAGGTACTCGCTGGCGTCCTCCCGCAGGGGGATCTTCAGGCACTGCTCGCTCGAGCCTTCGATCGGCCCGAGGATCAGCTTTTGCTCGACCCGCGGATCGATCATGCGCGGGCTCAGCCAGCCGACCTGGATCTTGCACCAGGGGCAGGGGTGGAAGGGCCGCCGGTCGCCGCCGCTGCGGCGGGTGCCGTCCTCGCCGTTGGCCATCAGGCACCAGCGGCCGAGCTCGACGCCCTGACCCGCGATCTCGGAGTACTGGTCCGGCAGGTTGAGCATGTGCCCGAACTCGTGGCAGTGCGTGCCGATGCCCGCGAAGCTCCCGCGCCGGGAGCTCAGCTCGCTCATGATGTAGTAGGGCAGGCGCTGGCGTCCGACCCGCACATTCGAGCGGTGCGGCCACAGCACACGGCCGCGCGGGTGGTCGACGGTGCCGGCGTAGACCACGGCCAGCCCCTGGTAGCCCGCGAGGGCGTCCTCGCCGTCGCGGGCCTGGATCGCCTCGATCGCCGCCTGCAGGAAGCCGCTGCCCTCGCGGCCGCCCATGTTCTGGTTCTTGTAGTCCTCCTTCTTCGCGTCGACCGCGACCCAGTCGAAGACCTTGCCCTCGAGCTGGAAGGCGCCGCAGGAGATCTCCTCGTAGAAGTCGACCACGCTGCCGTACACCGTCTGCCCGCTCGGGTTGGTGCGGTTGTAGATGCCCTGGCTGAAGAACATCGTGTCCATGTCGGCGACGGTGAAGCGCTCGTCGTGCTTGACGTCCTCGAACTCGACGAGGACGACGGCGAGCTTGAAGCTCGTCCACGGCTCGCGCTCGCGCGCGCGCCGCTCGTTGCCGCGCCCGGCGAGGTCGAGGTCGACGTCGAAGACCTCCTCCCCCCGGCGGATGGTCAGCCGGGTCGAGTCACCCTCACGCAGGGTGCGGGCGAGGGTGCCGAGGGCGTCCGGGTCGGGGGTGGGTGTGCCGTCGAAGGCGACGATCACGTCCCCGGTCACGAGCTCCGCGCGGGCGGCGGGGGAGTCGTCGACGACCTCGGCGATCATCACGCCGCCGTGGTCGACGACCGGCACCGAGGCGTCGAAGCGGATGCCGAGCATCAGCCGGCCCTCGACCTCGCGCATCACGATCGGCACGACCAGACGCTCGCCGTCGCGGTAGAGCACCGCGCGGATACTCTCACCTTCGACCTTGCTGCGCACGACGCCGATCAGCTGCGAGCCGTTCGGGGTCGAGATGCGGTCGAAGCTGACGATGATGTCCCCGGTCTGGATGCCGGCGGAGTCGGCCGAGGAGCCGTCGACGACCGAGGTCACCTCGCAGCCGGTCGTCGTCGAGGTGCGGTCGAGGCTGACGCCGATGAAGCCGGGCCGGCGGGCGCCCTCTTCGGCCACCGTGTACGGGACGGCCTGCTCGATCGGCACGAAGCCTTCGGGGAAGGTCGGGCCGTCGTCGGCCGCGACGGGCAGACAGAGGGCGAAGAGGACGAGCGGAAAGAGGCGTCGCATGGGGGCTCCTCGAAGTGCGCGTAACGGTGCTACGCGCGCTGCGAGGAGTTGTTGGGACGCGCCTCAGTCGATGCGCAGGGCCCGCTCGACGCTGCCGAGCAGCTTGTCGAGGGCCTCGTCCTGGGCGGCGAGGGTCTCTTCGGGGCCGACGAGCTTGAAGTACAGCGGACCTTCCGGGCCGTCGAGGATCGCGCAGCGCAGCCCGTAGCCTTCCTCGTTGTGGGCCTCGGGGGCGCCGGGCATCATCGGGGCAACGAAGGTGCCGGTCGCGGACAGGCGGAACAGCGTGAAGCCGCCGACCTCGCTCTCTTCCTTCTCGGCGACCTCGGCGGTGTCGCGGCCGTCGGGCTGGGTCAGCTGGCTCAGCCACCGCGCGACGTTGGCCTCGCGGCTGCCCGCGCCGTCCGGTCCGAAGTAGTAGACGACCAGGACCGGGGCGTCCTCTTCCTCTTCACCGCCGAGACGGATCTCGAGGGCGCGCATGCGGCTGGTCGGCTCGAGCACCTCCCAGCCGTCGGGCAGGTCGAACGTGACGCCCTTGCAAGTGACGGTCTCGGCGCAGGCGAAGCCGGCCAGCAGGGTGAGCAGCAGCAGTCTCATCGGGGTCCTCCGTGGGGTTATTGCCCACTGTAGGCAGCGCCAGGGAATAAGTCGAGCACGATGCCTCAGGGATCGGACGGCTCGTCCAGGCCTTGCGCCTCCAACTCGATCAGCTGCTCGATGCCCTTCTGCAGCTCGGCGGCGAAGTCGGGCTGGCCGCTGTACAGCGCGTAGCCGGCGATGTTCCCGCCTGGATCGCCGATGATCACCGTCGGCACGCTGAACAGCGAGAAGTCCTCGATCACCAGGGGCGGCGAGATCTCCTGCCCCGGCCGGGCGAAGCGCTCGCCGCTCGACGCGGCGGCGGACATCGGCAGGTCGAGCTCGCGGACGTAGGTCTCGGCCGCCTCGGCGGGGTGCAGGGTGAAGTCGCGGAAGATCACGTGCACCGGCACGACGACGACGCCCTTGTCCGCCAGCCCGGCGTGCAGGTCGCGGCAGGTCTGGACGACCGCGTCGGCGCCGTCGATGCCGTTCCACCAGAACACGATGACCGAGAAGTTCCCGACGAGATCCTCGCGCGTGACCGGCTCGCCGATCCAGGTGTCGACCCGGAGCGGTGGGATCGGCTGGCCGAGCCCCTGGTTGAGCTCCATGCCGCCCATCACCCGCCAGCTGATCGGAATCCGCTCGCCGTCGCGCACGACGACCGTCGACACCGTGCTGCCGATACCGCCCGCGGCCATGATCGAGCCGAGCTGCTCGAGGGACAGGATCGTCGTGCTGTCGGCCTCGACGATGACGTCGTCACGCCGCAGGCCCGCGGCCCAGGCCGTGCTGCGCTTCGGGACGATGTTGACCAGGACGCCGCTGTTCAGGCCGCGCTCGACGGCCTCGTCGGCGTTGAGGGTGTGGCCGCTGAAGCCGAAGACCGGCTGGTCCTCCTGCGGCTGCTGGGCGAAGGCCGCGAGGCTCGCGGCCAGCATGAAGATGACGGTGCGGCTCATTCCTCTCCCTCCGTCAGCTGTTCGAGCACTTCCCGCACCTCGGACAGCGAGGCGCTGCCCTCGCCCTTGAAGGCGACGTTGCCCTCGGGGTCGACGGCGACGACGGCGGGCAGGCGCTCGAACTCGTAGTCATATTGCACCAGGGGCGTCCCCTTGTCCGCACCGACGGGCATGTTCCGCTCGCCGCTGGCGAGGGCGACCGCGCCGGCGAACGGCGTTTTCGCGAGGTACTCCTCGACGGCCTCGCGGGTCTGCTTGGCGAACTGCTCGTTGGCGACGTGGACGCCGATGAAGCGGACCTTGCCGTCGAAGTCCGCGGCGAGCTTGTCGAACTGCGCCCGCGAGATCTTCCACAGGA
>JAUIEM010000065.1 GCA_030428695.1 bacterium
CCCACCACTTGATCCGCTCGACCAGCTTCTGACCCACGGCCTCACTCACGGCGCGCTGGGTCAGGAGATGCTCGGCCCCGTAGATCTCGGGCGTCTCGGCGAGGATGCCGGTGCCGCCCTGGGCGACGAGCTTGTCGTTGGCGAGCTCCGCCTCGTTTCCTCCGGAGAAGACCGGCTGCGTGCACTCCTTGTCGTAGAAGACGCTCAGGGCCGCGGAGGCGCGCTTCAGGGTACCCTTCCCGGGGTAGGGGTGGTCCGGCTCGCGGGTCAGCGACACGGTCAGCTCGACCGGCGCGCTCTTCTTGTCCTCCGGCTTCCGCCAGTCATCATCCTGGTCGCTCGGCAGCGCCGGATCGAGCCAGGCCTCGGTCGCCGCGCAGACGAGCTTCGGCGTGAGCTTGCAGGTCTGGCCCTCGCCCTGCAGGCTGACCTTGACCTGCTTCTTCTGCGGGTCGTTGCTCGTGCAGGTCAGCTCGGCGGTCTGCTTCTCGGCCTTGTCGGCGGTGTAGGCCAGCTTGAGCTCGAGGCTCTGGCCGGCGGCGATCTCCGCCTCGGTCTGCTCGCAGCTGAACGGGCTCGTCACCGCGATCGTCTCGAGCTTGAGGGCGGCGCCGCCGGTGTTCTCGACGCGCAGGGTCTTCTCGACCTTCTCGCCGATGATGTCCTTGCCGAAATCGACGCTCTCGGCCGCGAGCGCGATGACGGGCTGCGCGCCGGTGCCGGACACCGCGATCGTGACCTCGGTGCGGCCGGGCTCGTCGGTGGTCAGCTTCAGGACATCCGCGACAGCGCCCTCGGCCTTCGGGGTGAACACCACGTCGAGCTGGGCGGTCTTGCCGGGGGCGAGCTCGTTGGGGAAGGGGTCCTTCTTGTTGAAGGCGAAGTCCTCCTTGCCCGGGGCGCCGACGGTCAGCTTGAGGTTCCCGTTGCCCGCGTTCTTCAGGGTCAAGGTCTCGGTCTTCGGGGTGCCGACCAGGACCTTGTCGAACTTCAGCTCCGCCTTGTCGACCTCGAGCACGGGCTTGATGCCGGACCCCTTGAGGGGCAGCTTGAGCGGCGAGCGGGGCTTGTCGTTCGACTTGATCTCGAGCTCGTAGGCGACGGCCTCGGCCTTCTTCGGGCTGAAGCTCAGCTTGAGGTCGGAGCTCTCGCCCGGGCCGATCGGGTTCTTGTAGCCGGGGCCCTGGGCGGCGCTGAAGGCCTCGTGGCCGGAGACCGGCAGCTCGACGTCCAGCGGCGCGTCGCCGTCGTTGTGGACCTGGATCTGCTCGGACTTGCTCTCGTCGGTGCGGCTGCCGCCGAAGTCGACGGCAGCCTTGCTCAGGCGGATCTTCGGCGCGGTCGCCTTCGCCTTGAGCTCGATGCGCAGCTTCGGGGAGGTCGGATCGTTGGAACGCAGGGTCAGGCGGCCGCTCTTCTCCCCGGCGCTCTTCGGCTTGTAGCGCAGCGTCAGGGTGACGCTCCCGTTCGGATCGATCGTCGCCTGGGTCGGCTCGACGGTCAGGTCGGCGGCGATCGCTCCGGACGCGCTGACCTCCCGCAGGTTGAGGGCGAGCGAGCCCTTGTTCTCGACGGTGAGGGTCTTCTTGGCCCGCTTGCCGCGGACGACCACCTCCCCGAAGTCGATCGGCTCGGCCGCGACGTCCAGTTGCGGCGCGCGCACCGTCAGGCGGGTCGTGTCGTTCGCGGTCGACTTGCCGAGGGTGTACTCGACGTGGATGTCCGTCGACCCGCCCTGGACCGCCTCGACCGTCACCGTCTTCTTGTTCGTGGGATCGCACAGGCGCGCGACCCGGTCATCGTCGACGGTCCAGCGGAAGCTGTGCTTCTTGTTCCACTTCTTCTTGAAGGTGGTGTGCAGGGTCAGCTGCGCGGGATCCTCGCCCGGATCGTGCAGGTCGAGGGTCGCGGGCTTCTCGGTGATCTGCACCCGCGCCTTGGGCGCTTTGAAGATCCCGCGCACCTTCTGTCCGCTCTCGGCGCCGTCCAGACGGGAGGTCTCACGGGCTTCGATGCGCTTGGTCTGTCCGGTGTGGTCGTGGACCGAGTCGTCGTTCACAGGGAGCTCCAGGCAGGTTTCCCCCAGTGTACCCTGCGACCCGGTCGGGGCCGAGACCCCTCACTGCCGACCGTCGTCGCGCGTCAACACGTCGAGCACCGCGCCCAGCGCGCGCTCGAGCTCCTCTACGGCTGCCTGGTCGTCCCGCCTGCGGGCGTCGGCGAGGCTGGAATCGAGGTCGCGCAGCTGCGCCTCGAGCACATCGAGGTCGTTCAGCCGCACGGCCTGGGCGTCGCGCTCGGCCCGCGCGGCCGCGAGCTGCGCCGAGAGCGCATCCACTTGCTCTCCCCGGTCGCGGGCGTCGACCACCTTCACCTCGAGCTCGACAAGGCGCGCGTCCGCCTCGCGCAGGGCTTCCGTGAGGCGGTCCCGGCGGGCCGCGAGCAGCTCGCGGCCGCGGATCGCGTTCCACGCACTCTCCCGCGGGAACTCGAGCCGGTCATCGGCCTCACGCTCGGCCCGGTCGGCCTCCTGTCGCGCGAGGGTCTCGGCGAGCGCCCGCTCGAGCTTCTCGGCGCGCTCCCTGTCACCCTCTGCGACCGCGTGGTCCCGCGCGACGCGCAGCTCGACGAGCCGGCGCTGGAGATCCTCCTCGCGCTCCCGGCCCGCGAAGAAGTCATCGGCCGCGCGGTCGCCTTCCTCGAAGTCCCTGCGCTCCTCGCGCTCGAGCTCTTCGAGGTGGTGGTGCAGCTCGTCGAGAGCCCGCTCGAGCTCCTCGACACGGCGCATCTCACCGCGCTCCTCGGCCCGGTCGAGCTCGCGCTCGAGCTCGTGGATGTGGCGCTCCAGCTCGTCCAGCTTGCGGTCGTGCTCGCGCTCTTTGCGGTCATCCCGGTCATCGTGCTCGCGCTCGAGCTGTTCGAGATGGCGGCGCAGCTCGTCGATGGCCCGCTCGAGCTCCTCGACACGGCGCCTCTCACCGCGCTCCTCGGCCCGGTCGAGCTCGCGCTCGAGCTCGTGGATGTGGCGCTCCAGCTCGTCCAGCTCGCGTTCGTGCTCGCGGCCATCCCGCTCGTCCCGGTGCCCGCGCTCGTCCTCTTCGCGCTCGAGGCGGTCGAGAGCCCTTTCGAGCTCGACGAGCTGGCGCTCGAGGCGCTTGCGCTCCTCGGGGCGCGCGCGGTGTTCGTCGTTCTCGTCGCGCTCATCGAGCTCCTCGAGCGCCTCGACGACCTGCTCGAGCTGCTCCTCGAGATGGTCGCGTTGCCGATCGAAGATCTCCCCGCGCACGTCCTCCAGCTCTTCCTGCAGCTCGGCGGCGGCGCGGAAGTCGCGCTCCTCGGCGGCGCGGTTCATCTCCTGCTCGAGCGCGGCGGCGTGCAGGTGCAGCCCCTCGATCTCGAGCTGGAACATGCGGCGCTCGAGCTCGGCCGATTCCCGCTCGAGCTCCTCGATCCGCTCGTCATCTTCCCCGTCATCGGCCCGCTCGAACTCCCACTCGAGCTCTTCGGCCCGGCGCTCGAGCCGCTCGTGCTCCTCCTCGAGCAGCTCCGCCCGCAGCTCGGTGGCGCGGGCCCGCAGCTCCATCGCGCGCTGGCGCTCGCCACGCTCTTCGGCCCGGCGCGCGGCGCTCTCGAGCTCTTCGAGCTCGCGCATCAGCGCCTCGCGCCGCGCCAGGTGCTCGGCCTCCCGGCGGCGCTGCTCGTCGCGGGCCCGGGGATCCTCCTTGCGCGGCTCGCTGCGCTCCCGCCCGCCGTGGACGTGCTCGGCGACCTCTTCGAGGACGTGCTCGAGCTCGGCGCGCAGCTCTTCGGCGCGCTCGTGCTCGCCCTCGCGCCAGGCCTCCTCGATCTCGCGGTACAGCTCGCTGATGCGCTCGACCAGCTCCCACGGCACGTCGCCGCCGAAGCGCACGACGGTGCTGCCGTCGCCGGGGGCCTTGCGCTCGTCGACCCAGTCGCCCGCCGAGGGCTCCTGCGCGACCAGCCCGAGGCCAGTCGCGACGAAGCACGCCGCGACGACGGCGAGCACCGGTTTGAAGATGGAATTCGTCATGCCTTTGCTCCTACTATGGGGGGACCCACCGGCGTGGGCGCCCCTGGTTCGAGGATGGGCGCGGGCTGTCGCGCCCTCACCAGGCACTACGCATCGCAGGATAGCAAAACCGGAAGTCGACCGTGCAGGACCCCCCGGATTCCTTGACCCAGGCGGAGACCCGCTCGCGCATCCTGCGCTCGACCGGAGCGGACGACGCGCCGCTCGACTCGAAGTGGCTGTACTACGAGCGACCGGTGCGCGACTACCTGCGTCGCCTCGGCTGCGGCTCCGGCCTGCTCGACGACCTGGCCCAGGAGGCGCTGATCCACCTCGCCCAGCGGGTGATCCCCCGCTACGACCCGGGCCGGGGCGCCTTCCGCCCCTACCTCAAGCAGGCGCTGCGGAACCTCCTCCGCGACCGGCTACGGGCCCTCGGCAGAGAGCGGGAGGCGCGCGCCATCCTCCGGCACCAGACCTCCGCACGCGAGGCGGCGCGCCCGGCCGAGGACGAGGAGGAAGGCGCGATCGCCTGGCTCGAGGCCCGGGCCCGGGAGATGTTCGCGCGCTTCTGCAACGAAGAGGCGCCCGAGCACCAACGCAACGCCCAGATCCTCGAGAAGTGGGTGGTCGACCGCCTGCCGCAGACGGAGATCGCCGCGCTCTTCGGGCTGAAGAGCAGCCGCCAGGTGCGCACCCTGGTCAGGCGGGCCGCCGCGCGCTTCGCGGTGTGGATGGAGGAGCGCCTGCATCCCGACGACCGCGTCGCCCTGCTCGGCGAGACGCCCGGCCTGCTCGGGCTGTTCTCGCACCTGTCGGCCCGCAAGCGGCTGACCGTGCTCGCCCTGCTCGAGCGCATCGCCGGCCAGGACGCGGACGCCGATGGCTGAAGGGTCCCGCACCGCGCCGCCGACCGCGCGCGCCTTCCTCGCCGACTGCGCCGCGGTCTTCCCCGAGCTCTCCGAGCCGGAGTTCGTCGCCCGCGGCGGCCAGGGCTGGGTGTTCCGGGCCCGCGGTCCCGACCCCTTCGACGGCGGCGCGCGGCTCGACCTCGCGGTCAAGATCTTCGGCCTCGAGGCCGAGCTCGCCCCCGATGCCCGCCGCCGCACCGAGGCCGAGCTGCGCGTCGCCGGGGCCCTGCACGGCGCGATCGCCGCGAGCGACGACCCCCGCCGCCACCACCTGCTGCGCTTCGCCCGGGTGCTGCGCGGGCGCTGGCGCGACCGGGAGCTGTCCGCCCTGCTCGCCCCCTTCTTCGCCGCCGGGACCCTCGCCCGCTGGCGCCGCGCGCGGCCGCGCGACGACGCGGGAGAGGCGGGCGCCCTGCGCCTGGCCACATTGACGCGGCTGGTCCAGGAGGTGTGCGCCGGGCTCGCCTTCCTGCACAAGCAGGGCTACGTGCACCGCGACCTCAAGCCGTCCAACGTGTTCCTCGACGGCCCCGCCGACGAGCCGCGCGCAGTGCTCGGGGACTTCGGCTGCACGCGCCTGGAGGGCCAGGCCACCCGCATGCTCTCCCTCGACTTCGCGCCGACCGACCCCCGCGAGGACAGCGGCCCGGCCTGGGACGTGTGCTCGCTCGGCTTCCTGGTCGCCTGGCTGGTGCGCGGGCACCTCGAGCCGCCCTTCCGCGAGCGCGGCCGCCTGTCCGCCGCGGTGTTGACGCGCAGCAAGCAGGCCGGCCTGGTCGCGGGCGCCGATGGCCGCTGGTACGACGACCTGACCCAGCTGCTGCTCGCCGCCACCCACAACGACCCCGCCCGGCGGCCCCGCGCCGAGGACTTCGGCCGGCGCATCGGCGCGCTCGCCACGGCGGTCGCCCGGCGGGCCGCGCACCCGCCGCGCCGCCCGCTGTGGGTCGGGCTGGTGCTGGTCGGCCTGCTCGCCCTGGCCGGCGGCTGGCTGGTCCGCGCCCAGCGCTTCGCCCTGCCGGCCGGAGCCCTGTGGCGGGACGGCTTCGGTCTGGTATGGGACGCGGAGCGGGCGCGGCTGTGCGTCGCGCGCGCCCCGGACTCCGCCTGGATCGCCCTCGAGCTGGCCGCCCCCGGCCCCGCGCTGGAAGCCGCCGCCTTCCCCGGCGACGCCGGCACGCTCGCGGCCTGGGGAGAGGACTGGCTGGCCTGGATCGACCCGGACGGCGCCCGCGCCTACGGCCTGCGGCGGGGGCCCGACGGCTCCTGGCTGCGGCTGGGCGACGGCCTCGCCCAGCTCCCCCCCGGCTCCCCGCCCGCCCGGCTGCTGGTGCCGGTCGCGGGGCGCGGGCTGGCGCGAGCCTGCGGGAGCCAGCTCGAGCTGTGGCAGCTGCAGGGCGAGGGCTGGGTGCCGGTCTGGCTGCGTCCCTATGCCGCGCCGATCGAGGCGCTGGAGCCCGCGGCGGACGGCCTCAGCCTGCGGGTGCTGTGCGCGGGTCAGAGCGAAACCGTACAGGTGGGCTTCGCGCCCCCGGAGGACTGAGATGGCCTACGACGAAGACTTCGCCGCCCGCATCCGCGCCGGCTTCGAGGGAGTGTGGGGCTGCACCGAGAAGAAGATGTTCGGCGGCCTCGCGTTCCTGCTCAACGGCAACATGTGCTGCGGCACCCACGGCCCGAACCTGATCGTGCGGGTCGGCCCGGATGCCTACGAAGAGGCCCTCGCCCAGCCGCACGTCGACGAGATGCGCTTCACCGGCCGGCCGATGCGCGGCTGGATCGAGGTCGACGCCCAGGGCATCGAGAGCGACGCGGAGCTGCAGGCCTGGATCGACCGCGGCATCGCCTTCGCCGGCGCCCTGCCGAAGAAAGCGCCGAAGGCCCGCAAGGCCCGCGGCCGCAAGCCCGCGCGCAAGAAGAAGCCGAAGCAGAGCTGAAGGAGCCTCCGATGGACATCCAGAACTTCACGAGCGCCCGCCGCTTCGCCGCGGAGAAGATGCAGAAGCTCAACCTGTTCGAGACCGCGCGCTTCTTCTGCGACGTCTACTGCCTCGAGCCGGGGCAGGCCCAGAAGGCGCACAGCCACGCGGAGAGCGACAAGGTCTACGCCCTGCTCGAGGGCGCGGTCACCGTGCAAGTCGGCGCGGAGGAAGCGCCCCTCGCCCCCGGCGACTGCGTGCTCGCCCCGGCCGGCGAAGCCCACGGCGTGCGGAACACCGGGACGGAGCGGGCGGCGCTGCTGGTGTTCATGGCGCCGCATCCGCGGCCGGCGTCGTCGTAGAGCTCCCTGGCGCGGCGCCGGAGCGGGATCGCGACGTGCGCTGACGGTCAGCCGCGCAGCCAGTCCTCCATCGCCTCGACGGCCCGCAGCCAGTAGGCCTCGCCCTCGATGTCGTCGTCCGGGTAGTGCGCACGGAAGCCCGGCTCACTCCAGTTGGCGCAGAACCAGGCGTCGAACATCACGCCGCGCAGGATACCGGTCGGACGGAGCAGCGCCTCCCAGGCTTCGGGGAAAGCCCGCCGCTCGCGGTAGCGCGCCAGCACCAGCCGGTGTTGCCGGGCTCGACGCTCCTTGCGGTCGAGCGCCTCGGGCAGGCTGTCGAGGCGCCAGGGAGCGCTCATCAGCCGCAGATCGAGCGCCACCGGCCCGACCTCGAAGTCGTCCAGGTCCATCAGCAGCGGTCCCGCCGGACGCCACAGCACGTTCCAGCTGCCGATGTCCGCGTGGATGCGCTGCTGGGGAACCCCGTCCAGCAGCCGCTCCAGGCGCTCCGCCAGGCCACGCACCGCGGCCTCGTAGCGCGTCACCAGGCCCGGAGGGAGGAAGCCGGCCCCGCACACCCTCTCCAGCAGGCCCTCGGCCTTGGCGCGCGGCAGCAGCCGGGGGCGGTGCGGGGCGTCGCGTCGGGCGCCCACATCATGGAAGGCCGCGACCAGGTCGACGAACTGACGCATCTGCTCGAGGCTGAAGACCGCCCTGTCGTCGTCCCCCTCGACCCGCTCGTAGGCCAGATGGTGCAGACCCCGCCAGGTCTGCACCCCGCCGATGGGCCGTACCGCGGCGACCCCCGCGGCGCGCAGGTCTTCGAGAAAGACGACCTCCTCGACCAGCGCCGCGTGGCTCCAGCGTCCGGGCCGGAAGACCTTGAGGACGACGTCGCCGAAGACGAAGACCCGGTTCTCCGCGCTCTCGCGGGTCTCGCCTGGCGCCTGCGGGAGCCCGCGCTGCTCCAGGATCTCCGCAGCTTCCGCCGGACCGAGAGTCACGAAGCGTCGCTGGGTCGTTGGATCCGCGCGGTCGAAGTGCTCGATCCAGAACTTCCTGTCGCTCATGGCGATCTCCTTCGGTGGCGGTGCTGATCCTTCGCCACCACGATACCCTCCGGGCCCGAGGTCTTCCGCCGGTTCTTCGGGTTCGCGTCACCACGACGGGTCGCCGTCGCGTATCCCTGTGCCGTCCCGGATGGGATGGGCCGGGCTACGAGAGATCGATCGCGCCCGGTCAGGGGGACTCCTTCCGTCGCTCTGCACACGCCCCCGCCTGTCGCCTCCACCGGCCGGGAGCCTTCGCGTTGACTTCAGCGCGCCTGCCGCGTACCTTGACTCGTTGCGGGGGGAACCCGTCCCTCGCAGCGTGCACGGGGGCTGGGCCCCGCCGTGCCGAACCGGCCAGGTATCCTTCGGCGACGTGGACACCCGGGCGCCATCGCAAGACTCGGCCCCCCCGGGCCGTCAACCAGGACGACCCATGCAGATCGAGACGACCGTTCGGACCGTCTTCTCGCTGCACAGGGCGTCACCTACCTGAGCGCGACGCCGACGCTGTGGAGACTATCGCGTTCCTGCAGGAGGTCGGCGCGCCGTGTGAGCCAGGCACCTGGACGCTCGCCTACCCCTATGGCGAGACCAACGATGCGGTGACCGCGGTCGTGCGCAGCAAGGGCTGCGCGATCGCGATGACCACCGAGGTCGCGACGGCAGACCTCACCCAGCACGATCCGCTCCGGCTTCCGCGCTACGACACCAACGACTTCCCCAAGAACGAGTAGCCCCCGGCCTCCCACCTTGGGTGCGAAGCCTTCCACCAGGCGAAGCGACCGAAGCCCTGCTGGCGTGAGCAGCCCGACGCGGTCGTGGAGGCAGGCAGCCTACCCGAACAGCCGCCGCGTGTGCGCGAGCAGCTCGGCGTCGCGCAGGACCGCCGTGTGGCCGCCGGCGAAGCGCGGGAAGTGGACGAGCAGCTGCTGGAGCATCGTGTCCGGCGTCAGCCGCCCCTGGGCGGCGAGGGTGCGGCTGAAGTTCCCGATCCCGGGCCAGGCCGCGCTACCGCGCAGGGCCTTGTAGAAGTTGAGCAGCTGGCTCGAGCCCTCGATCGGGTGCGCCTCGCGGAAGTGCCGCACCAGCTGCTCGAGCAGCGGCCGCATGTCTTCCAGGTAGTCCTGCGCGACGTCGCCGGCGCGGGCGAAGACCAGGTGCTGCTCGACGTGCTCGGGCAGGTCGACGTCGCCGAGGCCGCGGCGGTCGGCGGAGTTCCTCGCGCCCGGGTCGCCCTGGAACATCGTCGAGCCCGCCCGCATGTCCTCGTAGCCGTCCGCCATGAAGGGCCGGGCGAGGTCCATGAAGAAGCCCTCGATGCCGCTGTCCGAGGGCCCGGGGTAACCGTGCCAGGGGGTGTCGACGGCGAGGAAGCGGACGCGCGAGAACAGCCCGAGCTGGCCCCCCAGGCACAGGGTGTTGAGAGCGCGACGGGTGACGATGCCGCCGAGGCTGTGACCGACGATCGCGACCTCGCGGCTCGCGGTGAATTGCTGGCGCAGCGTCACGAGCTCGCGGGCGAGGTCGTCGCCGTTCTTCTTGGTGCGCCGCCCGTGGTCGTCGTAGCAGAGAATGTAGAGCTGGAAGCGGCTCTGCACGAAGCCGTCGACCAGCGGCTGCATGTTGACCGGGTCGCCGTCGATGCCGTGGATCAGGATCAGCACGGGCCGGCGTCGGTCGACGCCGGTCGGGCCGACCCCGAGCGGGCGCAGGGCGCCGCGGCCGCGCTCGCGCAGCAGCTCGTTCTCGCGCAGCCGGTCGAGCCGCAGGGGCAAGACCCTGCCGTTCATCACGTTCGGGTTCCGCCAGCCGTGCGGCGGGATCGGGACGACGATGTCGTGGTGCCGCCCGGTGCGGAGATGGAAGCTCGGCTCGTCCGACATGGTCGCCCTCCTGGTTCCTCTGATGATAGCGAACGCGCGCTCGCGGGACGATGCCGGGCGACGGTCGTTTCCCGCGCTCCGCGGGCGTCGCCCCTGTGCGATCGACGACCCCGCGCGGTGTCCGCTCGCGGAGCACGCGGGATCTCCGCTATGCTGGAGCGTCATCCTTCCCGGAGGTCTCCATGCGCACCCCGCTCGCCCTGCTCGCCCTGCTCGCCCTGTTCACCGCCGCCGGCTGCAGCGGCTCCGCCGAGCTCGCGATCAGCGGCCACGGCAGCTTCGAGCTCGGGGCCGCCCAGCTCCTCTTCGACCCGGACCGGCCCGCGACCATCGAGCGGGCCTCGCTGTGGTTGCACACAGGAGATGTGCCCGCGCAACCGGAGGTCGGGCTCCTGCACGGCCCGCCTTTCGACGCGCGCCTCGCCGAGGTCCGCTGGGCCGACGGCAGCGAGGGCCGGCTGAGCTCCTACTGGATCGGGGAGGACGGGCTGGTCGAGCTGGGCCTCGAGCCGCCGCCGGCGGGGGTGCGCGAGCTCGCGCTCTTGCGCGGGCGGCTCGACCTCTACCGCGTCGGCGCCGTCGCGGTCTGCACCTTCCCGGACCCGGCCGCGCTGATCGGCCAGACCTGGGTCCATCCGGAGCATCCCGTCACGATCCGCGGCGTCGGCGGCGACGCGCACGAGATCGAGCTGCTCGTGCAGGGCGCACCCGGCTTCATCGAGACCGACGGGCCCGGCGCGAGCCTGGGCGGAGCCGCCGACGGCGACGGCTTCGTGCCGGTCACGATCCATCTGACGGGCTCCGCCGCGGAGCTGCCGCTGACGATCTACGTGCTGCTCGGCATCCAGCGCTACACCGTCGAGCTCACGCTGCGCGACGTGCCGTTCCAACCGACGCCCTACGCCGAGCACTATGCGAGCGCGCGCGGGGCCGCTTCCTCCGACGCCGAGGCCACTCCTCCCGCCGACCCGCCGCCTGCCCCGGCCGGCCTCGACGGCGTCGTCGCCTCCTCCGAGGCGGAGTCCGGCGCGATCTTCCTCAGCACGGGCGGCTCCTTCCAGGAGCTGATGGGGCTGCGCTGGAAGCGGACGGATGGAGGCATCGAGGTCACCCAGCTGATCGCGATCCACGACGAAGACGGCTACCAGCGCGCCGCGCGCTTCGTCATGCGTGCGCGTGACGACGAGCTGTGGACCTGCGAGGGCGGGCAGGTCTGGATCCTCGGCGAAGAGGCAGAGCTGTTCGTCGAGGGAGGCCAGGCCTGGCTCGGCCGCGACGGCGTCAAGGAGCGGGAGCGGGAGCACTCCGCCCGCACGATCCCCGGCTTCGCGCTGTTCGCGGTCGTCGAGAGCCGCCCCTTCGACCCTGAGGCGGTGCTGCGCTTCGACTTCCTCGACCTCGACATGCTGCGCTGGAGCGCGGGTCACACCCTGACCTACGAGGGCAGCGAGGAGCGCGACGGGCTGCCCCTCCACCGCTTCGTCCACCGCGCACCGGACGAGCGGCCGACGACCTACCTCGTCGACGACCAGCACCGGCTGCGCCAGGCCGACGGCCTGCGCCGCCTCGACCCCGCGGAGGTCGAGCGGCTGATCGCGGACTGAGGCTACGGGGCCAGAACGAACAAGTAGATGCGACTTTCACGCACACCTTGGACGAAGAGAAGAAGCGAAGGGAAACATCGACGCGGCCCGTTCTTCCCGGACTACGAGCATCCCTACCGAGAGGTGAGGAAAGAAGTTCTCAGGAATGCAGGAATCAAGGAATCCAGGAAAAGAGGGAAGAAGCGAAGGGAAACATCGACGCGGCCCGTTCTTCCCGGACAACCAGAGGAGGGGAGCCAATACCGTGCAACAGCGCTCTTTTTGTCTTCTCTTTTCTGCTTCCCTCTTCTCTTTTCCTGGCCTCCCGGATTCCTGCATTCCTGATAAAATTCTTCTTCTTCTTCTTCTTTCTCATCCTCAAGCTGACCTCAGCGTACGTTCTGTCCCGGTCCGGCGAGCGGGGGTGAACCCGGCCCCTACCACGGAAGAACGTACACACCGAGGTAGGTAGGGGGTTCACCCTCCCCTCGGGGTCGGCGAACCGACGCCCCCTCCGAGATCTGCCCTGCGAAGGAAGGCCCAGCCCCTACCCGAACAGCCCCGCGTCGAGCGCCGCCAGCAGGCAGCCGCCGAGGCCGCCGAGCAGCCCGCCCCACAGCTCGAGCCAGCCGAGGTGCTTGCGGGTCTGGTTGCGGATCAGGTCGCGCACCTGGGCGGCGCTGTACTGCGAGAGCTTCTCGCGCACCATCGCCTCGGGCTTGACCTCGGCGAGCACCGCGGTCCACAGGCTGTCCTGGTTGCCGATCCAGCCGGCGACGGTCTCGGTGTCGAGCAGCTCGAGCTTGTCGACCTGGCGGCTGAGGGGCTCGCGCCAGCGGCCGGGGTTGTCCTGCAGCTTCTCGAGGGCGACGACCAGCTCGTCGCAGATCCCGCAGGTCAGGCGGTCGTAGTCGACCAGCCCGGTCAGGTCGCCGATGCGCCCGATCACTCCGACGCGCTTGACCACCTCGGCGCGGATGAAGGCGTAGAAGGCGTCGCTGCGCACCGCCCCCCGCAGCACCGCGACCACCCGCTGGCTCATGCTCTCGAGGAAGGCCTCGTCCTCGACCAGCCCACGCACCTTGTCCGCCGCGAAGTCGCGGATCTTCGGGAACAGGTCGCGCTTGCTCAGCTCGCGGCGGATCACCTCCGGCGACAGCAGGTTGCGGTCGACGGTGCGGGCGAGGGCGGTCACGATGCGGTCGCGGTTGAGCGGGACGATGCCGGTGTAAGGCAGCGCGAAGCGCTCGTTCGGCCAGCGCTCGAACAGCATGCTGATCGCGATCGAGTTCGTCGCGCAGCCGATGAAGGCCGCGGCGCAGATCATCATCACGACCTTGAGCGCCGGGTGCGCCTGCCACAACAGCACGGTCAGCAGGCAGCCGAGGAAGGGGATGCCGGACGCGAGCAGCACCCAGGTGCCCATGCCCCAGCCCTTCCGGGCGGGTGCGGCGGGCGCGGAGGCGGTGTCGGAGGGGCTACTCGCCGGCGGCGGCTTTTTTGTAAGCGACAAGGGCCCGAACCTCTTGGACGTTGAGGCGCTCGAGCTCGTTGGCCAGCTTGCGCAGCTCGTCGGGCGCATTCTGGATCATGATCAGGACGCGGTCGCCGTCCGCGACGGCCTTGACCGCGCCGGGCGCGATGCGCGCCAGTTGGCGAGACAAATCACCGAGATTATCCACACTGTCCTCGAGTCGGGTGTTCTACCCGAGAATCTAACCGGTCGCCCCACCCTCGACAAGACCCCGCGGACGACCGACCAGCGCGCTGCCCTTGAGGTAGGTGTGCACGCCTTCCTTGATCGCGGTCATGATCCGGTTGAAGGTCTTGCGCCAGCGCTTGGGCCGCTGGACGGTGACCTCGGGGCCGGGTCCGACGATCGGCCGCTTGTTCTCCGCCAGGAAGGACAGCTTCAGCGCGCCGAGCACGCCCCCTTCGCCGCTCAGCGAGCGCACGAGGGCGCCGGAGGGCAGCGAGGCGAGGAAGGAGAAGGGGTAGGAATAGTCCGGCTGGCCGGCCTTCTCGAAGTAGGCGTCCGGGTCGATGCCGAGGGCGCCGCTGAACGCGAACACGCGCTGCAGCTCCTCGCTGTTGACCGTCTTGCGCGCGACGTCGACGCCGACCGCCTGCTCGCGCCGCCGGCCGTGGATCACCGACGAGCTGACCACGTCCCCCGCCCGCAGGATCTTGACCTCGATGCCGACCCGGTCGCCCCCGGCCGGGGCGTAGCGCAGCTCGCTGAGCATCGACTCGCCGTAGTGGGTCGGCGAGGCGAAGCGGGTCTTCATCTCGAGGATCTCGAGCTGAGGCATCAGCACCTCGAGCCCGAACAGCACCTTCGCCCACAGGTAGGCGCCGGGCACGATGTCGCCGTCGGTGTGGATGCCGTTCGGGTCGTCGGTCACCGACACGAAGGTCGCGCCCTGGTCGCGGCTGACGCGGAAGCGCTGCCGCACCTGCACGGGACCCCGGATCTCGAGGGTGTCGTCCCGCACCGCGATTCCGGGCGTGCGGGTCCGGGCCTTGGGATCGCGCAGGATCACGGGCTCGGCGAAGGAACGCAGCGCGGAGGTCTGGACGAGCACGGGGCACCTCGGGGGAAAGGGGGAATCGGCCATCGATCGCTGATGCAATTCAGGGGCCAAACACAACTCCGCCTCCCGCAAGGCTTCCCGTCAGGAAGGGGCGCCGACATTGCACATCCGGATGGGCATTTTCTGCTGACGGAAGGCCGACATCCGTCAGAATCCTACCGGCGCTTGATCTGGCGTGGCAGGCTTGGCGGGTGCTGCCAGTATGGCTCACCCCTCGGGGGCGACCCCGACCAGGCGGATGCCGAGCCGCTCGGCGGTCTCGACCGTGCGCTCGACATCGATGATCACGCTGCGTTCGGCCTCGACCGCGAGCACCGCTCCGCCGGCGCGGGCGAGGTTGCGGATCGTGGTCGGACCGATGGCGGGCATGTCGAAGCGCAGGTCCTGGCCGGGCTTGGCGACCTTGACCATCGTGAAGCCGCCCTGGGGGCAGAGCTCGCCGGCCCGCAGGATGCAGGCGTCGGTGCCCTCGACCGCCTCGACGGCGAGCACCGACAGCTCCTTGACCATCAGCGACTGGCCGATGTCGAGGCGGCCGACCTCCTTGGCGAGGCGGAAGCCGAAGGCGACGTCCCGCTCTTCCGCCTCGGACAGCTCGCCGGCGCTCATCGGCCCGACCCGCGCGACGATGCGCGGACAGTAGCGGACCTGGCTGACCACCTCGAGGCCGTGCTCCTGGAAGGCGCGGGCGACGGCGGCGAGGATGGTGTCGTCGTTCTTGTCCTTGAGCATGCGGTAGAAGATCTTGTAGCCGAGCATGTCCGGGATGTAGCGGAGCAGCCGCCAGGGCGCGTACATCGCGACCTTGTGCACCTTCCCCGCCCAGACCACATCGGTCGCGCCGCCCGCCCGCAGGAGCCGGATCATCTTCCCGACCTGGGCGACGCCGCACCAGTGGAAGCTGTCGACCGCCCCGCGCAGCGCTGGCGAGGCCTCGCCCTTGATCGCGACGCACACGACCTCGAGGCCGTGCTCTTTCCGCGCGGCCTCGGCGACCAGGAAGGGGAAGCGCCCCCAGCCGGCGATCAGTCCGAGCTTGCCTCGTCGGGCGGGAGGCGCCGCTGCAGGCTGCTCAGCTGGGACTCCAGCGCTTTCAGTCGTTTCTTCCATGAGGGCAACCGTTTCATCAGCGCGAAGATGCGCGCCATCTCCTTGCCGGGCATCGCCGGCGAGCCGAGGTACTGTCCCGCCTCGAGGCTGCGGGTCACGCCCGCCTGGGCGCCGATCTGCACGCCGTCCTCGAGGGTGACGTGACCGACCACGCCGGCCTGGCCGGCGAGGATCACCCGGTTCCCGAGCTTCGCCGAGCCGCTGACACCGCACTGGCTGACCAGGAAGCAGTCGCGGCCGATCTCGACGTTGTGGGCGACCATCACGTGGTTGTCGATCTTCGTGCCCGCGCCGATGCGGGTCGTGCCCATCACCGCCCGGTCGACGGTGGTGTTCGCGCCGATCTCGACGTCGTCCTCGATCACGACATCCCCGATGTGGGGGATCTTCGCGTGGTTGCCGGCCGGGCCGGTCGCGAAGCCGAAGCCGTCGCCGCCGATCACCGTGCCGGCGTGGACCACGCAGCGCGCCCCGATGCTGCAGCGCGCGTACACGCTGACGTTGGCGTACAGCACGCTGTCGTCGCCGACGCGCACGCCGGCCCCCAGGCTGGTCGAGGGGTGGACGTCGACGCGGTCGCCGAGCACGCAGCCCGGCCCGACGTAGGCGCCCGGGTAGATGTCGCAGTCCGCGCCGATGGTCGCGCCAGGGTCGACGTAGGCCTGCGGCGAGACGCCGATCCCGGCCCGCTCCCGCGGATGGAACAGGTTGGCGAGCACCGCGAAGGCGAAGTAGGGGCTGTCGACGCGGATCGCGACCCGCCCCTCGGGCACGACGGTCTTCCGGCCGACCAACGTGCAGCCGGCGCCGCTCGCCTCGAACACCGGGCGGTACTTCTCGTTGCCGAAGAAGGTCAGCATGCCCGGGCCGGCGAGCTCGATCGGCGCGACCCCTCCGATCTCGGTCGCCCCGTCCCCGACGACTTCCCCGTCGACGAACGGCGCGAGGCTCTCGACTGTGTGTTTCACCCGCTTCCCCTGTGGTGTGCGAAGGCGCGCATTATAGCCGGGGCGGGCCGACTACTCCAGACGCGCCATGGTGCCGGAGGAGATGCGGAGGAAGCGTCCGAGCAGGGCGACCGCGACCGCCGTCAGCCCGCCGGTCAGCGCGAGCCACAATCCCTCGACCCCCCAGCCGAAGCCGAAGGCGAGCAGGATCGCGAGGGGCAGGCCGACCCCGTAGTGACCGATCAGGTTGACGACGAAGGCGCTGCGCGTGTCCCCCGCCCCGCGCAGGATCCCCGCGCCGACCCCCTGGATGCCGTCGGGGATCTGGAGCAGCGCCGCGATGCCGAGCAGGGTGGCCGAGCGCACGATCACATCCGCCTGGTCGGTCAGGATCGCCGCGAGCTGCTCGGGGATGGTCATCAGCAGGCTCGCCGAGCTCCCCATCACCGCGACCGAGCAGCCGACCGCCAGCAGCCCCGCCCGCCGCGCCCGCTCGGAGTCGCCGGCCCCGATCGCGCGCCCGACCCGGACCGAGCCCGCGTTGGCGAGGCCGATGCAGACCACGAAGGACATGCTGCACAGGGTCAGGGCGATCTGGTGGGCCGCGAGCGACAGCGTGCCGAGGCTGCCCGCGAGCAGTCCGGTCAGCGCGAACACCCCGACCTCCGCCCCGAGGTGCAGGCCGGAGGGCAGGCCGACCCGCAGGATCGAGCGGAAGTCCTCGCCGCGCGGCCGGCGCCGGGTAGGACGCGGCCCGGGCGGCAGGCCGAGGACGCAGATCAGGAGCTGCAGGACCTGCCCGAGCACCGTCGCGATCGCCGAGCCGGCCACCCCGAGCCGGGGGATGATCGTCACCGACACGAAGGCGGTGTCGACCGAGAAGCCGAACACCAGGGCGGTGGTCAGGACGACGTTGACGATGTTGCCGACCACGACCGCGAGCAGCATCGGCCAGGTGCGGCCGAGGGCCTGGAGGTAGGCCCGGCAGCAGAACATCCAGAGGAAGGGGACCAGGCCGAGCAGCCGCAGCAGGAGATAGGTCCGCGCCTCGCGGCTGACCTCCTCCTCGATCTGGAAGAGGCTGAACAGCTCGCCGGCGAACAGCAGTGGCACCGCGAGCACCACGGCGGTGGCGAGCGCCACCCAGACCGCCTGCCACAGAAGGTTGCGCGCCCGCCCCTCACGGCCGGCCCCGAGGGCCTGCGAGATCAGCGGGTCGCTGCCCATCACGACGCCGATGCCGGTCACCCCGAAGGCGAAGTAGACCGCGTTGCCGACGCCGACGGCGGCGAGGGCGTCGCCGCCGAGCCGGCCGACGATCGCAATGTCGACGAAGCCCATCAGCCGGGCCCCGAGCTGCACCGCGCACAGCGGCAGCGCGAGCCGCACCAGGGCGCCGAGCTCGGCGCGCCAGGAAGTGCCAGGAGGGAGGGGGGTCATGCCGACACTGTACCGCCGGCCCCCCGTCCTTGGTACAATGAAGATATCCTTGTGTGGCGGAGATGGGCGACGTGATCATTTACATGCTGATCATGGGCATTGCGGCGGCGATGAGCAGCGCGGCGGCCTGGTACGTGAAGTCGACCTTCGACGAGTACAAGTCGACCAAACCGAAGAGCGGGAAGTCGGGCAAGGACGCGGCGAAGGCCATCCTCAAAAAGTGGAAGATCAAGAACGTCAAGATCGAGGCGACCGGCGGCACCCTGACCGACCACTACGCCCCGACCGAGAAGAAGCTGCGCCTCAGCGAGGCGGTCCACGACAAGAAGTCGCTCTCGGCCCTCGCCGTCGCCGCCCACGAGGCGGGCCACGCCGACCAGGACAAGACCAACTACAGCGCGCTGCTCCTGCGCACCTTCATCTCGCGGCCCGCGATGTGGGGCTCCCGCGGCGGCATGATGCTGATGATGGCCGGCGGCATCATGTACGGCGGCTCGTCGATGTTCAACATGGGCGGCCTGAACATCGGCAAGTACCTGATCTGGGCCGGCGTGATCATGTTCTCGGTGTTCGTCTTCTTCCAGCTGATCACCCTGCCCGTCGAGTTCAACGCGAGCAGCCGGGCCAAGCGCGCCCTGCTCGAGATGAAGCTGATCACCAAGGCCGAGTACCCCGCGGTCAGCAAGATCCTGTGGGCCGCCGCCCTGACGTACGTCGCCTCGGCCGCCGGCACCCTGCTGCAGCTCCTGTTCTTCCTGCACAAGCTCGGGATCTTCGGCGGGGGCGACAAGAGGGCCTGACGTGCCCCTCGCCCTGCGCGCCTGGGACGATCCGCGTCTCGACGACTTCCGCAACCGCAGCGACGAAGAGCTCCGCGCCCGCGGGCTCTTTCTCATCGAGGGGGCCGCCCTCTTCGAGCGGCTGTGCGCCTCGGCGCTGCCGGTCGCGGCGGTGCTGCTGGCCGAGCGCCGGCTGCCGGCCCTGGCTCCGCTTCTCGACGGCCTGCCCCCGGAGGTCCCGGTCTACACCGCCGGGCGCTCCCTGCTCGCACAGGTAAAGGGCGCCCACCTGCACGGCGGCGTGCTCGCCCTCGGCCGGCGGGGGGCCGGCGGGGAGCTTCCGCCGGGCACCCTGCTCGCGGTCGAGGGCGTGCGCGACTACGCGGCGGTCGGCGGGCTGCTCCGCACGGCGGCGGCCTTCGGGCTCGGCGGGGCGCTGCTCGCGGAGAGCTGCGGCGACCAGCTGTTCCGGCGGGCCCTGCGCGCCTCGGCCGGAGAGGCGCTGCGGCTGCCGGTCCAGCGCGCGGAGGACTTCCCCGCCGCCCTCGCCGGGCTGCGCGCCGAGGGCCGCGCGCTGTGGGCCCTCGACGGGGAGCAGCGGGGCGCGCGTCCGCTCCCCTGCGCCCGACCGGAGCGCGCCGTGCTGCTGGTCGGGGAGCTGAGCGGGCGGACGCTCGCCCTGTGCGACGGCTTCCTCGCGCCGCCGGGAGGAGGCTCCGGGCTGGGGCTCGAGGCGGCGACGGCGGTCGCGCTCTTCGGCTGGAGGTGATGGGGGGCGGCGATTCGTACATCACGTACGGTCGATCGACGTTCTCCCTGCAGTCGCGTGGGTCTCTCCCTTCACGCGGGCGGGGTAGACGATCGTGAGAGAGCTTTCGCGCGAGGAAGACCGACAGCATCGGAGGTATTGGACCCTTCAGCACTACTTTGGCCGCTTCGTCGACGGAGTCCTCGATGTCGACTGGGCGCTCGTGTCGCCGTCATCGAGAATCGACAGCTTTGACAGCCTGCTGAGTCGTGAGCAGCTGAAGGAGAGGATGCAGCAGGTGTTCGGAGTGGATGTCGACGCGCTCGACTCGCCGTACGTCATCGACTACCTGGCCTGCGCTCATCGCGGGGAGTCCCCTCCTGGCCCGTCGACGCAGGGGGACGTCATCTCCATCGAGCTCGAGTATCGGGACCTGCTGCCCGCAGACGAGGACACCGTCCGTGCGCTCCTGAAGGGGGTCGCCTCGGTCCTCGAGCGCTCCGACCAGGTCGGGGACGTTGCACACAGGCTGCCTGCGGTGTTCTGGGGTCTGTTGGGCGGCCGTGACGCGATCAGCTTTGCGCACTGGGACTGGCTTGCTGAAGACCTGCTGAACGCCGTCAGGGAGTTTGAGCGCCGTCGCAACCGTCACGCGTAGGCGCGTCTTCAACCCGGCTGATTCATCGGGATCTCGTCGCGAGGGCCCGGAGGCCGCTTGAGATCGGGCGCTTCGAGTCTTCGAGCAGCGGAGCCCATGCAGCGCATAGATGAGCAGCGCAGAAGGCTCGAAGTGCCCGAGATCTGCGGCATCCGGGTCCGCAGCAGGAGTCCCGGTGAATCAGACGGGTTCAACTTTACCTGTCGCGTAGTCACGGTGTTGTGGACTTCTATCGCGCGAAGCGAGGTTGGTTCCCGCACGACGACGGGAGGGGGTGAACCCCTCCCCTACATGCCTGCCAGACCACTGCTCGGTTCCCCGGTAGCGACACCGCACCACCCTCGCGACGCCGATCCGCGGCCTCGGCTCCGGCACGTCCCTCCGGTCCCGGTCGACGCCACACTTTTCGATCGGCGTGCGCGCACACGCGCCGAAGGGCCACGCGAAAACCCGATCGCCTCCACCCATGGGAGCTGGACGCAAGCCCTACTCCCACACGATGTCCGCGACCACCGCGCGGTGGTCCGACACCACCTCCGGGAGGGCCCGCTGGCGCACGATGCGCAGGGGCGGCGAGACCGCGATCCAGTCGATGCGCGCGTCGAGGCCGGGGAAGGTGACCTGCGCGCTGTCCGGCGCCCAGACCTCGAGCTCCAGCGCGTCGCACAGCGTCCGCAAGGCGCCGCCGGCCTGGGCGTCGGTGTTGAAGTCGCCGGCGATGATGCGCGGACGCACCGGCCGCTGGCGCAGCGCCGCGGCCAGCTCCTCGACCTGGGAGGCCCGCACCGCGCCGCGGGCGAAGTCGAGGTGCAGGCTGACGATGTCGACCAGGCGCTCCGGCCGCCCGGGCCAGGGAACCGCCGCGACGACGAAGCCCTTGCTGAAGGTCGGCCAGCTGCCGGCGAAGCGCTGGGACAGGGGCTCGCGGAGCTCCAACGTGGAGGCGAGCGCGGTGCCGTACGAGAGCCCGAGCCCCTCGACGTGCACCCCCGACACGCAGTACGCCAGCCGCGCCTGGTCCGCGAAGTAGCGCACGTGGTCGAAGGAGCCGCTCCAGGCGGACGGCCCGTCCGCTTCCTGCAGGGCGACCAGCTGCGGACGCTCCCGCTGCAAGAGCGCCGCCGCGCTGTCGAGGTTCGCGCCGATCTGCTGCGCGTTGAGAAGCAGCTGATGGAAGCCGTCCGCGCGGCCGTGGGCGAGGTTGAGGGTCGCGATCCGCAAGGTGTCGCTGCGATCCCCCCCGGGCCAGGCGCTCCAGGCGACCGACGGTGTGCGCACATCCGGCCCGTTGCGGGTCAGGAAGGGCAGGAGGGCGAGGTTGAACAAGAGCAGCGCGAGCCCGACGCCGAGCACCCGCAGCGCGCGCCGCCCACGCTTCCTGCCCGGCGCGGACCCGGCCTCTCGCACGTCCTCCATCCCCCCTCCTCAGGCCAGGGTCTCGCCCCCGGCCCGCAGCTCCTGGGCCCAGGCCCGCAGCTCGGCGTCGGGGCTCGCCTCGTACTCCGCCGCCAGCTCCCGGGCCGCCGCCGGCAGGCACTCCTCGAGGGCCCGCAGCAGCCGCATCTGCTGCCAGGGCGGCGCCGACGGCAGCGCCCCGCGCAGGTAGGCCTCCGCCGCATCCGGCGCGTAGCGCAGGTAGGCCAGGGCGGGCCGCGAGGCCGGCGCCGGCCAGGGCAGGAAGGGCACGGGGATGTCGCTCTCCCAGGCGGACAGGCGCACCTCGGCCTCGAGGGCCGCCCGCGCCTCCTCGGGCCGCGGCGCTCCGTCGAGGGCGAGCCGGGTGCGGCGCCACAGGCTGGCCGGGTCGCTGGCCTGGGCGGTGAGCTGGGCGCGCAGGGCCGCGAAGACCTCCGGGCAGGCGTCGTCGCGGCCCGGGACCTCGAGCAGCGGGTCGAGGGCGGCGACCAGCTCGGGGCCGGAGGGCCGGGTCCAGTGCGCGGCGGAGCCCGCCGGCAGGAAGCGCGCGACCAGCGGGAACTCCTGCTGCAGGCCGGTCAGCCGCCGCCAGCCGAGCTCGAGCACCTCGCACAGCTCGGGACGCCCGCCGGCGACGAGCAGCCCGGCGGCGGCGTAGCGCAGCTCCTCCTCGCACAGGCAGGCGCCGAGGAAGTCCTGCACCCAGCTCTCCTCGAGCAGGTCGCAGCGGGCGAACCAGTCGAAGATGTACAGGTGCGGCGCGAGCAGCAGCTCGTCGGCCAGGCCCTCGACCAGCTCCCGGGCCTCGGCGCCGAGGGCGCGGATGTTCAGGGACACGGCCGCCGCCTGCGCGACCTCCGGCAGCTCCTCGAGCAGGGCGAGCCGGGCGTCGGGCTCCAGGCAGGAGAGCGCCGTGATGCCGAGGGGCACGATCGGCTGCTCTTCGATGCTCGCGAGCACCGCGCAGAACAGCTCGCCGGCGGCCTCCTCGCCCGACAGCAGCAGCCGCCCCGCCAGCTCGACGCCGAGCCGGCCCGGGTCCTGCTCCAGGGAGCGCCGCACATGATCGAGGCCGCCCGGGAGACGGCAGACCGTCGCCAGGGCGAGGTTCGCGATCTGGGGGTCGGCGTCGAAGGTCAGCGGCCCGAGCGGGCTGGCCAGGCAGGCCTCGAGGCTCGCCTCGCCCAGGTCGGCGCGGCAATAGGCCTGGACCGCTGCCAGGCGCACGTCGGGATCCTCGCTCAGCGCCGCCTCGACCAGCAGCTGCTCGAGGGTCTCGGCCTCGGCGGGAGCCGCCGCGCCGCCGAAGGGGCGGCTGCCGGGCAGGCTGGCGGCGCGCCCCTGCAGCGCCGCGGCGGCGAGGGTGCCGAAGGCCGCGGGGTTGTCGCGCACGTGCGCGGCGAGCGCCTCCTCGGGCCGCACCAGCCCCCGCCCCCAGGCGATGAAGGGGGAATCGGCCGCGCGCAGCAGGGGCAGCCAGTCCCAGGCCTTGCCCTCGAGCACCGCCGCCCGCATGCCCGCGGGGTCGTGGGCGATGAAGGAGCCGAGATCGCGCAGGGAGATGTGCTCGAGGTCGACCTGATCGACCGGCTTGAGGGAGCGCTCCTCACGCCCCGGCCCGCGCTCGAACAGCAGCCCCCGGCGGGCGTTCAGCCAGTCCTCCAACGAGCGCTCGAGCTCGACCGAGGAGAACAGCGCCTGCAGGGTCGCGACCCGCTCGCGCCGGTCGCCGGGCAGGGGCTCGAGCTCCAGGCCCTGCTCGGCGATGCGACCGACCACCGCCGGCGGCGCGGACTCGAGATCGGTGACCGCGAGGGCGAAGCTGCGCGGCGGCGCCGGCTTCTCCCCTTCCCACAGGCTGTACAGGGTCCACACCCCGGGGGCCCCGCTCTCCCCCGCGGGCAGGTCCAGGGCCGCGTTGAGCGCCTCGGCGAAGGGCCGCGTCCGCCGGTCGCCCGCCGCGAAGCTGGCCGCGCGCACGAAGCCGGTCACGCACAGGCGGTGGAACTGGGCGAGCAGGTGGGCCTGGGCGAGGCCGTCGAGGCGGCTGTGCTCATCGAGCTCGAGCAGCAGCGCCCCGCTCTGCACGTAGACCTCGTCGCGCATGTCCCGGGGTTGGGGCAGGTCGAAGCGGCGCCGCAGCTTGGCGACGAGGGCGCGCTCCTCGTCGTTCCCGGCCGCCTGTTCCGCCCGCCCGTAGGCCTCCTCGGCGTCGGCGTGGGCGCCGCACTCGATCGCCAGGCGGCAGCGCAGCACGTGGTCCTCGAAGCCCTCGGCCGCCGGCAGATGCCCGATCGCCGAGCGGAACAGGCCCTGCTTGAGGTCGAGGAAGGCGCGCTCGAGGCGGGCGCGGCGGTCGTCCGGACGCTCCTTCAGCATCGCATCGAGCAGCTCGCGAGCGGTGTCGAGCAGGCGGGCGTCGATCGCGCAGTAGGCGGCGGCGAAGCCGATGTCCGGGTCGCGTTCGAGCTCCCAGGCGCTCTGGTAGACGCTCGCCGCCTCCGGCATCTGGCCGCTGGCGACCAGGCAGCGCGCGTGGCAGACCAGGAAGCGCGCGCGCAGCCCGGCCGGGGCCTCGTCGATGTGCGGCTCGACCGCGGTCAGGACCGCGAGGGACTCCTCGACCGCGTCGGCGTCGAGCGCTTCCTCCGCCTCATCCAGCGCCTCGCCGATCCGCTCCGGGCTCCACATCCGCCGACCTCCCTGATGTTTGTGGGGCCATGCTACCAGGGGATGCGGCGGGGTGGAACAGCGCGTCCGGTAGCACCGGTCCACGCGTCCGCTTCCTCGGACGTACCGCCACAGCCCCTACGTCGAAGGCGAGGCATGCCCTGCGCGCAGAGTTGCGCGGAGCGGCTACAGGAACAGGTCGTCGCGCTCGGTCTGGGCGGGCACCGACTCGAGGGGGGTGTCGGAGTTGATCAGGTCCTCGACCCACCAGTTGACGGAGTTGTACAGGCAGGTGACCTCCTTGCACTCCTCCGAGGCGTCGAACTCCTCGATGATCTGCGCGAGGGACTGCGCCGTCGCGGTGATGGTCGCCGCGTCCTTGTAGCCGTCCTTGGGGGAGATCTTCGCCTTCTCGACGCCGCGATGGGCGGGACAGTTGTACAGCCCGCTCGGCGTCAACACCTGGCGCAGGGCCTGCATGTGGCAGTTCTTGGGCTGGTTGGTGTAGTCGGTCCAGTTGCCGTTCTCGAGCAGGGTGAGGTTGATGCTCTCGACGATGCGGAAGGTGTCGTCCTCGAGGTCCTTGGCCCGCGCGATCTCTTCCTTGATGCGGGCGACCACCTGGCGCTTGTTCTCGGCCTTCTCGGGGGACATGATCTCCGAGCCGCTCTCGGTGCGCTCGAGGAAGGGCTTGTACGAGATGTAGTCGAACTTCGAGCGCTTGGCCCGCTCGGCCGCCTCGTAGATCTCGTGCAGGTTCTCGTGGATCGCGACGTCGTCGCGCAGGGCGCCTTTCCAGGTGATGATGAACGAGAAGGCGATCGGCACCTTCGGGTTCTTCTCCTTGAGCAGGGGCACGCCGTCGCAGATCAGGTCGAGGGTGACCTTGCGGTTCTTCGGCCGGTGCATCTTCTCGAACAGGTCGTTGCTCGCCGAGTCGAGGGAGAGCCGGATCCAGTCGCCCTCGTCCATGTACTCGATCACCTTGAGCAGCCGGTCGTTGCGGCTGCCGTTGGAGACGATCGCGACCTGCAGGCCGAGCTCCTTGAGAAAGGGCACGATGCTGACGAAGCCGGGGTAGATCGTCGGCTCCCCGCCGCCGATCAGGATCACCGACTGCAGGCCCCGCTCGGCCATGCGCGCGATCGAGTCGCGAACGATCTGCTCTTCGTGGCGCACCTTGCTGTTCAGGATGTCCCAGTCGATGCAGTGGTCGCAGCGGTAGTTGCAGGCGGTGGTCAGGTCGAGGTTGATCGAGATCGGGGCGTGCTCGGGGATCTGCGCCATCGCGAGACCCTTCTCCTCGCCGGCGCGCACGGCCCGCCGCCACTTGACGTAGTCGAGGACCTGCGGAAGCACCCGCGGGTGGCGGAGCTTGGCCGTGAAGTCGTGGAATGGATGGGTCATGTCATGCTCCCTTGGATCTGACTCTGGTAGGCCGCGCTCAGCGCGTGCAGGTGCGCGAGCCGGCGGGCGGGATCGGGGATGGTCGGGATGGCCTCGCCCCGGAGGCCCGAAAGGAAGGTGCGCAGCAGGAGCCGCAGCGGATCGGTGAGGCGCACACGCGCGCCCGGCTCGTCCGGATTCTCGAAGAAGATCGCGTAGTCCGGCAGCTCGACGTGACGCCGCACCGCCCTGCCGTCGATCGCGTAGCCGGCAGGACGCGGCGGCAGGTCGCAGCGCTCGAGGCGGACCGTCGTCGCGACCGTGCCGCTCGCGCAGCGGTAGCCGAACGCGATGTCGAGGCGCGGCCCCGCGCCCTCGATGCGGATGTCGCAGAGCTCGCCCTCGCCGGCCAGCGTCTGCAGCAGGCTGAGCGGGTGCGGGAGGCAGTCGGGGATGCGCTTCAGCCCGTCGCAGGCCGGGCTCAGCCGCATCGAGAAGGTCTTCGGCGGGACGTCGAGAGCGCCGGGGTGGACCGCGCGGAAGCCCTCGAGGGTCGCCGGCCACTGGCAGTTGACCATCAGCAGCCGGCCGCGCGCCCGGAAGGCCTCGAGCAGGGCGCGGGCCCGCTCGACCGGCTGCGGGCAGTCCCACAGCATCGGCTTCTCGCACAGCACGTGCAGGTCGGCCTCGAGGGCCGCCTGCAGGTAGGGCTCGTGGGTCGCGTGCGGAGAGGCGATGACGACGGCGTCGAGGCCCTGGGCGAACAGGGCGCCGGCGTCGGCGCAGGGCTCGACCTCGAGCCCGTAGCGTGCCCGGTAGTGCTCCGCGGCGGCGGAGGCGCTCGCGAGCGAGCTCGCGACCACCCCGGTCACCGCCGCCCCCTCCTCGCTGAGGAAGCGGGCGATGTAGGGCCCGAGGCCCTGGCGCCGGGCCGAGGCGCCGATGATGCCGATGCGGGGGGCGATGGTGCCGTTCTTCATCCCGCCCCCAGGCTGTCGTGGCGCTCGCCGAGGCCGGCGGGCAGCTGGTCCTTGAACATGCCGAGCTGGGGCAGGTAGCCGAGGGCGTCGCACAGACGCATCAGGGCGAGCTCGGTCTTCATGTCCGCGATGCGCCCGTCGCGGCATTGCCGGATCGCCTCTCCGAGCTCGAGGATCACGACCTCGGTGCCCTCCTCCATCACGGAGCCATCGCCCTGGGGTTCCTTCCCTTCTTCGGCAGAAACCCGCCCCGCGTAGAAGAACACCTTCTCGTCGGTCACGCCCGGACTGGCGAAGGCCTCGGCGCCGAGCGGCTCGACGGCCTCCTCCTCGAGACGGAAGCCCGCCTCCTCCCAGGCCTCGGCGGAGGCCCGCGAGACGACTCCCGCCACGCCGTCCTCGGCCTCGAGCACGCCGGCGATCATCTCGACCAGCATCAGGTAGCGCTGCCGGTCGGGGGTCAGGCCGGGCTTGTCCTTGCGCAGGTAGACCGGCGGCCGCAGGCCCTTCTTGAGAACCACCCGCACGCGCCGCGCGGCGTCGATCTCGTACAATACGATCGCGGCCGCATCGGGATGCGGCCGCGAGACGATGTCGCAGGGATACGTCGCCGAGCGCGTGCCGTCGTCGTAGACGTTGCGCAGGGTCAACCGTCGGACCTTGAGGAAGCCCTGGTCGCAGCGGCTCTCACGGGTCGTGTCGGCGACGATCTCGACATCGGCGATCGGCATCGGGGGGAATCCTGCCTTGTATGGTCCGCATTCACTCCAGCGGGGAACCGCAGGCCGGGCGGTCGCTCTGTCCATGTCTGCGGTTACGCGGTCTATCCATACCCCGCATCGGCCCGCATTTCAAGGCTTAGGGGGCGGTGCAGAGAGAATTATCGGTCCGCGGGCCCGTCACGATGACGAGCCGTGGAAGGGAACCGGTTCGAGCACCGAGGCCACCGCAGGCCCGCGCAGGTGCTGCTCAGGAGGCGAAGAGGATGGACAAAGCGGCGCGTGAGCCGTGTGTCGCCCGCGGAGAACCAGCCGTTGCCGCACGCCGGGGTGTTTCTCTCCGGGCCCTCAGCGAGCCTTGCCGCACGCTGCTCGAGAGCGGTCAGCTCGTCTGCGCCGCGGGCGCCCTCCGCTTCGACCGCGCCCGCCGGCTGCGCTGGAGGGTCGCCGCCGGGCCGGCGCCGATCCCGGCGCGCTTCGCCGGGTTGCGGGCCGAGCTGCGGCGCCAGCTCGGCGCGGCCCGTCACGCGCTGGACCGCGCCTGGCGGGGGCGCCGGCGCTGGAGCCGACGGGGCTTCCGGCGCTACTGGCTCGAGCCGCCGGCGCGACGCCTCCTGGCGGGCGCCTGCCTGTGGGGGGACTTCACCCGCGCGGGCCGCCTGCGCGGCGCCTTTCGCCTGCTCGACGGGCGGCCGGTCGACGTCGCGGAGGAGGCGGTGGAGCTGCCGGCCCGGGCCTCGATCGGGCTGGTCTCCGGGCTCGAGCTGAGCGACGCCCGCCACGCGGCGTGGGTCGAGCTCCTCGTCGGCGAGGGCGTGCTGCTGGTCCTGCCGCAGCTGGCCCGCCCCGCGCTGCCCTTCGTACGGGTGCCGGCGGGAAGCTTCAGCGACGCGACCGGCGGCCGCACACGCGTCCCCCGGGACCTGCTCGTCAAGGCCTGGCCGATCACCCACGAGGAGTGGGAGCAGGTGATGGGCACCCGCCCGGGACGCTTCCGCGACGCCGGCCCGGACGCGCCGGTCGAGCGCGTCTCCTGGTACGACGCCTGCGCCTTCTGCAACCGCCTCTCGCAGCTGTCCGGGCTGCCGCGCGCCTACCGCCTCGACGGGCCGCGCGGCCGCTCCCGGGCCGGCGCCGGAGGGCCGCGCGGCTCCCTGCACCGGGGGACGGTGCGCTGGACCGGCCGGGCGGGCTACCGCCTGCCGGCCTGCGTGGAGTGGGAGCACGCCTGCCGGGCCGGGGCCGACACCGACTTCTGGTGCGGGCCGCGCTTGACGCCCGAGGCAGCCCCGGGACACGGCCGCGGTCGCACCTGCTCCGTGCTGCGCTCGGCCCCGAACCGCTGGGGGCTGTACGCCCTGCACGGCAACGTCGCCGAGTGGTGCTGGGACGCGACCCGCCGCGGCGAGCAGACCCTCCGCCTCGCCTGCGGCGGAGGTTACGCGGCGCCGCCTCCGCGCTGCGCCGCGGGCGCGCGGAACGCGGCGCGGCCGGGGGAGGCGTACAGCAACGTCGGGCTCCGCCCGGTGCGATCGGTCGCCCGGGCCGCCTGCTCGCGAGCGCGGGCGGGACCCCCGCCGCGCCGTTGAGCCGCCCCCTCCATCGGGCCGAGCCGGCTTGACGCAGGGTATCCAGCCGTGCAGAGCGGCGGCTTCCCCGCTACACTGGGCGAAAAGGACGACGCGATGCCGCCTGCCCCCGATCGATCTCCCCAGGAACGCCGCCGGCGCTGGATCCTGATCGGCGTCGGCGCGCTGCTGTTGTTGTTCGGTGTCCGCCTGGTCCTCGACTTCTTCAAGTCCGACGAGGAGCGCATCGTCGAGGTGCTCGAGGCGCTCGCCGCAGCGGTCGAGGACAAGCATCCCCGCCACTTCATGGAGAACATCAGCGAGGACTATTCCGACCCCGCCGGGCTCGGGGCGGTCGAGCTGCGTCGCGTGATCAGCGGCTACCTGATGAACCCCCAGCGCAAGGGCTTCACCTGCCTGGTCGTTCCCGACGGCGTAGAGGTGGACGAAGACGGGCTCCACGCGACGGTCGAGCTGCGCGCCGCCGTCTACGAGGGCCTCAGCCTCGACCCCTCCGCGCCCCCGGCGGGGGGACAGGCCTTCCTGATGGAAGTCCGGATGCGCAAGGAAGAGGGAGACTGGCGGGTCCTGAGTCACACGCGCCGGCGCTTCCCCGCCGACGATCTGTGGAAGCTCTACTTCGGAGAGTGAGGATGGCGATCGAGCAACTGACGGCGAGCGAGCTCGCGGCCCTGTGGAAGGCCGAGCCGGACTTGCGCGTGCTCGACGTGCGCACGCCGTGGGAGTGGGAGACCGCCTCCATCGAGGGCAGCGAGCTCGTCGACCAGGAGCTCGCGGCGGCGCTCTTCGCGCTTCCGCCGGACACGCCCCTCGCCTTCGTGTGCCACCACGGGATCCGCAGCCAGGCCGCCGCGCGGCACTTCGAGGCGCGCGGCTTCACACGTCTGTTCAACCTCAGAGGGGGCATCGACGCCTGGTCGCAGACTGTCGACGCATCGGTCCCGCGCTACTGAACGATCGGAGAGGGGATGTGACGGAAGAGAGTTTCATGGGGTCGTGTCTGTGCGGGCGCATCCGCTACGCGCTGACGACTCCCGGCATCGCGATGAACTACTGCCACTGCACGCGCTGCCAGAAGTTCAGCGGCAGCGCCTTCGGCACCTACCTGCACACCACCCCCCAGGCGTTCATGTGGCTCGCGGGCGAGGACGAGGTGCGGGTGTTCGCCCTGACCCTCGAGAAGCGGCGCGCCTTCTGTGGTCGCTGCGGCTCGCCGGTGCCGCTGGTCAAGGAAGCCGAGGAGCACGTGATCGTGCCGGTCGGCAGCCTCGATGAAGACCCGGGCCTGCGCCCGGTCTGCCATCTGTTCGCCAGCGCCGCCGCGCCGTGGCACGAGTCCTCCGACGAGCTGCCCCGCTTCGAGGAGTACGCGCCGGACGAGTTCTGGGAACCGTTCGAGGCCGAGGCCCGCGAGCGCGACGGGACCTGAGCCCGGTCGATCGACCGGGCTGGCCTCGCACGATCGCGGTGCCGGCTACCAGTCGGGGATCTGCTCGCGCAAGCCCGCCGCGGGCAGGGCCCGGTCGTGCAGGGCCTGCGGCTCGGGGTGCAGGTCGTCCGCGACCGCCCGCGCTCCCTCGTCAGCCTCGTAGGCGACGCTCTCGCTCGGCGACGGCCGGGGGCTTCGGCGGGAGCTTCCCCACAGCGGCACCTCGGGCAGGCGTCGCGGCCCGCCCCTCGAGGACCCCCCCGCCGCGGGTCTCCCCCGCGCCGGGCAGCGTGGAGCGCGCGCCGGGCAGCGTGGCGCG
>JAUIEM010000565.1 GCA_030428695.1 bacterium
CCTGCGCCAGCTCCGGCGGCAGCGCGGGCTGAACGAGAACTACGCCCGCGAGCTGCTCGAGCTGCACACCCTCGGCGTCGACAACGGCTACACCCAGCGCGACGTCTGGGACACCGCCCGCATCCTGACCGGCTGGACTGTGTGCAAGGACCAGTGGGAGTTCCAGTTCCGCCCCCGCGTCCACGACACGAACAAGAAGCGCGTGCTCGGCAAGACCTTCCGCACCTCGGCCCAGGGCCCGGAGGAAGGCGAGGCGCTGATCCACATGCTCGCGAACGACAAGCGCACCGCCGAGTTCATCGCGATGAAGATGTGCCGCTACCTCGTCGACGACCACCCGCCCCAGGAGATGGTCGACCGCGTCGCCAAGGTCTTCCGCAAGACCGACGGCGACCTGCGCGAGGTCACCAAGGCCGTGATCATGGACCCGGAGTTCTTCAACCCCCGCTTCTACCGCAGCAAGTTCAAGACTCCCTACGAGTTCTGCATCACGATGTTCCGCGCCCTCGACTGCGTGATCGACGACCCCGAGCCCGTCTTCCGCTCGCTCAAGCGCATGCGCCAGCCGATCTACCAGTGCCAGGACCCGACCGGCTACTACGACGTCGCCGAAGCCTGGCTCGACCCCGGCGTCCTGCCCCTGCGCTGGCAGCTCGCCCTCAACATGGTCACCTCGCGCAGCGCGGTGCGGATCCCCGACGACTTCTTCGTGCCGATGGACGACGAGGCCGACCCGCAGGAGATCCGCGACATCCTGACCGACAAGGTGCTGTTCGGCATGGAGCTCGGACGCACGACCCAGAAGGTGCTGCAGCGCATCTGCGAGAGCGGCGCGACCGGCGAGGAGCTGCAACGCCAGCTGCTCGGGATCCTGCTCGGCTGCCCGGAATTCCAACGCCAGTGAACACACCGGGCGCACGCCCGCTTCGGAGAGCGAACCATGCAAACCCGCCGCGACTTCCTGTTCAACGCCGCCCGACTCAGCGCCGTCGCCAGCCTCGGTAGCCTGACCCGCCTGTGCTTCGCCGACGGAGACAATGGACCCCAGGGGCGGGGCACCCTGATCTGCATCTTCCTGCGCGGCGGCTGCGATTCGCTGAACATGGTCGTGCCCTACTACGACCCGACCTACTACGAGGTGCGCCCGACCATCGCCATCCCGGCGACCGGGGAGAACGGCGTCGTCCAACTCAACGAGCTGTTCGGCCTGCACCCCGCGATGTCCTCTCTGTACCCCTTCTACGAAGCGGGCACCTTCGCGCCCCTGATCGGGATCGGCTCTCCCCACGGCTCCCGCAGCCACTTCGACTGCCAGGACTTCATGGAGTACGCGGTGCCGGGCGGGCGCGGGGTCTCCGCCGGCTGGCTGAACCGCTACCTGACCGCCTCGAAACAACCGGGCGAGAGCGACTTCCGCGCCGTCGCCCTGCAGGGTCTCCTGCCCCGCGCCCTGCGCGGCCGCTATCCGGTGCTCGCGGTGCCCGAGCTCGACCGCCACAACGACCCGCTCGACATCTTCGACGACGTGTACAACGACATGGAAGCCGAGACGATGGAACGCGGCGTCGCCCAGGACCTGATCCTCGAGTCGGGCAAGAACGCGATCAAGGCGACCCGGCGCTACCAGGAGATGACCACCAACGTCCCCGCCGACGAAGGCGCATATCCCGACAACCACTTCGCCCGCCGCCTGCGCCAGATCGCCCGGATCATCAAGGCGGACGCCGGCCTCGAGGCCGCCTGCATCGACTACGGCGGCTGGGATCTGCACATCCAGGAAGGCGGCTCCACCGGCAAGCAGGCCGACCTGCTGCGTCGCCTGACCGAGAGCATCGCCGCCTTCGCCAACGACCTCGGCGAGTCGCGCATGGAGAAGGTGATGGTCCTGACCATGAGCGAGTTCGGCCGCACCGTCAAAGAGAACGGCAACCGCGGCACCGACCACGGCCACGGCTGCTGCATGCTCGCCCTCGGCGGCCAGGTCAAGGGCGGGACGATCCACGGCTCCTGGGGCGGGCTCGAGAAGCAGAACCTGTACGACCGGCGCGACCTGCCCGTCTACACCGACTTCCGCCTCGTGATGCACGAGGTGCTCGAGAAGCTCTACGGCTGCGAGGTGCCTGCCGACTTCTTCCCGAAGTACCGGGTGCCCGTCGACGAACGCCTCGACTTCATGCGGCCGGCGTAGAGGGGGAAGCATGATCGCCACGCCAGCGAAAGCTCCCGCGGAAGACGTGCTCGGGCCCCCGCGGCCCTCGAGCGGACGCCTGTCCCCGCGGGACATCAAGCTCGCCCAGCTCGCGCGGAAGAAGATCAGCCCGTCGAAGGTCGATGAGTGCCTGCGGGAGATGTACGACTCCGACGTCACCCTGCAGGAGCAGCTCCTCGACAAGGGCTACCTCGACTCCGACACCGCCGCCGAGCTCGCGGCCGCCATCGCCGAGGCGCCGGTTCCGACCGAGAGCAGCACCAACCTGACGCCGATCACGACCGAGAACCTGTGCGGCATCGTCGGGGAGAACGTCGGCGGCGTGCTGTTGCACCGGGTGCTCGGCAAGGGCGGCTGCGGCGTGGTCTTCGTCGGCCGCAACGCCGAGGGCGAGCTGCGCGCGGTCAAGATCATGCACCCGCGGGCCGCCCGCAACAAGCAGACCTCGCGCCGCTTCACCCGCGAGTCGAACGCGCTCGCCCGGCTGACCCACAAGAACATCGTGCAGGTCTACGCCTCCGGCAAGGACCGCGGCCTGTACTACACGACCCTGGAATACTGCGCCGGCGCGTCGCTGTTCACGGTTGTCCAGACCCACGGACCCCTGACCGTGATCGGCGCCCTCAAGGTCGCCCTCGAGATCGCGCGCGGCCTCTCTGCCGCCCACGCCCAGGGCATCATCCACCGCGACGTCAAGCCGCAGAACGTGCTGATCTGCAGCGACGGCCAGGTCAAGCTCGCCGACTTCGGCCTCGCGCAGATCCGGGGCACCCGCCACCTGTTCCGCCAGGGCACCGTCGTCGGCACCGCCCACTACATGTCGCCGGAACAGAGTCGCGCCCAGTCGGTCGACGGCCGCACGGACGTGTACTCGCTCGGCGTGGTGCTGTTCTACATGCTGACAGGCCGCTGGCCGTTCGAAGCCAAGCGCAAGGCGGATCTGGTGCGCCAGCACCAGAACGCCGCCCCGCCGTCACCCCGCAAGTTCCGCGCGGATCTCCCGCCGTTCCTGGACGAGCTGATCCTGCGCTGCATGGAGAAAAACCCCGAGGATCGCTACCCGGACATGGACGCCCTGATCGACGCCCTCAAAGAGGTGCGCGCCAAGGCGCTGCTGGTCAAGCTCAGCGTCTTCGCGGAAGAGACCGATCACGGTCCGCCCAGCCGCGTCCCCCAAAAGCGCCGACGCCGCCGCTCGGTCACTTCCGTCCCGCGGAAACGCGCCCTGTTCTGGGGGGTGCTGACTCTCGGGGTGTTCGTCACAACCTTCGCCGTCTTCTTTTTACTGTTTACCTCCCTCCTTTGATCCGGGACGGCGAAGGCTGTTTTCATCGTCGAGGTCGGGGCGCTCTCCTCAGCACGGGGGGAAAGCGCCCCGTTTTTTCGAGCCCGATCCCGATCCCGCACAACAAATAGAAGAGGGCCAGGAGCTGTAACCGGCTCCCCGGCCCCGGTGTGCCAGCAGATCACATCGCCGATGGCGTTTAATCCTCCGGGTGAAGTTGATCAGCCCCGCTCTACCACTGAGCTACCCGCGCGTGATTCGGTGCGATGCGCGGTGAGGGATTCGAACCCACGCCTGGGCTGGCGTTTCCAGAGGAAGTCGATCCGGCGAACCTGGCGAATGTTGAACCTGAAGGAGAGCTTGATCCTGACGTCCGCAAGACGGGGGAGCTCGCGATAGGAGACGGCTCGTCTCCCGTGTCTGCCGTTTCACCACCTTCCCGTCGAGCTCCGGAAGATCCGGCATGGGAAGGGCGGGACTCGAACCCGCACATCGCTCGCAGGCCCGCTGCCGACTGAGCTTGAGCTTCAGATTCAGCTTGCCTTCGCCGAGGAGTATACCAGGTCCACGTCCGAACACGAAGCTCGTCGGGGGGACGGCCTGTCCTGTGGCAACGGAGGGCCTTTCCCCGCCCTGGTCCGGAGTCCGTGGACCTGCCCCAAAGAGGATGCTCGCCAGCGCGTGCGCGCTAGCGAGCTTGTGTAATGTGCCGGGCGATACCTACTCTCCCAGGAGGTCCCAGTACCATCGGCGCAAAGGGCTTGACTGCTGAGTTCGTCCTCGACCTTCCCTCCTCGTTCCTCGCAGCGAAGGTCTTCGGCCGCTCGCCGCTTCTCCCTCGTCCCTCGGGAGAACCAGCTCGCTGACACCTGTGCCGCAGCCACCGGCCTCTTCGATTTGCCAGCCCTACAAAAAGAAAGCTCGCCAGCGCGTGCGCGCTAGCGAGCTTGTGTAATGTGCCGGGCGATACCTACTCTCCCAGGAGGTCCCAGTACCATCGGCGCAAAGGGCTTGACTGCTGAGTTCGGAATGGGATCAGGTATGGCCCCTTTGCTGTGTTCACCCGGCAATGAA
>JAUIEM010000066.1 GCA_030428695.1 bacterium
GTCCGCTCTTCCTTCAAGCGCAGGACGCCCTCCGCGTGGTGCCGTCTACGGTCAGCGTTGCGCAACCCCACTGCCGCAAGAATCTCATTGCGGGTGTAGTGAGCGTGTAGGTGCAGGAGCCCCCGCACGCGTCTCGCCGTGGACAGCACCGGGATACGCCCATAGAGGATATCACAAAGCTCGAGAAGCTCTCCCTGAACGGCGGGTTGTGCCGCTAGCCTGTCGGCGAACGAGCTCCGCCCGCGCACGCTCTTGCCGTCATCCAGCACCTGGTAGGCGAGCATGAAGTCCAACCGCTCGTCCGCCTTGCCGGCGCTCGAACCCATGGCGAGCTCTTTCAACCGGTCGATGCGCTCCGGGTCGTCGAGGTGGCAGAGTCGCCCGAGCCGCTTCGACAGGTACGCTTCAGCCTCGTTCCCCGCCCCAGTGAGGACGCCAGCCCGACGCCGAACAGTCGTCCATCCGCCGGCCCGGTAGACCTCGTCGACGTCACGGCCCGAGCCTTCGAGGAACTTCTTGAGCGTGACCGGCTCCCCCTCCGAGAGCGCGCACAGCTCGACGAGCTCTTGCGTCAGCGCGCGGATCCCGCCGCGCAGGGAGCGCTGCAGGTTGTCGAGGATGATGCGCCGCGCGACCTTGTCCAGCTGCAGGTGACAACCAGGGGGGAGATGGGGGAAACCGGTGCTGACAGCCTCTTTGAGCGCACCCCGCGAGAGCCCAGTCAGCGCCGTGAGCAGAGGGGCGAATCGGAACTCGCGACGATGTTGACCGATGAAGTCGAGCACCAAGCAGCTGCTCTTGCCCTCATGCAGGCGCAACCCCCGGCCTAGCTGTTGTAGGAACAGGGTTGAGCTCTGCGTCGGCCGGAGCAGCAAGAGCGTGTTCAGGAACGGAAGGTCGACACCCTCGTTGTAGAGGTCGCACGTGAAGATCACGCGTATCTCGCCGCGTTGGAGCCGCCTCGGTACTTCGTCTCGTTCTCGGCTCGAGCTCCCACCGTGCAAGGCAGCGGCGGGGATTCCCGCTTCACTGCATCGCGATGCCATGAACTCCGCGTGCTCGACGCTGACACAAAAACCCAACGCACACATCCGTGCAGGATCGCCCCAACGGCTATGCAGCTGCGCGATGATGAGGTCGGCCCGCCGATGGTCCGCCGTGTAGACACGCTCGAGGTCGGCCTCAACGTAGCCACCTCTTCGGAAACCGAGCGCGCGGAGGTCGACGCCGTCGTGCACACCGTAGTACTCGAAGGGGGTCAACAGTTGGCGGGCGATCGCTCGCCAGATCCGCAGCTCCGAAGCGATACGGTTCCCGAAGTCCGGCAAGAGGGAACGTCCGTCCGACCGCTCTGGCGTGGCGGTCAGCCCGAGCAGCACCCTCGGGCGCAGGTGCTCCATCACGGTCCGGTAGCTCTTGGCGGGGACATGGTGGCACTCGTCAACCACCATGAAGCTCCAGAAGTCTGGCGCGTACCGCGTGCTGAAACCACGGCTGGTAAAGGATTGGACAGTCGCGAAGAGATGGTCGGCCCTATCGAGCTCGACACCGGAGGTGAGAAGCTCGCCAAACGATTCGTCGCGGAGGAGGTGCCGGAACGTATCCAGCGCCTGCCGCAAGATTTCCTGCCTGTGGGCAAGAAACAACAGCCGCGGGCGGAGCCCGTCCTTCCCGATCTGGCGCTGATAGTCGAAGGCCGCGACAACCGTCTTGCCCGTCCCGGTCGCGGCGACGACGAGGTTCCGCCAGCTGCCGTGTAGCTCGCGCTCGACCTCGAGGCGCTCGAGGATTTCACGCTGGAAGGGGTAGGGACGCAACTGAAACCAGTGCCGTCGCGTCCGCGCCGCGCCTGGTCCGAGCCCTCTCCGTTCCTCTCCCAGCGCGCTGCGCAAACGTGCGCGTTGGCCTTCGTCCTCTGGATCGAAAGACTCGAACTCCGGGTCCTCCCACAGCGACTCGAATGCGCCACGGAACTTGGCGATCACATGAGGCAGATCGCGGGCCGAGACCTTGACCATCCACTCATGCCCCGACACCAACGCGGCTCGCGACAGGTTCGCGGAGCCGACGTAGGCCGTGTCCAATCCGCTTGCGCGATGGAAGAGCCACGCCTTGGCGTGGAGTCGGCTGCGACGACCGTCAAACGAGACGCGAACCTCGGCGCCGGGCAACCTCGCCATCGCCTCGACCGCGTCCGCTTGGGTCGCGCCCGTGTATGTCGTGGTCAACAGCCGCAGACGTCGGCCCTCCTGGGCGTGCTGCTGGAGCACATCCTGCAGGAATCGAAAACCGCCCCGGGTCACGAAGCTGACCAAGGCATCGATGGAGTCCGCGGTCGAGACTTCCGCGCACAACTCCCGCCCCAACGACGGCTCGCCGCGCCCGGGTGTGAGCAACGAGCTCACGGAGAGCGGCGAGGCAGGGAGCGGCGGCGGGGACTCGCGAAACACCGCGCGGAGAACCTGCGCTGGCTCGGAGATCTCCTGCTCTGCCGGCGGCTGGTCCCAACGGCGACGGAGGAACGCGAACAGCTCATTGACCAGCTGTCGTTGGGACTCGATACGCCCCGGCTTGGGGAAGCTGCTCAGAAGGCGGCGTAACTCATCGGCAGCGAAGGCAGCGAAACGGACTGCGGAGTCGGATGAGTCCGGTGCGTCGGTGATCGTCTTGCGACCCTCCGCGTCGCGCACCTGCGAGAGCGCTGCGGCCAGCTCGTCCGTGATCAAGTGGTCGTAGGGACCGTCAGGTAGCCCGTCCGCGCTCATGGGTCTCTCGCAAGAGAAGGTCCCTCAGTCTCGGCGAGGTCGAGCGTTTCGTCCAGCCCCCCACCACTGGATCTCCCCCGTCGACCCGTGTACCCTTCCGCCGGAGGCCCACCCCCGAGGACCGGATGACCGAACCGCCCAGCCCCGAGCCCCTCCTGCCCGTGGCGGACCCATCCCACGACCCGCTGCGCTCGATCCTCGAGGGCATCCCCGACCTGGTCTTCGTGCTCTCCGCCGACGGGCGCTACCTCGAGGTCTTCACCGCCGAGCACGAGCTCCTGATCGCGCCGGTGGAGGAGCTGAAGCAGACGACCATCCACGAGGCGTTGCCGCCGCCCGCCGCGCGCTACATCCAGAACGTGATCAGCGAGACCCTGGAGTGCGCCTGCATGCAGGAGATCGAGTACGCCCTCGACCTCGGGCAGGGGCGGGCCTGGTTCAGCGCCCGGGTGATCCCGTACGCCTGGGCCGGGGGGCCGGCGGTGATGTGGGTGGCCCGGGACGTGTCCGGGCGGGTGCGGGCCGAGCTGGCGCTGAAGGAGACGCTCGACGCGCTCGACCAGCGGGTGCGGATCCGGACGGGCGAGCTGGCGGAGGCCAACCAGCAGCTGCGCACCGAGATGGAGGAGCGCGCCCGGGCGGAGGCCGAGGTCCGGCGGCGACTGCGCTTCGAGCAGCTGGTGGCGAGCGTGGCGACGCGGTGCGTGCAGGAGGATCCGGCCGGCAGCCTGCGCTGGTCGCTCGAGGCCCTGGGGCGGCACCTCGGGGCGCGGCGGGCGGGGATCCTGGTGCCGGTCGACGAGGGCTCCCGCTACGTCGCGACCCACACCTGGCCGGAGCCCCCCGCGGACTGGGAGGACTTCGAGCCGGGCTGGGTGGTGGAAGGGAGCGCGGAGGAAGCGGCGGAGCGCCTCGAGGAGCGCGTCCGCGCCGCCCGGCCGTGGTTGGTCGAGCGGCCGGAGGGGAGTCTCCAGACCTGGCTGGGGGCGGCAGCGCCGCTGCTGTGCCTGCCCCTGTACGCGGACGGGCGGGCGCTCGGCGTGCTGGTGGTCCAGCGGGCCGAGGCACCCGCAGAGCCTGAGACCCGCGCCGCCACGGACGCCTGGGGCGCGGAACGGGTCGAGCGCTTCGGGGTGCTCGCCAGCGTGCTCGCCAGCGTGCTGTTCCGCATGGACGCCGAGGAGCGCCGCCGCCAGCTCGAGCTGCGCTTCCTCCAGGCCCAGAAGCTCGAGAGCCTCGGCATCATGGCAGGCGGCGTCGCCCACGACTTCAACAACCTGCTGACCGCGATCCTCGGCAACGCCAGCCTGCTCGCCGAGCAGGTCCCCGACGAAGAGGCGCGGGACGCCGCAAGCGAGATCGTCGAGGTCTCCCGGCGCGCCTCCGAGCTGACCGAGCAGCTGCTGGCCTACGCGGGACGCGGCGGCGGCCCGCACGAGAGCGTCGACCTGTCGGCGCTGGTGTCCGGGCTGCGCCGCATGCACCGGGCGCTGGTCGGCCGCAGCGCCGAGCTTGGCTACGCCCTCGCCGGCGAGCTCGCGGCCCTGCGGGGCGATCCGACCCAGCTGCGGCAGGTCGTCGTCAACCTCGTGGTCAACGCCTTCGAGGCGCTGCCGGAGGGGCGCGGGACGATCGAGGTGCGGACCGGCATGCAGACCCTGCGCCGCGACGACGAGGGCCTGCTGCTCAAGCCGCCGGTGGGTGGCGAGTACGTGTTCATCGAGGTCGCGGACGACGGCGCGGGGATGGACCTCGCCACCCAGGCGAAGATCTTCGACCCCTTCTTCACCACCAAGTTCACGGGCCGGGGGCTCGGCCTGGCCGCCGTGCTCGGCATCGTCCGCAGCCACCGCGGCACCCTGCGGGTCAAGAGCGCCCCGGGACAGGGCACGCGCTTCTCGGTCTACTTCCCGGCCGACCGCGGCGCCTCCGGGGCCGGTGCGTCCTCTTCTGTGCTGCCGGCGGCCTGGCGCGGCAGCGGGCGGGTGCTGCTGGTCGACGACGACAACCTGGTGCGCAAGGTCACCCGGCGCATGCTCGCGCGCCTGGGCTTCGAGGTCGAAGAGGTGGCGGCCGGGCGCGAAGCGCGCGCGCGGCTCGCGAACGCGACGGCGCCGGTGCGCGCCGTCGTCCTCGACTGGACGATGCCCGACCTCGACGGGCCCGAGACGGTCCGGCGCCTGCGGGCCGTGGACGCGACGGTGCCGATCCTGATGTGCAGCGGGTACGGGCCCGAGGCCCTCGGGGAGGCGCTGACAGCGGCGGGCTGCCAGGGTTTCCTGCGCAAGCCCTTCAGCCTGGACGGCCTGCGAGCGGCGCTGCGGAAGCTCCTCGAGCCCGACGGCTGAAGGCCCTCAGTCAATCTCGCAGCGGTTCCGGCCGGCGTTCTTTGCCCGGTACAGCGCCTGGTCGGCGCGCTCGAGCAGCGCCTGCACGGCGGTCTCGGCGGCGCCGGGCAGGGTGGCGATGCCGATCGACACGGTGACGGTCCCGAGCCCTTTGCCGTCCGCGGTCACGAGCTGCTCGGCCGCGATCGCCCCGCGCAGGCGCTCGGCGACCTGGAGGGCAGTGGCGGTGTCGGCCTGGGGGAGCACGACGGTGAACTCCTCCCCGCCGTAGCGCGCGACCAGGTCGGTCGGCCGCACGTTCTCCTTGAGCCGCTGGGCGACGGTGTGCAGGACGAAGTCGCCCGCCGCGTGGCCGTGGGTGTCGTTGAACTTCTTGAAGTGGTCGATGTCGACCATCAGCAGCGAGACCGGCTTCCCGTCCTGCACGCAGCGCTGCACCTGGCGCGGCATCGTCTCGGACAGCCAGCGCCGGTTGTACATGCCGGTCAGCGCGTCGAGGGTCGCGTAGCGCTGGTACTCCTGCTGCAGGTGCTGGCTGGCGCGGACCGCGGAGTTGTTGCCGCGCAGCCGCTCGGAGAGGATCGCGAGCAGGTTGATCGCGACCTCGTGCGAGGCGCGGATCAACGACCAGAAGACCTCCTTGCCGATCTCGAGCACCCGGCTGGTTTCCGCCGCGATCACCCAGGCCGAGCGGGGCTTGCGGTCGATCAGGGACAGCTCGCCGACGCTCTGCCCAGCCTCGAGCAGCGCCACCGGGTCGCTGTCGGGCGACTCGAGGTGCACCCGCAGGCGCCCCGCGAGCAGCAGGTACATCACGCCGCAGCCGCCGGCCGGCTCGATCAGCACCGCCTCGGCCGCGATCTCGCGCACCGGGCAGGTGTTGAGCAGGCCCTCGACCGCGACCGGGTCGACGCGGTGCAGCAGCGACTGGCTCTCGAACTCCGCGCGGCTCAGGCCCATCGGTCCCCCGGCTCAGCAGGTGGAATGGAAGAGGCCCGCGACCTGCTGGTCCTCGGCGAGCCGGTTGTAGATCGCGACCGCCTCTTCGGTCTGGGCGACGTGGACGCGCACGCCGCGCTCCTCGAGCAGGGCGAGGGTCTCGGGACAGACCTGCAGACGCTCGTGCATCCCGCGGCTCAGCACGATGACGGTCGCGCCGCGGGCGAGCAGCTCTTCGACGTCGGCGGGCTGGATGCCGGGAACGTGGCGGGTGCCGGTCTCGTTCCAGTCCCAGGCGCGGGAGCCGCCGGGGAAGAGCTTGAGGTCCTTGCCGTGGACCCCGCCCTCGAGCTCGATACGGCCCCACTGCAGGGCGGTGATGCGCGGGGATGCCGTGGCGGCCATCGTCTTCTCCAGCTGTTCGAAGCTGTAGTATGGCAGCTCGTGGCGCGGGGGCAAGCCGGCTTTCCGCTTGCCCGTCGGGGCGATCTCGGCGACCCTGGCGGAAACGGGGCAAAGTGGTCCAAGCCCGGTTGATTCACCAGGATTTCGTCGCGAGGGCCTGGAGGCCGCAGTGGATCGGGCGCTTCGGGCCATCGAGCAGCGGAGCCCATGCCTTGTCCATAGGTGAGCAGCGCAGAGGGTCCGAAGTGCCCGAGACGCGCGGCATCCAGGTCCGCAGCAGGGATCCTGGTGAATCAAACGGGCAAGAGAGGAGAGGCGATGAGACTGAAGATCAATGGGAAGATGCGGGAGCTCGGGGACATCGACCCCGACACCCCGCTGCTCTGGGTGCTGCGCGACGAGCTCGGCATGATCGGCACGAAGTTCGGCTGCGGGATGTCCCTGTGCGGCGCCTGCACGGTCCACCTCGACGGGCGCGACGTGCGCTCGTGCAGCACGACCGTCGGCAGCCTCGACGAGGAGCGCGAGATCACGACCATCGAGGGCCTCTCCCCCGACGGCAGCCACCCCCTGCAGCGGGCCTGGGTCGCCTGCCAGGTGCCCCAGTGCGGCTACTGCCAGTCCGGCCAGATCATGAGCGCGGCGGCGCTGCTCGCCGAGAACCCCGAGCCCAGCGAGGAGGAGATCGTCGCGAAGATGGCGGGCAACATCTGCCGCTGCGGCACCTACCAGCGGATCTGCAAGGCGGTCCAGCAGGCGGCGGAGGAGATGCGATGATCATCCGGAACCTCAGCCGTCGCCGCTTCCTCCAGAGCCTGGTCGGCGCGGGCGCCCTGGTGCTCGGCCTGCCCGTCGTCGGCGGCCGCGTCGCCCGGGCCGACGAGGACGACGCCGAGCTCAGCCCCAACCTGTTCCTCGCGATCACCGTCCAGGGCACCGTCCGCATCGTCGCCCACCGCTCCGAGATGGGCACCGGCATCCGCACCTGCCTGCCCGCCGTCGTCGCCGACGAGCTCGAGGCGAACTGGGACCGCATCGAGATCGTGCAGGCCCCCGGCGACCCGCGCTACGGCTCGCAGAACACCGACGGCTCGCGCAGCGTCCGCAACTTCTTCACCACGATGCGCCACACCGGCGCCGCCGCCCGCCTGATGCTCGAGCGCGCGGCCGCCCAGCGCTGGGAGGTCCCGGCCGAGGAGTGCCGCGCCTTCCGCCATCACGTCGTCCACCAGCCGACCGGCAAGAAGCTGCCCTTCGAGGGCCTGGTCGCGATCGCGAGCGGCCTGCCGGTGCCGGCCCTCGAGGATCTGCGCCTCAAGCCGCGGGAGAGCTGGCGCTACATCGGCACCTCCTTCGCTTCCTACGACCTCGAGGACACCGTGCGTGGCAAGGCGAGCTTCGGCATCGACGCGACCCTGCCCGGCATGCTCCACGCCGTCGTCGCCCGCCCGCGCGTGCACGGGGCGAAGCTGCGCTCCTTCGACGGGGACGCCGCCCGCGCCGTCAAGGGGGTCGTCGACCTGGTCGAGCTGCCCGCCTTCACCCCGCCTCACGCCTTCCAGGCCCTCGGCGGGGTGGCGGTCGTGGCGCGCAACACCTGGGCGGCGATGCAGGGGCGGAAGAAGCTCGCGCTGCAGTGGGACGAGGGAGCGCTCGCCGACTTCGACAGCGACGCCTACCTCGCCGAGCTCGCCGCCACCAGCCAGCAGCCCTGCCGCCTGGTCAGCGAGCGCGGCGACGTCGCGACCGCCCTGGCCGAGGCCGAAGAGGTCGTGTCGGCGACCTACACCACCGCCTTCCTCGCCCACGCGCCGATGGAGCCGCCCTGCGCCCTCGCCCGCTTCAGCGACGGGCGCTGCGAGGTGTGGGCGCCGACCCAGAACCCGCAGGCGGCCCAGGACACCCTGTGCGCGGTGCTCGGCTTGCCCGCCGACCGGGTGACGGTCTACGTGACGCTGCTCGGCGGGGGCTTCGGCCGCAAGTCGAAGCCGGACGCCCTGGTCGAGGCGGCGCTGATCGCGCGGGAAGTCGGCGCGCCGGTCAAGGTGACCTGGAGCCGCGAGGACGACATCCGCGCGGACTACTACCACGCCGCCAGCGCCCAGACCATCGACGGCGTCGTCGAGGGCGAGCGGCTGTTCGCCTGGCGGCAGCGCTCGGTCTTCCCGACCATCGCCTCGACCTTCGCGGTCGGGGCGAACCAGGGGCAGCCCTTCGAGCTGATGATGGGCCTGACCGACCTGCCCTGGGCGGTGCCGCACCTGCGCGTCGAGAACGGCGAGGCCGCGGCGCCGGTACGCATCGGCTGGCTGCGCGCGGTGTGCAACCTGTTCCACGTGTTCGCGACCGGCTCGTTCATCGACGAGCTCGCGCACGCCGCGGGGATGGACTCCAGACGCTTCCAGATCTACAACCTCGGCCCCGACCGCATCCTCGAGCTCGGCGAGGGCTACCCGAACTACGGCGCTTCCTACGAGGACTACCCCGCCGACACCGCGCGCCTGCGGCGCGTGATCGAGCGCGTGACCGAGAGCGCCGGTTGGGGGCGCGAGCTGCCCGCCGGCCACGGGCTGGGCCTCGCCGCGCACCGCAGCTTCCTCAGCTACGTCGCGGTCGTCGCCGAGGTCGCCGTCGAGGGCAAGCTGGTGCGCATCCCGCGGGTCGACATCGCGATCGACTGCGGGACGATCATCAACCCCGACCGGGTGATCGCCCAGATGGAGGGCTCGGCGGTGTTCGGCGCCAGCCTGGCCCTGACCGGGGAGATCACGCTGAAGAACGGGCGCGTGCGGCAGGGGAACTTCGACGACTACCCGGTCGCGCGCATGCACGAGGCGCCCCGCGAGGTGCGGGTCGTGCTGATCGACAGCGACGCGCCCCCCGGCGGGGTCGGCGAGCCCGGGGTGCCGCCGGTGGCTCCCGCGATCGCCAACGCGCTGTTCGCGGCGACCGGCAAGCGGGTGCGCAGCCTGCCGCTGCTGAAGAGCCCCGACTGGACGGGCTGAGGGCTCAGCGTGAGTTACACAGCAGTGCTGCGCGAACATTCGACACTGCGGCGTGTATCTCAATGTAGGGGGGAGGGCTTTACCACCGCCCGCTGGAGGGGGTAGACCCCTCCCCTACAGGCAGAAACCGGCGTAGATCGACGCCACATGATGCAGCCCGGCACCGCCAAGATCGGCCTGTTCAGAGGCTCTCACCGATCCGCCATACAACTCACGCTCAGGCGCGCAAGCCCTTGCCGAGCGCCGCCGCGAGCAGCCGGTGGAAGTGGTGCTCGCCCTGCTCGACCCGCGGGGCGTAGCGGCCGCGCTCATAGTGGCGCGAGCCGAGGCCGACCTGCACCGACTCGCAGATCTCGATGTCCTCGCGTTGGGTGACCGCGGCCTGGGCGATGCTGGCGGCGACGAAGTCCTCGGCGCCGTCGACCTCCGGGGCGAAGAAGAAGGCGTAGTCGACCCGGCAGCGCTCCGGACCGAGCGGCACGACGTGGTTGCTGTCCAGGCAGGGCCCGTAGCGGTTGAGCATCACGTTCGGGAACAGCCAGCCGTAGACCGCGCCGCCGCCGATGCGCTCGGCGGGATCGTAGCCGAGCGCCGCGTCCGTCCCGCTCCGGGGGCCGGCGCTCTGGATCGAGCTCTGGGCGAAGCACTCCGTGCGGTAGCTCGCCATGTCGATCTGGGCGGCGAGGCTCGGGTGCATGTGGGGCACGTGGTAGCCCCCGTCGAGGTAGTTGTCGACGTACACCTTCCAGTTGCAGGCGAGCTCCCAGCTCTGGGCGGAGTGGAACACCAGCTGCTCCCAGCCGCTCGCGGCGAGCGCCGCGGCGAGCTCGGGGTGGGAAGCGGCGAGGCCAGGCGCGGAGGCGTCCCCGCAGATCCAGACGAACGGCCCCCAGACCTCGAGCCGCAGGGGCACGAGGCCCATCTCCTCCTTGGCGAAGTCGCGGATGCCGGCGATGCGCGGCGCGCTCTCGAGCCTCCCGTCGAGGCCGTAGCGCCAGCCGTGGTAGCCGCACACCAGCGGTCCGCTGCCGCGGCCGGTGACGACCTCGCGGCCCTTGTGGCGGCAGACGTTGGAGAAGGCGCGCAGGCCGTCCGCGGCGCGGGTCAGCAGCCAGGGCTCGCCGGCGAGGCAGCCGGCGCGCCAGCTTCCGACCTCCTCCAGCTCGTCGACCCGCGCGACCGGCTGCCAGCTGGCGGGGAACAGCGTCCGGCGCTCGAGGGCGTACAGCTCCGGGCTGGTGTACCAGGACGAGGGCGGCGTCCAGGCCCGCTCGATCGGCAGCTCGGCGTCGAAGGCGGCGAGCTGGCTCTGGAGGGACATCATGGGGAGGAACCTCAGGAAGCGGCGGGCTCTGCCTTCTCGACCGCGCCCGCCATCGCCATCGCGGTCGCCCCGGGCAGCCAGGCCCGCGGCAGGAAGCGCAACAGCCAGACCGACAGGGCGTTGAGGAAGCCGGCGACGACGGTGCGGCGGCCGCGCAGCATGCGGCCGACCGCGATCTTCGCGACCGCGCTCGCGTCCATCATCGCGTAGTCGGCGCTCTTCTTCAGCTTCTGGGCGCTGACGTCGGAGAACTCGGTGCGCGTGCCCCCGGGACAGACGACCAGCGAGCGCACCCCGCTCTTCTTCAGCTCGTAGTCGAGCGCCTCGCTGAAGTTGCGGACGTAGGCCTTGGTCGCGGCGTAGACCGCGAAGTTGGGACAGGGCGAGTAGGCGGCGGTCGAGGCGATGTGCAGGAGGTTCCCGCGGCCGCGTTCCTGCATCTTCCGCGCGAAGCACCAGGTCAGCTCGGTCAGGGCGACCATGTTGAGCTGGAGCATGCGGGCGTGGGTCTCCCAGGGGATCGCGGTGAAGTCATCCCAGGCGCCGAAGCCGGCGTTGTTGACCAGCACGTCGACCGGCCCCTCGGCCTCGAGCCGCTCGCACAGCGCCGTGCCCGCCCCCGGCGCGGTGAGGTCCAGGGCCTCGACGGCGACCTCGACGCCGTGGCGCTCGCGCAGCTCCGTGGCGAGGGCCTCGAGCCGCTCCTGCCGACGGGCGACCAGCACCAGGGCGGCGCCCTCGGCCGCCAGGCACTTCGCGATCTCCGCGCCGATGCCGCTGCTCGCGCCGGTCACCAGCGCCCGGCGTTGTGTCAGGCGTCCGCCCATCATCGTCCCTCCCTTGCGGGCCGCCACTGTACCCGCTTTCCCTGACCGCCCGCCACCACTATGCTGGACGGAGCAGGAGACCCCCATGAAGACCATCGCCCTCACCGCCGCCCTCGCCACCGCCCTCGCCGTCGGTGTCGGCGTGTACATCGCGCAGCCCCCCACCTCCCCGCGGCCGTCCCCGCGCTCCCCGGCGCCGGCCACGGCCTCCGCCCGCGAGGCCGCCCCCGCGGAGCTCGAGGCGCGCCTCGCGGAGGTCGAGGAGCAGCTCGCGGCCTTCGCCGTGATCGAGCAGCGCCTCGCCGCCTCCGAGCAGCGCCTCGCCGCCCTCGAGCAGCGCCCGGTCGCGGCGCCCGCGTCCGATCTCGGCGGGCGTCTGGAGAGCCTCGAGCTGCGGCTCGGTGCCCTCGAGCGCGCCGGCCCGTCGCTTTCCGCCGAGGAGGCCCTCCCTGGACCGGTCGCCGCCGCCGGGGAAGAGGAGCCCGTCCTGAGCGAGGAGGCGCTCGCGGCCCTGGACGAGCGCGTCGACGCGGCCCTCGCCCGCCAGGCCGAGGAGCAGGACCGCAAGCGCAACAAGAAGCCGGCCCTGGACAACTTCGCCGAGCTCCTCGAGCTCGAGCCCTACCAGGTCCTCGCGGTCGAGCAGGAGGTGCGCGAGGGCCAGCGCCGGGTGAAGGAGCTGCTCGAGACCCCGACCGCCGACGGCTCGAACCTGTACGACGAGCTGATCACCGCGATCGCCTACGGAGAGGTCGAGCACCCCGAGGCGCCGATGCGCTTCATGACCTGGTTCGGCCGCCTCGGCGAGACCATCCCCGGACGCGAAGAGACATACGGCCAGGCCATCGAGGGCGTCAAGTCCGACGTGCGGTCGGCCTTCCAGCGCGAGTTCAGCGAGGAGCAGTACGCGGAGTATCAGGCCTGGGGCGTCGACCCGATCGAGATCGAGGAGATCCCCGACAGCCCCTGGGCCGACATCGAGTACCGGGTGGCCGAACAGGCCGCGCTGCTCGAGGCGGAGCAGCGGTAGCGCAGGTGAAGTCCCCGCTCTGACCTCCATCCCATCGGGATCGGGATCGGGACCGGAATCGCGATCGGGCGGCAGCGACCTCAGGGCCTCGAGAAGCACGCAACGTCGTGGCCCGATCTCCGACCCCGGCTTCCCCAAGATCACTGTCTGCCCGACAACGGCCCTCCTCCGTCAATCCTCCTCGCTCTCGCCCAGGGTCAGCGTCGCGTGCGCGATCGCGCAACGCCGCCCCGCGACGGTCTGGTACAGCACGCTGTGCACCTGCCAGCCGTCCCCGAGCTTCCCCTGCACCCGCCCCTCGGCCTCGACCTCGCCGCCGACCGCGGGTCGCTGGCTCGCGTAGAGCAGCCGCACGACCCGCGCGGGGTCGCCGTTGCCCTGGGCGAGCAGGGCGGCCCGGGCGCTGGCGGTCGCGAGGGCGATCAGCCGCTCCTCGCTCGGGCGCGGGAGGATCTGCTTCACCTCGCCGGGCACCAGCGGCCGTGGCACGCTGCGCAGCACCAGCTCGGCCTGTTTCGGGTCGGCGGAGAGGATCGCGACGTCCTGCGCGTCGAGGCCGAGCTGGTCGTCGATGCGGCGCCGGAGCAGCAGCGGGTCGACGGGGATCTCGGGCGCCTCCTCGCCCTCGGGACGCAGCGCCGGCGCCGGCGTCTCTCCCTCCTCGCCGAGCCGGGCCCGGAACAGGCGCAGGGCGCGGGCGGCGCCCCAGAGTTCGACGTCGAAGTGCTCCCCGGAGGCGAGGAAGAAGCGCAGCCCGCCGGTGCCGCGGATGAGCCTGCCGATGCCGGGGACGGAGGCTTCCTCGATCGCGGTCACCTCGGCGAGGGGCCAGCGTTGGCGGTGGGCGGACCACAAGACCGGCGGGTTCGAGCGCGGCCGCATCGGCACGAGGGCGAGGTCGGCACCGAGCACGCCGACGACGTGAGGCTCGTGTTTGTGGCGCACGACCCAGAACAGCTGCCCGGGGCCGAAGTACTCCTGGCCGGCGGTGCGCCGTTGGTGGGCGAGGGCCGAGTTGACCGCGAGGGTGACCGTGCAGAAGATCGACACCGCGAAGGCCGCGAACAGGGTGACGCCGAGCACGTCCTCATCCCAGAACCGCCCCTCCACGGCGACGGCGAGAGCGTTGGCGGACAACACCACGAAGAGCCAGACCGCGCTGAGTCGGGTCAGGGTGCCGGGGGCGTCGCGGAGGATGTAGGGGCCGAAGCCCGGCTCCGCGCGTTCGTCGGTCGTCGTTTCCACTACCCGGTCCTCCCAGCACGCCGCCCGATTCTATCCAAGACGGGGCGGGGATTTCAGCTCGGGTTCAGCCGACCCTGGTACGGTGGGGACATGCTGCAGAGATGGAGGAAGCACGATGCACGCACGGTTGACGATCCTCGCGCTCCTGGTCAGCCTGCCCTTTGCGGGCGCCCAGGAGACCCCCGACATCGGCCTGAGCGGCGCGATCACCCGCGCCCTGGCGATCCAACCCGGCTCCGCGGTCGAGGCAGAGCGCGAAGGCGCGGTGTACGACGTCGCGATCCTCGCCGCCGACGGGCAGCTTCACGAGCTCGAGATCCGCGCGACGGACGGCGAGCTGGTCGAGCGGGAGCTGGAGGATGACGACGACACCGACGAATACACCGAGGTCCTGCGGGTCGCGCGCCTGGGCATGGGCGAGCTGATCGCTGTCGCCGGGAAGCTGATCAACGGCAGCAAGGCCCTCGAGGCCGAGCTCGAGATGGACGACGGCCAGCCGGTCTGCGAGATCCTGCTCCACACCGAACGGCAGACCTTCGAGGTCGCCCTCGAGGTGCGCGCCGGAGACGTGGTGGAGATCGAGGTCGAAAACGATGATGATGACGACGACGACGACTGATCCCCCCTGGAAGAGCCGATGGCGCGCCTGCTGATCGTCGAAGACGAAGTCGCCCTCGCGGAGGCCCTCGCCCGGGGCCTCCGCGAGGAGTGCTACGCCGTCGACGTCTGCCACGACGGGGAAGACGGGCTGTGGGCCGCCAGCGGTCCCGCGGTCGAGCTGGTCATCCTGGACCGCATGCTGCCTGGCCTGTCCGGCCTGGAGCTGTGCCGCCGCCTGCGCGCGGGCGGCTCGAGCGTCCCGGTGCTGATGCTGACCGCCCGGGACGCGACGGCCGACGTCGTCGCCGGCCTCGACGCGGGCGCCGACGACTACCTGACCAAGCCCTTCGCCTTCGACGAGCTGCTCGCGCGGGTGCGGGCCCTCCTGCGCGGCCGCTCTCCGACCCGGACGGCGACGCTCGAGGTCGCCGGCATCCGGCTCGACCTCGCCGGCCGGCGGGCCTTCCGCGGAGATGAAGAGCTGGCGCTGACCCGCAAGGAGCTGCAGCTGCTCGAGTGCCTCGCCCTGCGCGCGGGTCGGATCGTCTCCAAGGGCGAGCTCGCCGAGACGGCCTGGGAGCGGGACGAGCTGCCGAGCGCGAACCTGATCGAGGTCACGATCGCGAACCTGCGCCGCAAGCTCGAGCCGCGCCCGCCGCGCCGCCTGATCCGCACGGTGCGGGGCGTCGGCTACGTGCTCGAGGAGCCCGGCGGAAGCCCGCGTTGACGCTGCGCACCCGCATCGGGCTGTGGTTCTTCGCCCTCGCCACGCTGCTGCTCGCCCTCTTCGCGAGCGCCCTCTACCTCGACGCCCGCCGCCGCGCCTACGCCGCCCTCGACGCCCGGCTCGAGGCGCGGGCGGCGCGCTACGCGAGCCTGACCGAGTGGGACGACGGAGAGCTGGAGTACGAGGGGGAAGAGGAAGAAGCGTGGCCGGAGCCCTTCGCCGCGGGCCGCATCAGGGCCGGCCTCCCGGGCAAGGAGCAGGTCTACCTGAGCCCCGTGTTGCGCGGCCGGGAACATCCCGCGCTCCGGCTCCTCATCGGGCGCTACACCCGCACCCTCGGCGACACCCTGCCGGTGCGCGTGCTCGTCACGATCGCCTCGCCCCGGGTCGAGGAGGACGGGCTCGCCAGCGCCCCGCTCCTCACCCTGACCGTCATCGCCAGCGAGCGCCCGCTGCGCGCGGAGCTGGCGGCCCTCGCCAGCGGGCTGGTGCTGCTCTGCGTCCCGGTCGGCCTGCTCGCCCTCGGCTGCGCCTGGTTCCTGTCCGCGCGCATCTCCTCACAGCTCGCCGCCCTGGCCGCGGCCGCCGGCCGGATCGACCCCGCGGTGCCCGGCGCGCGCCTGCCCCTGGCGGGCACCGGCGATGCCCTCGACGCCCTCAGCGCCCGCCTGAACGACGCCTTCGCGCGGCTGCAGGCGGCCCTCGAGCGCCAGACCCGCTTCACCGCCGACGCCGCCCATGAGCTGAAGACGCCGACCGCGGTGATCCGCACCGAGGCGGAGGTCACCCTGCGCCGGCCCCGCACGCCGGAGGCCTACCGGGCCGCGCTGAGCCACGTCCACGCCGCAGCCCTGCGGCTCGGCGACAGCCTCGACGGCCTGCTGCTCCTCGCCCGGGCGGACGCGGGCGTCGCGGTCGCCTCCCCGGAGCCCGTCGCCCTCGACGAGCTCGCCACCGAGCTGCTGGCCGCCCACGCCGAGGCGGCGCGGAGCCGCGGCCTCGAGCTCGACCTGGTGTGCGAAGGCCGGGCCCGGGTGGACGGCGTGAAGAGCCAGCTGCGGCTCGCGCTCGGGAACCTCCTCCGCAACGCCCTCGACTACAGCGACGGCCCCGGCACGGTCGCCCTGCGCATCGCCCGGGACGGCGCGGCCTGGCGGATCGAGGTGCGCGACCACGGGATCGGCATCCCCGCCGCGCATCTGCCCCACGTCTTCGAGCGTTTCTACCGCGTCGACGCCGCCCGCTCGCGTCGCACCGGCGGCGCCGGCCTCGGCCTCTCGCTGGTGCAGGCGATCGCCACCCTGCACGGCGGCGCCGTCGGGGTCGAGAGCGCGCCGGGCGAGGGCTCCCGCTTCTGGCTGCGCCTGCCCGCCGCCGAGGGGTAGGCGGTCCGACGCGCTTTGCCACGCCTCCGCGCGCTTGCTACCCTGCAGCAACCCCACAGAGGCTGACCCGTGTGCCGCTTCGTGCTCTACCTCGGCGAGCCCCTCGCCCTCGACCTCCTGATCACCCGCCCGGCCCACAGCCTGGTGCACCAGAGCTATGAGTCCCACGAGATGCGGCACCCGCTCAACGGCGACGGCTTCGGCGTCGCCTGGTACGTGCCCGGGCTCTCGCCGCGGCCCGGGCGTTTCCGCGCGATCAGCCCGGCCTGGAGCAACGAGAACCTCGCCCATCTGTGCCGCGTGACCGAGAGCTCCTGCATCCTGGCCCACGTGCGCGCGGCCTCCCCGGGGCTGCCGGTCGTCCAGACGAACTGCCATCCCTTCGTCGCCGACCGCCACGCCTTCATGCACAACGGCCTGCTCGGCAGCTTCCGCGCCCTGCGCCGCCGGCTGATCGGCAAGCTCAGCCGGGAGAGCTACGACGTGATCCACGGCAGCACCGACTCCGAGCACCTCTTCGCCCTGTTCCTCGACGCCCGCCGCCGGCTCGGCGGAGACGGCGGGCGCGCCCTCGGCCGGGCGCTGGTAGCCACCGTGCACGAGGCGATCGCCCTGAGCGAGGAGGTCGACCCGGCGGCGCCCTCCCACCTCAACCTCGCGGTGACCGACGGCTCCTCGGCCGCCGTCACGCGTTTCGCCCTGCGGGCGGAAGCCCCGTCGCTGTACCTGCACCGGGGCGGCCGCTACACCCTGGTCGACGAGCAGTGCGTGATGGCCGCGGCGGAACCGGGCCGCCGGGCGGCCCTGGTCAGCTCCGAGCGGCTGAGCGAGGATCCCGGCTGGGAAGCCGTCCCCGCCCAGCACGTCGTGATGATCGAGAGCGACGCCTCGGTCGCGGTCGAGCCGTTGTCGGAGCTGTAGCCGGCACTCCCCTTGCATTCCTCCCCCCTGCCATCCTCGGGGGAGAAGACCGCTGCCGGGCCACGAGAACTACACCCTTCCGACGCCGGGCCCCCAGAATCCGGACTGGCCGCAGCAGCTCCCGCCCGAGTCGAGCGGGCCCGCGATCGTGCTCGGCCTCATCGTCGGGTTCCTCGTGGTCGCCCTGGCCCGGCATCTCGCCCGCCACGTGAGCGAGCCGGGCGGGGGTGTCGCCCCCACCCGACAGGTGATGGCGACACCCGTCACCGCCTCGCCCCCGCAGGATCGCAACGAAACCCGCACGGACTCTCCCGGAGTCCGAAGGAGCCGTCCATGGAGATTCCCGTGAATTTCGGCGGCGCTACCGCCTGGACTAGCGGCTGCCGTCCAGGCGCGGGAACACCCGGCTCCGCGACCACGCGTGCTGCCGCTGGCCGGCGCGCATCGCCTGGACGGCTGCGGAGAGGTCGGTGTGGAACAGGTACCGCGCGCGATCCTCCGCCTCGACGGCGTCGAGCTCTTCGAGGGCCTCGTGCCGCCGTAGCAGGGCGAAGAGGACGTCGACCAACTCGGCGCGGTACTGGCTCTGCACCTTCTCGATCAGGGGGTGGGCGGCGTGCACCTCGAGGTAGCGACGGCTCGCCGCGGACCGGTCCGGCGGCCAGGGTCCCGCGCGGACGTACTGCAACACCGCGAGCTCGACGATCGGCCCGATCTCCGGGCCCATCCCGGTGCGCACCCAGGCGGCGATCACCGCGTCGGTCATCGTCAGCGGCTCGGCCTGGCGCATCGCCTGGCCGAGATGATCGGCGACCACGCGCGCCTCGACCCCGGGGAAGCGATCGGCCGCCAGCGCCTTGCCGACCTCGGTCCAGACGACATCGGGCAGGCTCCCCGACGCGCGGTGGGTGAACCAGCTCCCGACGGCCTGGGGGGAGAGCTCGGGAACCAGGGCCGCGAGCGCCGCGGCCCCCTGCTCCGGACGGTCGCGGGTGCCGGCCCAGAGCGCTTCGAGCAGCAGGACCTCGGCCCGCAGGGCGGTGCTCTCGCGCCCCGCCAGCGGCCGCACGGGCACGCCCCGGTACAGCTCCGCCAGCTCGGCGAGGGCCGACGTGGCGGCGTCGTGGTCGCCGCCCAACACGGCGCGCTGCGCCATCGAGCTGAGGTAGAGGTCACGGCTCTCGAAGCCGACGCGCTCTTCGATGATTTTCGCATCGGAGAGGTAGATGTCCCCGTACACCGCGATCTGCTCGAGCTCCGCCTCGAGCGCGGCGGTGCCGTCACCGCCGAAGCCGACCAGCGCCTCGCGGGGCAGCCCGAGGCTGGTCATGCGCTCGACGTAGGAGACGACGACCTTGCGCCGGGCCAGGTCGGCGACCGTCAGCTCCGCCCTGGAGCGGTACGGGTCGTAGCGCAGGTCGATGCGCAGCCGCATCCCGACCTCCTCGGTCAGCTCGAGCGCGGTCCCCATCCCCTCGCTTCCCACCGTGCGCAGGAGCAGCTGCTGCACGCCGCTCAAGCCGTGGGCTCGGAGAAGGCAACCGGTCAGGGGCCAGCGCTTGCGCGCGTCGTTCAGCTCCCCGCGCGGCAGGAAGCCGAGGAGCATGCCCGAGCCCTCCGGCGCCGCCGTGATCCGAAGGTCGACGAGCAGCCGCCAGGCCCCCGTTCCACAGACGACGTGGACGCCGCCGAAGGCGCGCTCGACGCTCTGCCGGGAGGCGACCAGGCTGCCGTTGTGGAGGCGGAACTGCAGCCCGCCGGGAAAGCCCACGCTGCGCACCCGCAGCGCCCCGTCTCCGGGAACATCGAGCAGCGTCGGCGACGAGACCCAGAGATGTTCCTCGAGCGACACCTCGAGATCGCCCTGGCGGAGCGTGTCTCCGCGCCACAGCAGCGACGGCTCGGCGAAGTTCCGCGCCATGTTGTTCAGCCGCGAGATCTCGTCGAACAGGAGGTCGCGCTGGTAGCCGGGCATCCCCGGCCAGCCCCGCCAGCGCAGCAGCAGCGCGGAGACGCGTCCCGGCTGGCCGAGCGCCGCCGCCAGCTGGCCGGCGACCCCGACCAGGTCGGCCGCGAGGTCGGGGTCGGGGGTCAACCCCTCGAGCAGGGCCGCCAGCTCGGCGCTGGCGCCGAGCTGCGAGAGGGCGTGAAGCTGCTCGCAGAGCAGCTGGCGCCGGGTCTCCGCGCCCAGGCTCCCGCGCGCGATCCCCTCCCGCGCCACCCGCAGCGCCTCGCGCGGCAGGACGGAGAGGCGCAGGAAGCGACAGCGCCGCACGAAGGGATCGCGGTCGCGGGGCAGGGCGAGCTCTGGGATCGGCCCCTGCTCGATCCCCTCGAGGTCGGCGTCGCGCCCGTAGCGGTAGAGCCCGTCGACCTCGTGGATACCGGGCAGCGCCGTCGCGCGCAGCTTCGAGAAGGCGACGTCGAGGGGCGCGACCTGCTCGTCGGGGAACAGCACCCGCCACTCCTCCTCCGTGAAGCGGAGGGCCGCGAGGACACCGTCGTCGACCCGCATCGTCGCCAGGTCATGCGCGGCGCTCCCCGCCAGCCGCCGGCTCCAGGCCGACGGACGTTCCTGCAGCCGCTCCCCGTCGTACGCGAACAGCCGCAGGCCGACGGGCGGCACGGGGAGGCCGCGCTCGGCCAGGCCGTGGCGGACGTCGGGCGGGGCGACCGCGAAGGTGCGCAGCAGCGGGCCGTGCTCTCCCTCGACGACGACCAGTCCGCTGCGCCCGATCCGCTGCAGGGCGGCGAGCCGGTGCCGCCCGGGGCCGGCCACCTCCCACACCTCGAGCGAGAAGCTCCGACGCCGCCCGAGGACCACCGCGACCTCGAGCTGGCCGTCGCCGTCGAGATCGGCGAGCTCGAGGGCGCGCACGATGCCCTCGAAGTTGAGCTCGCGGCGCAGCTCCGGGCGGTCGGCGGGGGCACCGAGCATCGCGTCGCGGGGACGCAGCGGCTCGACGACGATGCCGTCTGCGCGGCGGTAGAGGATGACCGCGCCGTAGCCTTCCCGCTCCGTCAGCGCGAGGTCGACCCGCCCGTCCCCGTCGAGGTCGCCGACCTGCACCTGGCCGAGCGCCCCCGACAGCTGCAGCCCCAGGTCGCGGCGCGGGGCGGCGAGATCGTCGATCACGAAGCAGGCACCGTCCTCCTCGCTGGCGACCAGGCCCCAGCCGCCCTCGTGCGCGTACACGAACCAGCCGAAGTTGCGGTCGGCGTAGGAGTGGTGCAGAGGGAAGCGAGCGACGGTCTCGCGCGCGCACGGACCGTCCCCCGGGGGCGCCGGCAGCACCCGCTCGAGGACGAGCGCGCCCTCGCGGGTCGTGAACACCACGCCGTCCTGGCCCCCCGCGACCAGCCCCACCGGCTCGTCGAAGGCGCGGAACGCGACCTGCCGGGCGTAGCCGAGCAGCGCCCACGCCTCCCGCCTCAGCGCGTCCGCCTGCGCCTCCGGCAGCGCGGCCAGGGCCGGACGCGGGCTGCCGTCCGGAGCGACGAGCCGCAGCAGGCAGCGCAGCGCCATGTGGCGGGTCGGAACGTCGCGGTCGAAGGGGGTGCGCTCGACGAAGTCGGTGAAGGAGAGCAGGGCGCGGGCGAGCACCAACAGCGCCTCGGCCCGTAGCGCGAAGCTCTCGCCAGCCGAGTACGCGAGCAGCGCCTGCTCGAGGGCGACCACCCGCTCCCGCCGCTCGATCGACTGGCGCGCGAGGGCGAGCACGCAGCGCGCCGCCCCTTCCGAGTCGGGCTGGGCCGCGTAGGCTTCGGCCACCCAGCGTCCCGCGAGCTCGAGGCTGTCGCGGGCCAGGGCCTCGCGCACCAGCGGCACGGCGAAGCCGGCGACGTCCAGGCTCTCGTAGCCCGCGCGTCCGAGCCAGGCGCCGTAGCGCACGAAGCTCTCCGCCGCCCGCGCGCTGCGGCTGGCGCTGGTGTCGGCGGCGATCGCGGCGTGGGCGACGGCGTGCTCGGCGAAGATCAGCCGACGCGCCTCGGCGCGCGCCGCCTCCGCCAGCTGCCGCGCCTCCCCTGCCAGCGCGGGCGCGTGCGCCGCGAGGAAGCCGTCGTCGGCCAGGGCGTTGAGCCTTCCCCGCCGCCGCTCCAGCCAGTCGAGCACGGCCGCGCTCCGGCCCTGCCCGACCGCGGACCGCAGCTCGAAGCCGAGGCTGTCGAGCTGGGCGCCGCGGGCGTCGACCTCGGCCTGGCGGCGGGTCCGCTCGGCCTCCTCGCTCCAGGCGATGCCGCCGAGCAGCGCGAGCAGGCTGAGGACGACGGTCAGGAAGCCGGCGAGCAGGGGCGTCCTCCGGCGTCGCGCCCAACGGGCCAGCCGCTGCCGCAGGGAGTACTCGTGCGCGGCGACCAGGCGGCCGTCCAGCCAGGCCTCCACATCCCGCCGCAGGTCCTCGACCGAGGCGTACCGCGCCCGCTTGTCGCGGGCCATCGCCTTGCGGGTGATGTCCTCGAGCTCCTGCGGGATCAGCCGGTCCGGAGCCCGCTGCCGGGGCGGCACGATGTCCCCGACGCTCACCTTCTCGATGATCTCCTCGAGGCTGCCGCCGGCCGGCCGCCGCAGGGTGAGGATCTGGTAGAGCACCGCCCCGAGCCCGTAGACGTCGCTGCGCTCGTCGAGCGCCTCGGTGTCGCCGCGGGCCTGCTCGGGCGCCATGTACGAGGGCGTGCCGATCAGGGCCCCGAGCTGCGTCTCGTCCCCCCGGTCGCGGCGGTCCGTGCGCACCTCGGGCAGGTCGTTGCGCTCGCTCTCGAGCACCTTCGCCAGGCCCCAGTCGAGCACGAGCACCTCGCCGTAGCGCCCGACCATGATGTTCCCGGGCTTGAGGTCGCGGTGGAGCACCCCGCGGGCGTGGGCGTAGGCGACGCCGTCGCAGACCTTCTGGAAGATGCGGAGCAGCGGCCCGAGCACCCGGCTGCCGTCGTCGTCACCGGCGGCGGCCTGGTCGCGCAGCAGCGTGGCCGAGCCCCCTTCGGCGATGTCGGCGAGCAGGTGGCTGAGGGTCTTCCCCTCGACCCGCTTGAGGACGAGGTAGGGCTCACCGTACTCGTCGAAGCCGAGGTCGTGGACCGGCACGATGTTCGGATGCTCGAGCTGGCCGGAGACCTGCGCCTCGGCGAAGAAGTGGGCCGTGCTGCCGCCCCGGTCCGCGCGGATGCGCTTGATCGCGACCTCGCGCCGCAGGTCGAGATCCTCGGCGAGCCAGACCTCGCCCATGCCGCCTTCGCCGAGCTTCGAGACCAGGCGGAAGCGGTCGCTCGCGCCGCGCTGGAACCCAGGGTCCGGCGCCCGCGGCTCGGCGTAGGACTGGCCGCGTACGAAGGTCGCCCCGCCCACGCTCTGGGTCGACGCGCCCGAGGCTTCCGTCTCCCCGGCGCGATCCCCCTCGACCGGACCCCCCTCGGGAACGGACATCGGACCCTCCGTGCTCCCATCTTCGCAGCGCGCAGGGACCCGTGCAACGCCCGTTCGCTTCCGTCTCCCTCACCCCCCCGCGCGGCGAGGCCCCTCCCATCCCCACCGACGGCTTGACCTCGCGGCAGTTCCTGCCATGATAGGCCGCTCGCAAGGGGGAACAGAACCGATGGCCAAGTATCTCGTCACCAGCGCCCTGCCCTACGCCAACGGGCCGATCCACTTCGGGCACATCGCCGGCGCCTATCTGCCCGCGGACATCTTCGTGCGCTTCCGCCGGCTGTGCGGCGACGAGGTGCTGTACATCTGCGGCACCGACGAGCACGGCGCGCCGATCCAGATCAACGCCGAGAAGGAAGACATCTCGCCCCAGGCCTACACCGACAAGTGGCACGAGGCGATCCGCTCCTCCTTCGAGGCGCTGCGCATCGACTTCGACAACTTCTCCCGGACGAGCTTGCCGGTCCACCACGAGTGGACGGTGCACATGTTCGAGGCCCTGCACAGGAAGGGCTTCATCGTCGCGAAGACCGAGGACCAGCTGTTCTGCGAGAAGTGCCAGCGCGGGCTCCCCGACCGCTACGTCGAGGGCACCTGCCCGAAGTGCGGCTACGAGAAGGCCCGCGGCGACGAGTGCCCCGCCTGCGGCTTCAACCTCGACGCCGCCGAGCTGCTCGAGCCGCACTGCAAGACCTGCGGGCAGCCGGCGGGCAACAAGCCGTCGCGGCACTGGTACCTCGACCTGCCGAAGCTCAAGCCCCAGCTCGAGGCCTGGCTGGACACCAAGCGGGAGTTCTGGAAGCCGAACGTCCTCGGCGAGGTCGACAAGTTCCTCGAGAACCTGCGCCCCCGCGCGATCACCCGCGACCTGAAGTGGGGCGTGCCCTTCCCGCTGCCCGAGGGCGAGGGCAAGGTCTTCTACGTGTGGTTCGACGCCCCGATCGGCTACCTGTCCTCGACGGTGGAGTGGGCGGAGAAGCACGGCACGCCCGAGGCCTGGAAGGAGTGGTGGAAGGACGACGTCGAGCTCGTCCACTTCATCGGCAAGGACAACATCAGCTTCCACTGCGTCATCTGGCCCGCGGTATTGCTCGGCCAGGACGAGCGCTTCCCGATGCCGGCCAACGTGCCCGCCAACGAGTTCTACAACCTCGAGGGCCGGAAGTTCTCGACCAGCGAGGGCTGGTACCTCGACATCGTCGACTTCATGAAGAAGTACCCGCCGGACACCCTGCGCTGGACGCTCGCCCGCGGCGCTCCGGAGACCCGTGACACCCAGTTCACCTGGAAGGAGTACCAGGTCCGGGTCAACAGCGAGCTGCTCGGCAACTTCGGGAACCTCGCCTCGCGCGTGCTGAAGTTCATCAAGGCGCGCTTCTCCGGCACCATCCCCGAGCGCGGCGCGCTGAGCGACAACGAGAGCGCGGCCCTCGCCGAGGCGGCGGCGCTGTACGCGCAGATCGGCGAGGAGTACGCGCGCTTCTCCCCCAAGCACGCGAGCGAGTCGCTGCTCAAGCTCGGCGGCATCGCGAACAAGCTGATCGACGCCGAGCGGCCCTTCTCGGTGTACAAGGAAGATCCCGCACGCGCCGGCACCACGCTCAACGTCGCGGTGACGATCCTCGAGATGGTCGCCACCGGCATCGCCCCGATCATCCCCGGCACCGCCGACAAGATCTTCAAGCAGCTCGGCCTCAAGGGCCAGCTCGCCGAGCGCGGCTGGGAGGGCGGTGGGAAGCAGGCCGATCCCGCCGGCCGCACGATCGGCAAGCCGAAGCACCTGTTCCAGCGCATCGAAGACGCGCGCATCGCCGCCGAGGTCGAGGCCCTGCAGGCCGCGGCAGAGGCGAAGGCGCAGGAGAACGAAGGGCCGGTCACCGAAGAGATCGCCGAGCCGATCGCCTTCGAGCACTTCCTCGCCACCGACCTGCGGGTCGCGCGGGTCGCGGCGGCCGAAGAGGTCCCGAAGGCGAACAAGCTGCTCAAGCTGACCCTCGACCTCGGTTCGATCGAGCGCACCGTCGTCTCCGGCATCAAGCCCTGGTACAAGCCCGAGGACGTGGTCGGCGAGACCGTGCTCTACCTCGCGAACCTCGCCCCGCGCAAGCTGCGGGGGGTCGTCTCCGAGGGCATGGTGCTGATGGCCGACGGCCCGGACGGCAAGCCGGTGTTCCTGCAGCCCCGGAGCGAGGTTCCCTTCGGCACGCGCCTGAAGTAGGCCGCGCGGTCCCGGTTCGACAGACAACCCCGAGCGCTCTGGAGCCCCGATGGTCTACGAGAACCCCCTGGTCACGCGCTACGCCGGTCCGGCGATGCGCGGCGCCTTCAGCCGCGACGCGAAGTACATCGCCTGGCGGAAGCTGTGGATCGCCCTCGCCGATGAGCAGCGCAGGCTCGGCCTCGAGATCAGCGCCGAGCAGATCGCCGAGCTCGAGGCGAACATCACGCCGATCGACTACGAGCGCGTCCGGGAGATCGAGCGCGAGACCCGCCACGACGTGATGGCCCACGTGCTCGCCTGGGGAGAGCAGTGCCCCGGCGCCGCCGGCATCCTGCACCTCGGGGCGACCAGCGCCTACGTGACCGACAACGGCGACCTGTTGCAGCTGCGGGAAGGGATGCGGATCCTCTACGCCGGGCTGCTCGACGCGATCGAGGCCCTGGCCGGCTTCGCCCGCCCCCATGCGGGCACGCCGACCCTCGGCTTCACCCACTTCCAGCCCGCCCAGCCGACCACGATCGGCAAGCGCGCCTGCCTGTGGATCCAGGACCTGCTGATGGATGCGGTCGAGCTCGAGCGCCGCATCGAGATGCTGCCCTTCCTCGGCGTCAAGGGCACCACCGGCACCCAAGCGAGCTTCCTGCAGTTGTTCGGCGGCAACGGCGGAAAGGTCGTCGCCCTCGACCGGGCGGTCGCCGCGCGCTTCGGCTTCACCAGCCTGCTGCCGGTCGCGGGCCAGACCTACAGCCGGAAGATCGACCAGCAGGTCCTCGACGTGCTCGCCGGCATCGCCTCCTCGGCCTCGAAGCTCGGCTCCGACCTGCGGCTGCTGCAGCACCTCGGCGAGCTCGAGGAGCCGTTCAAGAAGAAGCAGGTCGGCAGCTCGGCGATGCCCTACAAGCGCAACCCGATCCTCTCCGAGCGTACCTGCGGCCTGGCGCGGTTCCTCTTGACCCTGTGCCAGAACCCCGGCTGGACCGCCGCCACCCAGTGGCTCGAGCGCAGCCTCGACGACAGCTCGAACCGGCGCCTGTCCCTGCCCCAGGCCTTTCTCGCGGCCGACGGCATCGTCCGCGCCCTGGTCGCCATCGGCCGCGGCCTGACGGTCTACCCCGAGGTGGTCGCGGCGCACCTGAACGCCGAGCTGCCCTTCCTCGCCACCGAGAGCTTCCTGATGGCCGCCAGCGAGAAGGGGCTGAGCCGGCAGGAGGGCCACGAGGTCATCCGCCAGCGCGCCCACGAGGCCCGCGGCCGGGTGCGGCGCGGGGAGAGCAACGACCTGCTCGCGCGGCTCGCCGAAGACGAGCGGCTACCTCTCGACGCGGACGAGCTCGCGGCGCTGGTCGATCCGGAGCGCTTCACCGGGCGGGCCCGCGACCAGGCGGTGACCTTCCTGACCATGCAGGTCCAACCCTATCTCGCCGACCGCCTGCACCTCAAGGCGAAGACGACCGAACCGGAGGTCTGAGACGTGAAGTTCCACACGACCGAGATCCGCGACGTGCTGATCATCGAGCCGCCGGTCTTCGGCGACGAGCGGGGCTTCTTCATGGAGAGCTTCCGCGCCGACAAGCTCGCCGCCCAGGGGGTCGAGCAGCGCTTCGTGCAGGACAACCAGTCCCAGTCGAAGAAGGGCGTCGTGCGCGGGCTGCACTTCCAGTGGGAGCCGCCGCAGGGGAAGCTGATGCGCGTCACCCGCGGGGCGGCCTTCATCGTCGCGGTCGACATCCGCAAGGGCTCGCCGACCTTCGGCCGCTGGCACGGCTTCGTCGCCGACGAGCACAACAAGCTGCAGATGTGGGCGCCCGCCGGCTTCGCGCGCGGCTTCTGCGCCCTGAGCGAGCTCGTCGACGTGCAGTACAAGTGCACCGGCACCTACAACCCGCGCTGCGAGTCCGGGATCCGCTGGGACGACCCGGACATCGGCATCGACTGGCCGATCGAGCCGTCGTCCGCCCAGCTCTCGCCGAAGGACGCCGCCGCGCAGACCCTGGCGGAATGGAGCGAGCGCCCGGAGTCGGAGAGCTTCACGTATGCCTGAGCTGGTCTGGCGGGAGCACCGCCTCGACCTGACCGTGCCGGGCGTGGTCGGGATCCTCAACCGAACCCCCGACAGCTTCTCCGACGGCGGACACAACGCCACGCTCGAGACCGCCGTCGCGAGTTGCCAGGCGATGGTCGAGGCCGGCGCGGTGTGTATCGACGTCGGCGGGGAGTCGAGCCGGCCAGGCGCGCTGCCGGTGTCCGAAGAGGACGAGCTCGCGCGGGTCGTGCCCCTGGTCGAGGCGATCGCTCCGCGGATGTGCGTGTCGATCGACACGACCAAGGCGATGGTCGCCCTGCGCTGTCTCGAGGCGGGGGCGGCCGCGGTCAACGACATCTCCGCCCTGCACTGGGACCCGGAGATGGCGAGCGTGGTCGCCGACCACGACGCCGGCCTGGTGCTGATGCACATGCAGGGCGCCCCGCGCACGATGCAGGCCCGACCCTCCTACGGCGACGTGGTCGAGGAGGTCTACGCCTTCCTCGCCCAGGGCCTCGAGGACGCGCTCGACGCCGGCGTCAAGGAGGAGCGCATCGCCCTCGACCCCGGCTTCGGCTTCGGCAAGACCACCGCCCACAACCTCGCCCTGCTGCACGGCCTGCCGCGCCTGGCCACGCTCGGCCGGCCGCTCTACGTCGGGCTGTCGCGCAAGTCGCTGCTCGGGCGGCTGACCGGCCGCGCGGTCGACGAGCGGCTGCCGGCGACCTGCGCGGTCCACTCCCTCGCGGTGTGGATGGGCGCGGACCTGCTGCGGGTGCACGATGTCGGCCCGGCCGTCGACGCGGTCAAGGTCGCCGTCGCCTTGCGCGGGAGTCTGGCGGCGCCGCTGGGGTAGCGGATGGGCGCGCGGCAACAGGGCTCGGCGTCTGGAAGCGCGCGGAAGCAGGGTGCGGCATCTGGAGGCGCGCGGCAACAGGGCTCGGCCGGTGCGGATACCCTCCCGAAGTAGCGGCTCAGAAGCACAAGAACCGTGGTGGAGGGCCCTGCTGCCCTCCTGAAGTCGGGCAGCTTGGCGGCAGCGACGAACAGCGAAGGGGGGAAGACGGTCCCCCCGCCAAGCTGCACGACTTCAGGACCTTCCGTGGCCTTCGGGCAGCAGGGCCCGATAGAGGGGGTGTCCGGCAAGGCCGGCCCCCACCGGGGGTTGGGGGGAACACCATGAACGTAGACACTCATCCGCACAGGCAGATCACGAAGGCCTTCCCTCGGCCATGTGCCACGTCAGTCGGGCGGGACCGCTGGCATTAAACCAGGCCGTCCCGAATTGTTCAGCGTCACCAAGCAGAACCCGGAGTCGACAGGCTTGCCCACGCGGGTCACGGTGTCGACCGACATTCCAGTGCGGAAGTACCTACATGGTCGCCCCAGTCCGCCCGCGACCCCTACCGAACAGCCGACGCCTTGCAGCGGCGAGCCATGGTCGAGCTGGGGCTGCCTCTGCATGAATATTGTGAAGCGACCCGCGACGGGCCCGCAGCGATCGCCACGCTCCTTGCGCTCCGTGATCGGCACCGGCCGAGACTGGAGCGAGCGCTTGCTCTGTGGCGCGAGGCGCAGAGTTTCTTCCGCGAGAACCGCGACATCTATCCGTACAACTTCGTGAAGATCTTCGACGCCTACATCGCGGCTCTACAGGAGCTCATCGTCGGCGCCGAGCGACTTCTGGACTGCACGGAGCAGAGCACCGACATCGCCAGCTATTGGCGTACCGTCCTGCCAGGCAGGATGCGCCACTGAGCCGTTGGGTCCCGATGGCTTCACCAGGATCCCTGCTGCGGAACCGGATGCCGGGCCCGAGCACTTCGGCTGCGCTGCTCACCGGTAGACGGTGCTGGACTCTCCACCCACGTTCCGGAGCCGCATGTAGCCGTCTTCGGCGAAGACCGCGCGCTTCTTCTGCCAGCACCAGAACATGCCCTCCCCGAGAGCCTCATAGCCAACTCCGCTCCCTCCTGCGCCAGGATCCCCCTCGGCATCGAGCATGATCAGGAGGCCGTGCTGCATGCGGGCAGACTCCCGAACCACCAGCAGGACTCCGCCCCTGTGAGGTTGGACGGACAGTGGACGCAGCGCGCGCACAGATTCCGGCCACGAGTCGCTTTTCGTGATTCCGTCAGGTGCCCTGGCGAGATCCAGAAGGTCGGCACGCAATGGACCGACACCATAGCTCCGGACAGTGCCGACGATCCTCCGTTCGGAACCGCTGACGACCAACGCCCACGCGAGCACCCCGCTGATGGCGAGCACGGAGATCCCGACGAGAAACTTCCGGCTTCCCACCACCAGGCCCGCTCCCATCTGGCCGTCCGCGGAAGGTCCACGTCCGCAGCCCCTCAGAAGCTCAGCCCCACCGCGTCGCACAGGAAGCGCACGAGCCCCGCGCCGTCCTTGTAGGCGGCGACGACGCGCTGCAGGAAGTCCTTCTCGACGATCGCCTCCTTCGGCAGCTCGCAGAACGCCGCGAAGTCCTTGCGCTTGATGTCCTCGATCAGCGGGTGGTCTTTGGCGTAGCCGCGGGGGGGGCGCTTGAGGCTCTCGCCCTCGAGCGCGCCGTATGTCTTCTCGAAGGCCTTCGCCTCGATCACCTTGCGCCAGGCGCCCTGCTTCTTGTCGATCGCCTCGCGGATCGCGGCGAGCGGCTCTTTGTCGGGGTGCCACACGCCGCTGCCGAGGGCGACCTTGTCGGTGCCGATGTGGATGTAGAAGCCGGGCCCGGACTTCGGGCTCTCTTCGTGCAGGAAGCGCGCGCGCAGGTACGGGTTGTAGGGCGACTTGTCCTTCGAGAAGCGCGTGTCGCGGTAGATGCGCATCAGCGAGCCGCCCGCCTTCTTCGCGACCGCCGTGTAGTGACCGGAGATCCCCTTGAGCGGAGCTTCGAGCTCGCGGATGAAGGCGAGCATCGGCTGGATGGTCGCCTTCTCGAACTCCTTCTTGTGGGCCGTGAACCAATCGCGGTCGTTGTTCTTCTCGAGCTTCTCGAGCCATGTCAACGTGGCCTTGCTGAATGTCATTCCATGTCCTCCTCGGGCTCATCCTCTCCGGGGGCGTCCCCCGCGTCCACTCCGTCTTCATCGATCTCCGCGAACAAGCCCCCCTCCTGTGCCTTCTGCACCCGGTAGACCGACAGCCCGACCAGCCGCATCGGCACGTCGAGGTCGAAGCGCTCGAGCAGCGCGCGGGCCTGGGCGAAGATCGTGTCGTCGTCGTTGGAAGCCGCCCCGAGCAGCGCCTGGCGGG
>JAUIEM010000067.1 GCA_030428695.1 bacterium
TGTCCGTCTTCACCTCAACCTCGACGACCGTGCCAACCAACGCCCGCACGTCTCCGCCCGGGTCCTCGACGAGGTCGGCCATGCCGGTCCACTTCGGAAACTTGTAGGTGAGCTTGATGTTCTCGACGTTCGGCATCCTCACTGCGGTCATGATCGGGCTCGCCCTGCTCGGGGCGGTCGGGCTGAGCGGAGGCGTGGCCGGGCTCTACGCCCTGCGCGCGCGGGTCCGCCGGCAGCTGCTCGGCCCGGTCGCGCTGCGCCTGGGCGGGAGCCTGCGCGTCCCCGCCTTCCTCGAGCCCCCCGACCTCGAGCTCGAGGTCGGAGGCCACCGGCTGCGGATCACCCGGCGCAAGTACGGCCGCGGAAGCTGCGAGGCGCTCGAGCTCGAGCTGCCGCCGCGCGCCGGGCTCGAGCTCGACCTCGCTCCGCGTGCGCGCTGGCCGGCGCCCGCCCCGCGCTGGACGCTCGGCGACGGCGCCTTCGACGCCCTGTTCGCGATCGTCCAGGGAGCGCCGGCAGAGGCGGTGCGCGCGCTGCTGGACGGCGACGTGCGGCGGCGGCTGGTCGCGCTGTGCGGGCTGCGCCGCCAGATCCATCTGCACTGTGTGGTCGGTCCGCACGGGATGGTGCTGCGGCGCCTGCGCGGCTGGCGCGACGCCGACGAGCTCGCGCACTTCATCGAGCAGGCGCGGCCGATCTTCGCACGCTACGTCGCCCTGCAGGGCTGACCGGAGGCTCTGTCGGGAGGTCGAGGAGCGGGCTCAGGTGTTGTCCATGTCGTCGCGCAGCTTGCGCCAGCCGGACTCGTCGTCGAAGGAGCCGAGCGGGTCGCCGTAGGGGGAGTCGATGCCGGAGATCGGGACGAAGGTCTGATGGGAGACCTCGGTCTCCTCGATCGCGCCGTCCTTGCAGTGCGGGCAGGGACCGACGAGGGGCTCGCCGAGCGCGTCGCGGTAGCGGGCCTTCTGGCAGCGCGGGCAGTCTTCCTGGAACTTCGCGACCTCGGACTTGATCTGGTCGATCTGGTCGAAGGACAGCTTGGCGGTGTCGACGAGGATCAACCACGGCGGGCGGAAATCCTTCTGCGCGACCCGCTGCTCGACCTTCTTGACCGCGCCTTCGTCGACCAGCCCCATCTGCTGCGCGCAGCGCACGAACACCCGGTCGAAACCGTCCTGGAACACGCCCTTCCCTCACGTCCAGCGTCTTGCCTGCAGCGTATCACATAGGGGGTACCGCGTCGAGCACTTGCACGCCCGGCGCGCTCCGACGACAACGTGAGGGGGGACGGAGGATCCGATGCGCACCCTGTTGCTGATGTGCCTGTGTTTGACGAGCGGCTGCGTCGCGATCTTCCGCACCGAGCGCGCCGAGGTTCTCGTCGAGACCGACCCGCCCGGCGCGAAGGCCGTCTACCGGGGCCAGGTCGTGACGACCCCGGGCGTCCTGCGCCTGCCGCGGACCGAGGCGGGCCAGATCGAGATCCGCAAGGAGGGCTACCAGCACACGATCGTCAACTTCGACGCGAGCCCCGACGCGGGGATGTGGGTCGCTTCGGTGTTGAGCAACGCCACCCACGGCTACTTCACGCTCGGCATCTCCTTCGTCTTCGGCATGATCGTCGACATCGAGACCGGGGCGCTCAACTCCTTCGACGGCGACATCCGCGTCGCGCTCCGCGACCTCCCCCCGCGCTTCCCGGTCGAGCCGGAGCCGGCGCCCGCCCCGGTTCCCCCGCCCCCGCCGATCGCGGACGCGCCGCTTCCGCCGAGCCCGGTGCTCGCCGAGCCCTCCGACCCCCTGCCGGAGGTCAAGATCGAGGGGCCGGTCGCCGGGACCCCCGCCTCCGACGCGCCGCGGCTGCCGCCTCCGGCGCGCCTTCCCCTGACCCGCCCGGAGCGGATCGCCTTCGACATCTACCGCGCCGCCGAAGAGGCCGGCCGCGGGACGGAGGAAGACCTCGACCGCCTGCTGCGCTGGTTGCGCTACGCGGAGGACGAGGGCGGTGCAGGCCTCTCCGATGATGCCCTCTTCGACTTCGGGGAGTTCGTGATGCGCAAGCCCGCCGCCGACCACGCCGCGCGCTGGGAGACGGTGCGAGCCTACTACGCGGGCCGCGACGACTGAGCCCATTCGCTATGTCGGGGGCCTGCCTGGCACGGCGGGAGCTGGAAGCGGTTGTCGTCCATCCGCGCTCTGTGTTAAACTCCTCTCACTGGCGGACGACCACAGAGGGCGGAGCACCCCCGCCACGGTCGACAACCTCGGCCAACAACCAGGGCGGGCACCTTCGGATGGCTGATCTCGGCGCTATCACACCGGCCGGCGACGATCCCCACTCGGAGACCCAGCACATCCACAGCTCCGAGCTCCCGCACTTCGAGGCGGAGTCGTCGGGCTACGACGAGCAGCCGACCGCCTTCGTCGAAGAGGACTCCCTGCCCGCCGAGGAGCTGCGCGCGAGCGCCCTGGTCCTCGCCAGCGGCGAGCAGCTGGGCCGGAAGGTCGACATCCCCGCCGAGGGCATGACCATCGGCCGCGGCTCGAGCTGCGGCCTGACCGTCGGCAGCCGCAAGGACGGCACCAGCCGGGAGCACGCCCGGGTCTACTTCGACGGCGGCGAGCTCTGCCTGCAGGACCTCAACAGCACCAACGGGCTGCGGGTCAACAACGAGCAGCTGCGCTTCAGCCGGCTCCGTCCCGGCGACCTCGTCCAGATCGGCCGCACCCTGCTCAAGGTCGTCGCCGGGGGCCGCGACGCGCGCTACCACGAGGCGCTCTACAACAAGGCCGTGCGCGATCCCCTCACCGGGCTGTTCAACCGCCAGAACCTCGACGTCGTGCTCGCCAACCAGGCGCGCCAGGCGATCACACGGCACCTCCCGCTCGCGATCATGATGCTCGACATCGACCACTTCAAGAAGGTCAACGACACCCACGGGCACCAGGCCGGCGACGCCGTGCTCCGGCAGATGGCCAAGCTGGTGCGCTCGGGGCTGCGGGCCTCCGATCGGGCCTTCCGCTACGGGGGCGAGGAGCTTCTGGTGATGCTCCCGAACACCGACCTCGAACACGCGCTGTCGATCGCCGAGCGTCTGCGCCGCATGGCCCAGAGCCGGCGCTTCGCCTTCGAGGATGCCGTGATCCCGATCACCGTCTCGATCGGCGTCGCGCAGCTCGCGGGCACGGTGGACGACCTGATCAAACGCGCCGACGACGCCCTGTACAGCGCGAAGAAGGGCGGCCGGAACCGCGTCGTGGGCGACGTCGCCTGAGGGCCCGGGCCGCGCGACCGCTCACCCGACCCGCGGGTAGAGCTCGCGCAGCGCGGCGTACAGGCGCTCTCCGCCGCGCACCCGCAGCTCGCACACGTCCCCGGCCGTCGCCAGCTCCAGGGTCGCCGCGTCGAGGGACCAGCGCCTGCGGGGCCGCAACAGGGCGATGCCCTCGAGCGCCGCGGCGGGGATGCGGCGGAAGGGCTCGAGCGCGTCGTTGCCCCAGGCGCACAGCACCAGCTCTCCCTGGCCTGCCCCGCACAGGGCCGGCCGCCAGCCCGACTCGTCGCGCACGGCGACCTTCCACAACAGCCGCAGCCCCTCCGGCCGCTGCTCCGGGGGCAGCCGGTGCTCCTCGCGCAGGCGCCCGGCATCGGCCGGCAGCAGCACCGTGAAGACGTAGAGCAGCGGCCCGGCGACCGCGAGCACGCCGAGCGAGCCGGGGCTGAGGATGCCCTCGAGCGCCTCCGGGGCGACGACCAGTCCGGCGGCCACGCCGCCGAGCAAGCCGAGCCACAGGACGACCAGTGGGAACACCGGCAGTCGGCACTCCCCGGCGCTCGGGCCGCGCAGGATCCCCGGCTCGGGGCCCGGCGCGGGCGGCCGCTCGCTCCGCACCCGCAAGCGCGGGCGCGCCTCCGCCAGCGCGGCCAGGCCGTCCGCGCTGACGGCGGTGCCCCTCAGGTCCAGGGCGCGCAGGCCGGGAAGCGCGGTCAGCGAGCGCAGGAAGCCGTCGCCGACGTTGGAGCCGCAGAGGTCGAGCTCCTCCAGACGTGCGCAGCCGAGCAGCCGGCTGAAACTGCGCTCGTCGAGCCGGCAGTCCCGCAGCCGCAGGTAGCGCAAGGCCGGCAGCGCGGCGAGCAGGCTCAGCTCGTCGCGGTGGGTGACGAGGCCGTCGACGACGAGCTCGCGCAGCGCCGGGGCCCCGCGCAGCGCTGCGAGCGCAGGACGGGGCGACTCGAGTCCCGCGAGGTCGAGGGCGACCAGCGCGCCGCGGTCCTCCCACTGCACCCTCCCGGTCCGCTCCCGCAGCGCGCGTCGGGCCAGACGCCGCCGCGCCTCCGGCCCCCCCGGGGTGGGGCCGGCGTCGGCGGCGCCGGGCTCCACGTGGTCCTCGATCGTCGCTCCATCCGGCCCGAGGTGGAGCGCGTACACGCCCCCCGGCTCGACGCCGAGCGGCCGGAGCAGCCCGATGTCGAGGAAGTGCTCGGCGCGCCGGTCGTGGCCCTCCCCGCGGTCGCGGTAGAGCGCCCGGGCCCGGCACCCGTCCAGGCGCAGGTCGAGCTCGACCCGGGCCGACTCCCAGCGTTCCCCCAGCCAGCCCTCGAGCTCCCCCCGCACCGCGCGCACGGCGCCGGCGTCGCTGAGCGGCCGGCCCGGCGGTCGCGTCCACCGCAGCCCCCGCAGACAGCCCGCGGGGTCGAAGGCGACCGCCAGCTCCTCGTCGCCGAGCGTGAAGCGCAGCTCCTCCCCGCCGGGCGCGCTGGCCGCGTCCCGCGGCGGCAGCCAGGCGCGCAGCGCCCGCCGCGCGTCGACATCGTAGCGCCGCGAGACTTCCCCGAGCAGCCGGCGCAGCGCGGCGCCGTCCACGGTCGGCGCGTCGTGCAGGGTCGGGCCGCGCAGGGACAGGAGCAGGAGCGGGCGCTGACCGTCGCCGGCCTGCGCCGTGGGATGGGCGAAGAGCAGCGCGGCGTCCGCCCCGCACACCTGCGCGGCGACGACGCCGAGCAGCTCGGCGTCGAAGGCGTGCAGGGCGACCCGGGGCGTGCATAGCGCGGCGACGCCGTGGGCCTGGCCGTAGCCGCGCAGCCGCTCGGCGTCGCCGCACAGGGCTGCCGGCACCCCGGCGGGCAGGGCGGCCCACGTCCAGACCAGCCCCTCGCCCGGGTCGATGCACCCGAGCACCTGGACGCGGGGCCGCAGCGGACCGCAGTCCAGCGTGCCCTCGCGCAGGTTGAGCTCGCCGCGCTGGCCCTCGAGCAGACGGCGCAGGTGGCGCAGGTTGGCGAGCACGCGCAGACAGCCACGCTCGTAGGCGCGGGCGAGCGCCGGACACAGCATCGGGACCTCCTCGAGAAGGCTCCAGGATGCCGATGCCGGGTCGGAAGTCCAGCCTCGCGCCCGCGCAGCCGCGCCGCGCAACGTCCGGCACCAAAACTGCAGACAGCGCGGCCGCGGGGACGTACAATCGAGCAGACGGCGGAGCGGCGAGCGCTCCCGGCCGACGAACGCACGCCCAGGCCGGCGTGGGGGAACGGGGACGCGCTCGTCGGTTTCGGGAGGGGCCCCATGGCCGACACCTTGCAGGGCGCGAAGTTCTGGGAAGAGATCGTCGCAGCTCAGGAGATGGTGCGCGAGGGGCACGACCCCTCCGCCTCCGATCCCCCGGATGAGCTCGCCCCCGCGGTCGAGCCCGCCAGCGCCGCGGCCGCCGCGGAGGACCCGGACGACATCCCGACCGAGCCCGCCTTCGGCGCCTTCCCCGGCCAGCAGCCGGACGCGCTCTACTGGCGCCAGCAGGCGGTCCGCAAAGCCGAGGCCTCCCTCGAGCAGCTCGTCGCCAGCCGGGTCGAGGCCGCGCTGGCCGGACCACGCGCCGAGCTCGAGGCCGAGCGCGAGGCCCTCGAGCTGCGCGAGGCCTCGATCGACGCCCAGATCCGCTCGGGCGTGGCCGACGGCCTCGCCCGAGAGCGCGCCGCCCTCGCCGCCGAACGCGCGGCCCTCGCCGCTGAGCGCGACGCCTTCGCGACCGAGCGCGCGGAGCAGGCCGGAGAACGCAGCGGCCACCAGGCCCGGCTCGACGCGCTCGCCGCGCGCCTGCAGGGCGTCGTCGACGAGGTCCGGGCCGGCGCGGGCGCGGTCGTCGAGACCGAGCAGGCGGCCATCGCCGAGGAGCGCGCCGCCCTCGCCGCCGAGCGCACCCGCCTCGAGGCCGCGCGCGAAGACCTCGCCGCGCGGCGGGCCGCGCTCGAAGCGGAGGTCACGCGCGCCGTCGAAGACCGGCGCGCCGCCCTCGACACCGAGCGTGCCGCCCTCGCCAGCGAGCGGGCGAGCGTCGGCGCGCGGGTCGAGGCCGAGATCGCCCGCCGCAGCGCCGAGCTCGAGCAGCAGCGCCAGCTCGCCCGCCTCGAGCACGAGCTGCAGAGCGAAGAGCTCGCGAAGGCGAAGGCGAAGGTCGAGGCGAGCATCGAGCCGCGGGTCGCCGACCTCCGCGCCGCCCTCGAGCGCGAGCTCGCCGAGCACGAGCGGGCCCGGAAGGAGCTCGAGACGACCGTCGAAGAGCGGGTCGCCGCCGAGACCGAGGCGCGCACGGAGGCCCAGCGGGCCACCCAGCTGCGCCTGGAGAAGAAGCTCGAGGCGGTCGACAAGGAGCGCGCGATCCTGCTCGAGATGCGCGGCACCCTCGACCGCGAGCGGGTCGAGCTCGACCGCGACAAGAAGGCCTTCGAGCAGCGGGTCGAAGAGGCGGTCAAGCAGCGCTCGAAGAGCCTGGACGACGGCTGGGCCCGGCTGCGCGAGCGCCAGGCGCAGCTCAAGGTCTCGGCGAGCAACCTCAACAAGAACCTCGTCGCCTACACCGAGAAACGCGACCGCCTGCTCGAGCGTGAGCGGGCCTTCATGGAGCAGGTGCGCAGCCTGCGCGGCAGCTCCGGCAAGCGCCCGATCGCGGGGGACTGAGGGGCCGGTGCGCGTCGTCTGCCTCAGCGACACCCACGACCGCCTCGACCGCATCGAGGTGCCGGACGGTGACCTGCTCGTCCACGCGGGCGACCTGACGATGCGCGGCGAGCTCGACCAGCTCCGCGCCTTCGACGCCCAGCTCGCCGCCCTCCCCCACCCCCACAAGGTGGTGATCGCCGGCAACCACGACTTCGCCTTCGAGCGCGACCCCGAGGCCGCGCGCGCCTGCATCACCGCCGCGACCTACCTCGAGGACGAGGAGGTCGAGGTCGCGGGCCTGCGCATCTACGGCAGCCCCTGGCAGCCCTGGTTCCACGACTGGGCCTTCAACCTGCAGCGCGGGGCAGCGCTGGCCGAGAAGTGGGCGCGCATCCCTGAAGGGCTCGACATCCTCCTCACCCACGGCCCGCCGGCCGGCTACGGGGACCGCTGCTACGACGGGAGGCGCGTCGGCTGCGCGGATCTCCTCGTCGCGATCGAGCGCGCGCGGCCGCGCTTCCACATCTTCGGCCACATCCACGAGGATGCCGGACGCTGGCAGCACGGCCCGACCACCCTGGTCAACGCCTGCAACTGCACGCTGCGCTACAAGCCGACCCAGCCGCCCGTGGTCCTCGACATCCCCGACCGCTGACGAGCGCCGCGCAGACTCCGGGGCTCCTCGCTACAATGGAGGGATACTCCCCAGGGCCGTGTTTCGGCAAGTGAGGCTGCGATGGCTTTCGATCCCAAGCCCGTCAAAGAGGGCGACGTCATTCAATCAGGCGCCTGGAACGAGGCGATGGAGGAGATCAAGCGGCTCGGCAAGGGCGGCGACGGCGGCTTCGTCAAGAAGAGCGGCGACACGATGACCGGCAAGCTCGGCATCGGCACCGACCCGAAGCAGGAGCTCGACGTCAAGGGCGCGATCCGCATCGACTCCTGCGGCGGGCTGATCTCCGGCCGGCCCAAGGGCAACTTCGGCGGCAAACAGCTGATCATGCAGGTCGCCGACAACGCCCCGCAGCCGAACGACGAGATCTGGATCGGGCACAACAACTGGGTCGGCCAGATCCAGCTCTGCGGCAAGAAGATCTGGCTGACCACCGGCGGCGGCACGGTCACCGTCGCCGGCACCCTCGCGGTCCAGGGCGCCAAGAACTTCGACATCGCCCACCCCAGCGAGCCCGGCCAGCGCCTGGTGCACGCGGCGATCGAGGGCCCGGAAGCGGCGGTCTACTACCGCGGCGAGGCGACGCTCGCCGACGGCCGGCACGAGATACGGCTGCCCCCCTACTTCGAAGCGCTGACGCGGAAGGAAGGCCGCACCGTCCAGCTCACCCCGATCGGCGCCGAGCCCTTCCGGCTCAGCGCGACCCGCGTCGTCGATGGCTCCTTCACGGTGTTCGGCGAGCGGCCTGAGGGCGCGTTCTTCTGGGAGGTCAAGGCGGTGCGCGCCGACATCCCGCCGATCGTCGTTGAGCGGCCGGAAGATCCGGACGAGCGGACCGCGCTGGGGTAGGCTGGTCGAGGGCGCGCGCTGACCACCCTCACAGCCCGCGCCCCTGGACCACACCATCGACGGCCCACCACAGCCGGCCGTCCGCCCATGCCAGCGCCCGCGCCGGGCCATAGGTGGCGGCGACCTGCGCGCCATCGAGGTTGAACACGCCGCGGGCGGTCGCGTACAGGACATCTTCTCCGGCAAGGGTCAGAGGCGCCGGCCAGGGCACCTCTGCGCTCGCCGCCCGCACCTGGCCCTCCGCGTCGAGGAGCTGCACCCGCGCCCCGAAGCACACCACCCCGTCGCCATGCAAGCGGGCCCAGCGCAGGGGAGCGCCGTCCTCCGGCCAGGCCTCGCCGAGCATCGCGCCGTCCGGACCGAGACGCAAGAGCCGTCCGCGATGCAGGGCGACCGCCAGGCCCGCGTCGCCCGCGTCGAGGTCCCGCAGCTGGCCGCGCCCGAGGTGCGGACCGAGGCGACCGAGGGCGCGGCCGTCGGCGGCGAGCACGGCGAGCACCCGGGCGCCAGCGTCGGCCACGTAGAGGCGGTCGCGCCAGCGGGCGAGGGCGACGACGTGGCCGAGGCACAGGTCGTCCCGCCGCCAGCGCTCCCGGCCCGCGTGGTCGTAGCCCGCGAGCCAGCCTTCCCCGCCGAGGTAGAGCCCGTCCGCGTCGACGAAGAGCGCGCTGGCCGGTGCCTGCAGCCGGTCGATGGCGCGCACGCCGTCGGGGCCGTGGCGCTCGAGCGCGGCGTCTTCCCGCACGACCCAGCACTCCTCCCCCCAGGCCGCGAGCGCCGCGACCGGTGCGCCCGACGGCACGAGCACCGCGGGGGTGTCGGCGGGCGGGGTCTGGGGCGGAGGCTCCGGGGATTCCGGCGCCACGCAGCCGACCAGCAGGACGAGCAGCGCGAGCGGCTTGACGGAAGACGAGAAACCGCCAGGACGCCCAGGCGCCAGGACGCCAAGAGGAGGCGCCGGGCCGCTCTTGTCCCGAGTCTCCTGCACTTCACATCGGCTGCGATCTGCGATCTGACTCCCTCCTTCCTGATCTGTCGCCCGCCTTCGTTCTGCCTGGAAGTGGAAGTTCCACTGACCTCCGCGTACCCCGTCCGGCGCGCAGACCTGCCTCGGCGCGCCGCGGGCACGTCGCTGCGCGGCAGCGGCGTGGACGAAGAAGGCGCGGCGTCTCCTGGCGAATCCCGGAGCTCGCCGCGGGATTCTCCCCTCGGGGATAGCCCCCGCCCCTACGCCCGGTAAGAACGAACGGGCCAGGATACGGGGAGGCTGCACCGTCATCGCGCGACCTCCACCAACGCCCGCTGCACGACCTCCCCCTCGCCGTCGGCGAAGGCCGGCCGCACCACGCGGACGATCGAGTGCCCGGTCGCGCCGGGCTCGTGCACGAAGCGCGGCTCGAGCCATTGGTTGCCCAGGCTCGCGAAGTCGCTGCCCGGCTCGATCCCCTTCAATCGGTAGCCGAGCGGGCCGAGGATGCCGTGCAGGAACTCGTGCAGCAGCTCCGCCCCGCGCGCGAAGGCGCGGCCTTCCGCCGACCAGCGGTAGAGCAGGTTGACCGCCTCGATCACGCGGAAGTGCAGGGCGTGGGCGTCCGGGTCGCGGGCCTGGCCGACCAGGGTGTCGAGGGCCTCGTCGCGGATGCCCGCCATCCGGGCCTCGAGGGCGAAGCGCTCGAGCTGCGCGAGGATGTGCGGCCGGCGGCCCGCTCCGACCCAGAGCTCGGTGGTCGCCCGGAAGGTCGCCTCGCGGAAGACCACGGCCCGATGCACGATCCCGAGCACCAGGTCGGGGCTCTTGTCGAAGACGGGCCGCGGCGTGCGCGGGAAGCTCTCCGGCTGGGCGGACAGGGGCTCGCCGGGGCGGAGCGGGTCGACCCTCGCGCCGAGCTCGCCCAGCCAGGCGATCAGCTCCCCGGCACGGGCCGCCGCCGCCGGCTCCGGGGCCGGGGGAGGAACCCGCGGCTCACCGCTCGCCTCGGCCCCGTCGCAGGCGTCGAGCACGCGGATCAGGGCCGCGACCCCGGGCCACTCGGTGTGGCTCGCTCGCGGCAGCGCCTCGAGCTCGGCGAGGGACTCCCCGAGCGCCCGCAACAACCGCGAGCGCAGCGCCCCCGGCGGATCCTGCTCGCGGGCCGCCCGCCAGGCGTGCAGGCGGCGGAGCAGCGGGCTCGGCGGACCGAGGCTGACCCGCCCGCGCGGCTCGACCAGCCAGCGGTTCCCCCAGGCCAGCCCGGGCTGGTAGGGGCCGACCAGGCAGCCTTCGGGAACCTCCTCCGCGAAGCCGCGCACGCAGCCTTCCCACAGCACGCTCGGCAGAGGCTCGCGGGCGTGGGCCGGCACCACCCGCGCCCCGAGCCGGGCGAGATGGCTGTCGAGCAGCGCCTCCAGGGCGCGGTCGGCGGGTCCACACAGGCCGCGCAGGGCGAACAGGAACAGGGCGCCCGCCTCCGGCTCTCGCGGCGGTGGGCGGGCCAACCAGGCGCCGGCCGGCGCGGCGGCACCCGCCGGCAGGCCGACGGCGACCGCGCCCTCCGCGGTCGCCAGGGACAGCGGCTCTCCCGCGAGCGCCGCGACCGCCAGCGGCACGAGCGGATCGGGGCCGCGGCTGAGCTCGACGACGGCCGGGCGGCGCTCATCCCGCCAGCGGTAGCCGCGCTGGCGCACGGCGAGGAGCGCGCCCTCCGGTTCCGGGGAGGCGCACAGATGCAGCCTCCAGTCCGGCCTCCCCAGCAGGGAGAGCGGCAGCGCCCGGGCATCGTCCCCCGGCAACAGCTCGACCCCGCCCTCGCGCAGGAGCTCCGCGAGCCCGCCGAGCGCTCCGGGTTCCCCCGCTTCGCTGAGCTCGACGAACAGGGCGAGCAGCGGCGGAACCAGGGCCTCGCCCGCCGCGTCCACCCGCTCCCGCCAGGGCTGCAGGCGCGCCCGCGCGCTCTCTGGCAGGCTCTCCCACCAGCGCTCCCAGCCCGCGCGCAGCGGCGGCAGCGGCCCCCGGCTGCGGACGATCCTCGCCTGCTGGAAGGTCTCCCCGAGGTAGCGGAAGCCGCGCCGCAGCACCCGCACCGTCGCACCCGCGGGCAGCGCGCTGTATTCCTCGGAGACGATCTCGCACCCGGCGTCGCCGTCGCCGACGAGGATCTCCAGGCCTCGCATGCGCAGCTGGTCCTCGAGGGCGGCGCGCAGCGCGGCTCGTGCCTCCGGCAGCGAGCACAGGAGCCGCACCAGGCTCTCCATCAGCGACGCCGGGAAGGCCCGCCCCGCGTCGGCCACCCGGGCCCGGAGCTCGTCCTCGAGGGTCTGCCGGAGCGCCGGGAGCTCGGCCGGCAGCGGCCCGCCCTCCTCCTCGAGCACCCGCAGCACCCGCGCGAGCCCGTCCTCCGGGCCGGTGCTGAGGACGAAGCGCGGCTCCCCGAGCAGGCAGCCCTTCCACAGGAAGGCCTGGCGCTCGACCCGCAACACCTGCCCGCGCGGCGCGTCCTCGCTGGCCTCGAGGCGCGCCCCGGGCTCGTCGAGGGCCGCGAGCCGGAAGCGTTCGCTCGGCGCCGGGTACGGCCGCAGGCCGAGCAGGACCAGGGCCGCCCGCAGCCGCTCGCGCAGCGCCGGCAAGGCCGCCGCCCGCTCGAGGTCGGCGTACAGCTCGACCGCGAGCTCGCGCCCGGGCAGGCCGTCGCGCTGGTCGAGGGGCAGGCGGCGCACGGCGTCGAGGCGTCCCTGCACCGCCGGATGCTCCGCGCGCAGCGAACGCAGCAGCTCCTCGACCGCCGACGGGCGCGTGCCGAGGCTGACCCGCAGGTCCGCCGGCAGCAGCAGGGCCGGCAGCTCCGAAGGTGCCGCCCGGCGCAGGCCGGGCCGCAGCACCTCGAGCACCGCCCCGCGCTCCTCCTCTGCGTGCTCCAGACGCAACCGGCCGAGGCCGTCGGCGAACAGGCTCGCCGGCTCGCGGCGCTGCTCGGGGACGGCGACCGGCGCCTCGCCGATGACCTCCAGGCCGAGGGCCTTGACCACGGCGCGCAGTCCGGCCGGCAGCGCGCGCGCTTCCTCCAACGCCGCGCACAGCTCCTGCTCGACCGCGGCCCGCCAGCCCCGGGCCGCGTCCTCGAGGCGCTCCCGGCAGCAACGCAGGGGGCCGGCGAGGGACTCGTCCTCGAGGGCGAGCACCCGCTCGAGGAAGCGGCCGGCGTCGTCCTTTCCGCCGAGCAGGCTCGACAGCAGCCCGGGGGCCTTGGCGTCGAGCGCGTAGCCCGGCGGCCCCTCCCCTTGCTCCGCGGCGACCACCAGCTCGGCGTGCCCGCCAGCGAAGCCCAGGCGTCGCACGCGCAGCACCCGACCGGCCGGCGCCTCGGAGGTCTCCGGCCAGAGCAGGCAGCCGTCGCTCCAGGTCGGCGAGGTCAGGGCGGCGGGCAGGGTGACCCGTGGCTCCGCGGGGAGGACCTCGAGCGCGAGCCGGTCGAGCGCCTGGCGCAGGCTGGTGTACAGCCGGCTGTCGGCGTCCCGGCCGGGCGCGGGCCGGGCGCAGACGGCGTGGAACAGGGTCAGGCAGGCCCGCGCGACCTCCTCCCGCGCCCGCTCCCAGGCCCGCCCCAGGCGCGGCTTCTGGCGCAGGGGGCCGAGCTTGGAGAGGACGGGGGCGAGCATCTCAGTGCCGACCGGAGTACAGGTCGGCCTGCGGGCTGGGGGCGCTGCCGTGGGGATGCAGCCGGTAGCGTCTGCCGTCGCGCAACGCGAAGATCTTCCGCTCTTCGTCGACGCAGATCGTCACCTCGGCGCGCTTGGCGCCGAGCCAACGCTTGAACAGGCCCTTGGGCTGCGGCTCCCCTTCCTCGGAGAAGTCGAACCAGCCGAGGCGCGTCGGCGGCTCTTCGGGGCAGTAGCCGCTGCGGCTCGACAGGATCAGGCGCCGCGAGACCATGCTCGCCGGCAGCCGGGTCTGCGCCGGCAGCGGCGTGCCGCGGTCGAAGAGCACGAACAGCCGGCCGTGGTCGGGCACCCCGACGACGAAGGGCAGGCGCCGCAGCAGGGTCTCGACCTCGACCTCCAGGCCCGGGCTGGTGCCGTGGCCGAGCTCGGCGGCGTAGCAGGCGCCGAGAGCGACCGAGGCCTTGGCGCTGGCGGGGTCGAACCAGACCAGGTCGGGCCGGATCTCGAGCACCTCGCTGACCCGCTGGCGCACCAGCGGCAGGTTGGCGGTGTTGCCGGCGAGGATGACGATGTCGACCGGCTCCGGGCAGGCGTAGCCGTCGTCCTCGCGGGCGTAGCACAGGAAGGAGGCGCGCTCGAGGGCCTCGTCGAGGCGCTCTTCGATCAGGTCGCGCAGGTCCTCCCGGGCGATGCTGACCCCGCTGAGCTTGTCGATCAGGGTGCCGAGCCGCTCGGCGGTGAACTTCAGCTCGATGCGCGGGGAGCTCGCCCGCTCGGGGTAGGCGCTGTCCGGCGGCGCGCCGTCGCTGCGGCCGTTGTCCTTCGGGGTGCCAAGGCGCTTCTGGATGTCCTGGGCGGCCGTGACGATCTCGTGGAAGATCGCGGAGGCCGATTCGTCCACCCGCGCCTCGCTGACCTCCCCGCTGACCGAGAAGCGCGTCGGCAGCACCCGCTCGAGATCTTCGGCGAGGCCCGTGAACAGCTCGCGGAAGCGCCCGGCGTCGACGAACAGCGGCGGACCGGCAGCCGGCGCCGCCTGCGGCACGGCGTAGGCGTAGCCCTGGGGCGGCGGGTAGCCCGGCGGATGGCCCGGAGGCGGCGCGTACCCCGGCGGCGGCGCTCCACCAGGCGCCGCGTTCCCGGGCGGCGCGTAGCCGGGCGGCGGCGCGTAGCCTGCCGGAGGCTGGTAGCCCGCCGGTACCGGGTAGCCCGCCGGGGGCTGGTAGCCTGCCGGCGGCGCGTAGCCTGCCGGCAGCTGGTAGCCTGCCGGCTGGTACCCCGGCGCGGGCGCGTACCCGGGCGCGGGCGCGTACCCCGGCGGAGGCGCATAGCCCGGCGCGGGCACGTAGCCCGCAGGCGCCTCGGCGCCGGGCTGGGGGTGAGCGCCGGGGGGCGCGGAGCCCGACGCGGCTGCGGGAGGCGCGGGCTCTTCCGCTTCCTCCGTCCCGTCCCTGCCCTGCTTGCGCAGCCGCTCGAGGGCCTCGCCGACCGCCTGCCGGGTCGAGCGCCCGTAGCGGGCGAAGCGCGCCTTGAGCAGCCGGAACAGCCACAGGGAGATGTCGTCGCCGCCGAAGTAGCGCTCGCCGTTCTGGCCGACCACCCGCATCTTGATGCGGAAGCGGTCGTACTGGAAGCTGGCGGACGCCTCGCGGAAGATCTGCACGTTGAAGAAGACGTTGTCGACGGTGCCGCCGCCGAAGTCCATCAGCAGGATGTTCGCGTCCCAGCGCTTCTCGACCTCGACCTCGGCGCCGTTCTCGCGCTTGAGCTCGCGGGCCCCGTCGACCGCCCGCCCGGTCGCGCCGTAGCGGGCGAGGAACTCCGGCACCCCCTTGGCGATCTTCTGGTGGACGTAGTAGAACGCCGCCGCCGTCGCCTCGTCGAAGCGCAGGATCAGGTTGTCCCCCGAGTAGCCGAGGCCGTCGAAGACCCGCCGCAGCGCCGCGAGCTCGCTCAGCCCGAAGCAGGTCGGGTAGGTCGCGACGATGCGGTCGATGCGGCCGGCGCCCTGGGTCTCTTCGAGGAACTGCCGGGACTCGCGCAGCACCTCGCCGAGCAGCAGCTCGCAGACCGCCTCCACCGAGTACTCGACGTAGTCGTCGAAGCCGTTGTAGACCAGGTAGGCGAGCGCCTCGGGCGCGCCGAGCCGGCGCTTGACGCTGGTCAGCAGGCTGCGGTGCTCGTAGCGGTCGCGGACGTGGCTCAGGGCGTTCTGCCCGATGACGAAGGAGGGCCGGCGCGCGTCGAGGATCTCGTCGAAGTAGATCGCCGACGGCAGGGACGGCCGGCCGGCGAAGGTGACGAGCTCGGGATCCTCGAGGTCGCGCTTGAAGGCGCAGCAGGTGTTGGTCGTGCCGAAGTCGATCGCGAACACCCCGGGGAAGGTCGCGAGCTCGTCGCGGGTCGCCACCCGCCGCACCCGCAGGGGGATGCGCTGCTCGTGGGCGGTCAGCAGGCCGTCCTCGAAGGCGTAGGCCCGGACGTCCTCCTCGATCTTCTCCAGGCCCGCCTCGACGCGCTGCTTGAAGGCCGCGTGCTCGAGGACCAGGGTCAGCTCGATACGGATCGGCTGCGGTCCGACCTCGAACATCACGTCCGACGCGCCGAAGGCGACGTGGTTGCGCAGCAGCTCGGGGGCGTCGGCCGCGAGGGGCTCGACGCCGCGCGCCTTGAGCGAGATCCACGGGGCGAGGGGGTGCAGGAGGACGACCCGTCGCGCCGCGGCGCTGCCTTCCTCCACCGGCCAGAGCAGGTCGACGTAGAAGCTGACCGCCCGCTTGTCGTCGAGAACCAGCACTTCGCGGATGACGCCCGGGGGGTCGAAACGCAGCGCCATCTTCTTCCTCCGACCGGGGCACGGGCAGGCTCCGGGGGTCCCCGGCGATCCTGGAGGGTAGCGCCGCCGGGCGGCCCTTGTCAACCGAGGGCGGCAGACCCGACGAGCGCGTCCGGCCCCTGGCGGTGGACGGCCGGGCTCCGCGCGCTGGCGGCGCGACCCTGCCACGGACACCTTGCGGCGAGCCCTGCCCGCGTATAACTTGAACTGTCATGACATATCGAAGCCTTTTGTCGCTCGTCATCATCGCTTGTGTCGGCTGTGTGTCCGACCCGGTCCGCGCCGACCTCGAGGCGAGCCGCGCCGACTTCGCCGCCGGGCGCTTCGCCGCCGCCCGCCAGCGGGGGCTCGGCGAGATCTCCGCCGGCCGCAGCGGCTCCCCGCTCGAGGCCCGCGCCGCGCTGGTCACCCTCGGCGCCCGCGCCGCCCTGCGCGAGCACGCCGCCGGCAGCCGCGGGGCGGAGCTCCTACGCGACGAGGTCGAGGCCGCCGCGGCCTTCCTCAGCGCCGTATCCGGCGGCGCCGACGGCCGCGCCCACGCCCTACGGGCCCGCCTCTACCAGCAGCTCGGCTGGGCGCCCCTCGCCGCCCGGGCCCTGCGTGAGGGGGGCGATCTGCCCGGCGGGGAGGAGCTCCGGGCGCAGGTCCGCGGCGCCCTGGCCCGCCGCGGCCTCGACGCCCTCGACGAGGCCGGCTATCGGGTCTTCGGGGAGGACGAGCGGCGGCTGTTCCCGTTCTGGGTCCGCGGCGCGAGCGACGGTCCGGTGTGTTTCCTGCTGCTGGAGGACGGGGCCGCGCTCCCGGCGCTGTTCACGGTGACGCGGATCGGCGGCGGGCTGCGGCTCGCACGCCGCGACTGGCCGCAGGCCGAAGACCGCGACCTCGGGCCGCTCCCTGCGAGCGAGGACGCGGTCGACGCGGCGCTGCGGGAGATCGCGAAGCGGGAGCAGCTCGAGGCGCTGCGCGCGCGGGCGGAGGAAGCGGTCGCCGTGCTCGCCTGGGATGACCACCCCGAGTCCTGGTACCGCGCCGCCTGCGCCCTCGGCCGGGTGCACGTCGCGGCGGCCGGGGACGAGGCGGTCGCCCGCGAGCTGGTGCGCTGCTACGGGGGCCTCGCGCGGCACACCGGGCTGGTCCCCGAGCGCCTGAACGAGGTGCTCGACGCCGGCCTGGCCCTCAGCCACCGGCTCGAGCAGGCCGGCGCCCTGCCCCGGGACGCCGCCGGGCTGCACCGGGCGCGGGCGGTGCTCGCGATCCGGGCCCACGCCTACCCGCTCGCGGCCGCTTCCCTCGCCCTCGCCGACGATGGCGCCGAGGCCGCCGCCCTGCGCAACCTGCTGACCGTGCTGCACCAGGACCGCTTCCGCCACGAGCAGAGCTGGCCCGCCCTCGACGCCGAGGTCTTCCGCTGCGAGAGCGCGCCGCCGGAGGACGGGCGCCGCTTCCACGAGTGGCTGGTCGTGATCGGAGGGGGCCGCGCGGTCGTGACGAGCACGCGGCAAAAGGACGGCGAGAACCTCTCCTACGCGATCTACCGCCGCCGGCTCAGCGGCGAGACCCTGGTCGAGGCTTGCGGCTCCGAGGCCCCCGCCCTGGCCCGACTGCAGGATGCCGCCCGCGGCATCCTCGAGGAGTAGCCGATGCGCGGTCTCCTGCTCTTCCTCCTCTGCGGCGTCCTCCACGCCCAGGACCCCGCCGCCCTCGAGGCCCGGCGCTCGAGGATCGCCGCCCTGCGGGAACAGGCGGCCGAACGCCTGGCCCGCATCGACACGCTGCAGGGCGCCCTCGGCGAAGCCCTGCGCGCCGAGGCCCAGGCCCCCGCCGCCACCGACGCCGCACGCGAACGCCTCGCCCGCTACCAGCGCGCGCTCGAGCGCGCGGCCCTGCTCCCCGCGCTGGAGGGCTACGGCCTGCCGGCCTTCGCACGGGAGCAGCTCCAGGGCTTCGAGCAGGACCCTCCGACCGCGGAGCCGATCGCCCCGGCGCTCTTGTGGGAGGGAGACGGCTTGTTTCCGGCGCTGTTCCGGACCCGGAGGGAGGAGCTCGCCCCGCTGGTGCCGGGACTGCCCGCGCTCCCTGCCCTGCGCGCCGCCTTCGCCGCAGCGCCGGAGGAAGCGCTCGGGCGGGAGGTCCGCGAGGCCTGGGCGCAGGCGGAGCGCGAGACCCGGGCCGCCGCCGAGCAGGACCGCGAGGCGGCGGGTGTGCAGCGGGCGCTCGATCCGGAGCAGGCGATCCTGACCGACCTGTACGCCAACGAGCGCGAGGTTGCCGGCCGCTACGAGCCCGCGCGGCTGCGTTTCGAGTCGGCCAGGGCCCGCTTCGACAGCGAGGTGGCGTCCGACACGCTCCGGCGCAACCGGCTGCCGGAGATCGATCGGGAGATCGCCTCGCTCGAGGCCGACATCGCCACCTACGAGCGATGGATCGACGCCGATCCACGCTTCTACTGGAACAACGCGTCCGAGTGTGAGCTCGTCGCCTCCTGGGTCGAGGGAGACGAGGAGGTCGTCGAGTTCCGCTACCTGCCCCAGAAGCGCGCCCAGCTGCGGATCAGCGCGCTGGTCGACGAGTACAACGGGCACGTCGACGCGATCAACAACAGCCCTCGGGAGGCGCTGCGGAGCGCTTTCGCCGAAGAGGAGGCGGCCTACCTGCCGCTCGAGGAGGCGTACAACCGGGCCGTGACGGCGCGCATGCAGCAGGAGGGCCGCGTCGAGGAGCTGCAGGCCGAGCAGCGCGGGTACCGGTCCAGCGGCGCGGAGCACCGCGCGCTCGCGGCCTCCGCGTCCGGGCGGGCGACGGCCCGTGGGGACGAGCTCGCCGCCCTGGAGAGCGCGCTCGCCACACACCTCCAGGAGCTCGCGGAGCTCGAGGCCCGGCTGCGGGAGCTCGTCGAACAGGACTCCCCATAGACCGACCGGTCTCTCTGTGCTACCCTGCGGCCATGAAGAAGCCGCATCCCCGCGAACGCATCCTGGCCGTCGCCCACCGCCTCTTCTACGCGCAGGGCATCCCGACCACGGGCGTCAACCAGATCATCGCCGAGGCCGAGACCACCAAGGCCACCTTCTACCGACACTTCGCGTCCAAGGACGCGCTGGTCGAGGCCTACGCGCAGCGCCGCATCCAGCTCGAGTGGGATGAGATCCACCGCCGCATGGCGGCCTTCAAGACCGCGAAGGAGCGCTTCTTCGCGCCCCTCGAGCTGCTGCCCACCTGGATGGAGGCGGCGGACTTCCAGGGCTGCACCACCCATCTGCTCGTCGCCCAGCTGCCCGGCCCGGACCACCCTGCCTGGGCGACGGCGGTCGAGGACAAGGCCGAGACGCGTCGCTGGCTGCGCGCGCTGACCCTCGAGCTCTCCGCCTCGGGCGAGGCTCCGCGCGCGTTCGCCATCGAGCCGGTCGTCGATGCCTACGTGCTGATGTTCGACGGCGCCCTCGCGCTCGCCAAGATCCTGCGCAGCCCCGCGCCCTTCGCCCAGGCATCGCGTGTGCTCCGGGCGATGACCGGCTTCGAGGGACGAACGGAAGAAGAGAAAGAAGTCAGGCCAGTCAGTCAATCAGATCAGTCAATGGCGAGAAAATAGTAGGAAAGAGAAGACGAAGAGAAGACAAAGAGAAGACGAAGAAAGAAGTCTATACTCACCTCAGCGTAAGCTCTGTCCGCGATCGGCGGGCGGGGGTAAACCCCGCCCCTACAAGAACTCGAGCAATCGTGGGAAAAACATGTAGGGGAGGGGTTTACCCCCTCCCGTCGCACTTCGCGAACTGACCTCCCCTCGCGGGGCCTCTTTCTCTTCCTTCTTTCCCTTCCCCTCTTTTCCTGCGTTCCTGACTTCCTGCATTCCCGATAGATCCTTCTCTCACTCCTTCATTTCCGCGACCCGCGCGCCCAGAAAATCCCCCAACAGGTAGACAGACCAGTCTGTCTCCCTGTATCCTCCCAGGCAGCGAAGCACGAACCCAAGGAGGTGTACCATGCCCCGCTACCGCACACAGCTGCCCCAGCTCGCCGGCCCTCTCTTCCTCACCGACGGCGGCCTCGAGACCACCCTTGTCTTCCATCACGGCATCGACCTGCCCTGTTTCGCGGCCGTCGACCTGGTCAAGGACGCCCGCGGCCGCCAGCTCCTGTACGACTACTTCCGGCCCTACCTCGCGGTCGCCGCGGAGGCCGGCTGTGGCTTCATCCTCGAGAGCCCGACGTGGCGTGCAAGCGCCGACTGGGCGCCTCGCATCGGCTACACCGAGGGCGAGCTCGAACGTCTGAACCGCGAGAGCATCGCGCTGATGGAACGGGTCCGCGACGACTTCGAGCGCCCGGGACGGCCCTTCGTGATCAGCGCCTGCATCGGCCCCCGGGGCGACGGCTACATCCCCGGCGAGCGCATGACCCCGGACGAGGCGCGCGCCTACCACGCACAGCAGATCGGCGTCCTCGCGGACACCGAGGCGGACCTCATCACGGCGATGACCCTGCCCTACGTCGACGAGGCGATCGGCATCGTCCGGGCCGCGACGGACGCGGGGATGCCGGTCGTGATCAGCTTTACCGTCGAGGTCGACGGCAGGCTGCCCACCGGTGAGGGGCTGCTCGAGGCGGTCGCGCGGGTCGACCGCGAGACCGGCGAAGGCCCCGCGTACTACATGATCAACTGCGCCCATCCGAGCCACTTCGCCGCCGCGCTTCCCGCCGGTGACCCACGTCTGGAGCGCTTCGCCGGGCTGCGCGCGAACGCGTCGCGTCTCAGCCACGCCGAGCTCGACGCCTGCGAGGCGCTCGACACCGGCGACCCGCTCGCCCTCGGCGCCGAGTACCGCGGCCTGCTCGATCAGCTGCCGGCGCTGCGGGTGCTCGGCGGATGCTGCGGAACCGACCACCGCCATCTCGCCGCGATCGCCGCTGCCTGCCTGCCTGCGGCGGTCAGCCCGGCGGAATAGGGAAGCCAAGCCGGCGGACCTTGCCCCACGTCCGGGAGGATGCTAGAAACGCCCCCTTTCCGGAGGACCCCCGTGCGCCGCTCCCAGGTCGACCAGGCCCTGCACTACTTCGCCCGCCCCCACACCGGCGTCCGCCGCACACCCGTCGAGGGGGCCGCCGCCTGGCGCGGGGACGCGCTCGACGAAGGGTCCTGGAGGGAAGCGCTCGCGCCGGCCGAGATCGCCGAGCTCGACGCCGCCATCGCCCACGTGCGGGAGCTCGGCCGGCCGACCGAGAGCCTGCGCCGGAGCGACTTCCCGCTGCCCGGGCTGGCCGCGCGCATCGAAGGCTGGCGGGAGACGCTCGGGCGGGGCCGGGGCTTCGTCGTCATCGGCGGGATCCCCGTCGAGCGCTGGTCGCAGGAGGAGGCGGAGGTGTTCTTCTGGTGCCTCGGCCTGCACCTCGGCATCCCCGGCGCCCAGAACCCCCAGGGCGACCTGCTCGGCCACGTCCGCGACACCGGCGTCAGCCCCGGCCGCACCGTGCGCCAGTACCGGACCAGCGAGCGCATCGACTTCCACTGCGACCTCGCCGACGTCGTCGGGCTGCTCTGCCTGAAGCAGGCGCGATCCGGCGGAAACAGCCGGATCGCGAGCTCGGTCAGCGTGTACAACGAGGTGCTGCGGCGGCGGCCGGAGCTCGTCCCCTTCCTCTACAAGCCCTTCCCGATGGACACCCGCGGCGAAGGCGGCGTGCGGACGATGCCCCTGGTCCCCTGCGCCCACCGCGGGGGCGCGCTGCGCACCTTCTGGCACGCGGGCTACTTCCGTTCGGCCCTCGAGCTGCCGGATCCGCCGCCGGTCCTCCCCGAGCAGAGAGCGCTGCTCGGGCTGTACGACGAGCTCCTCCACGCCCCCGGCCTCGCCCTGGACATGGAGCTGCGTCCTGGCGACATCCAGCTGTTGAGCAACCACACGGTCGTGCATGGCCGCACCTCCTTCGAGGACCACGACGCCCCGGAGAAGAAGCGCCACCTGCTGCGCCTGTGGCTGTCCCTGGACGGCGGCCAGCCGGTCTCGGAGCGGGCGCTGCGGTGGTGGAGCCGGATGGGGGTGCTCGCCCGGCTGGCCCGTGGGCGGGTCGCCGCGCGTTTCAAGCGTTGAGCTCAGCTCGCCGGCGAGTGGTTGTTCAGCACCATGTGGGCGGCGGTCAGGTCGTCGGCGAAGGCGAAGATCTGCGACACGCCGAGGATGTCCAGGACCTCGCGCACGTGGGCCTGCAGGTCGTTGATGATCACCATCTTGCCCTGGTGCTCGTGGACCGTCGATCGCGCCCCGATCAGCACGCCGACCCCGGCGCTCGACATGTAGCTCAGCTTGTGCAGCCGCAGGATCAGCCGGTAGATGCCCTCGTTGAAGAGCTCGGTGAAGGCCTCTTCGAGCCGCTCGAAGGTCGCGAAGTCGAGCTGCCCTTCGGCCTCGATCATCGCCGTACGGCTCGAGAGCCGGCGCACTCGCACATTAAGACCGGGCATGAAGGTTGTCCTCCTTCATTCCCAGCGCGGGCCGCGAGGTGTTGTCGAGCCGCTTGACCAGGGTCAGCTCGTTGACCTCGCCGAACACGTACTGGACCTCGTCCATTATCCGCCGCATCAGAAAGATTCCCAACCCTTTGCGCTTCCCGGCCCGAAAATGCTCGGCCAGGTCGGGGTCGCGGACCTCCCCCGGACGGAACGGTCGACCCTCGTCGACGAAGCGAAACCGCAGGGCCTCGTCGTCGGCCTCGACCTCGAGATGGATCGGCCCCTGGTTCTCGGTGCCGTAGGCGTGTTCCATGATATTCGACACCGCCTCATCGACGGCGAGAATGATCTGGTAACGCGTCTCCGGCATCAGGGTGAGCCCGTCGAGCAGGTCGCCGACGAAGCGCCGGACCAGGCTGAGATTGCTGGTCTCGTTGCGGATCGAGAGCTGGCGCCGCACCTCGGGCATCAGCTCACCGACAGCGTCGTGATCGTGATGTCGTCGGACTGCTCGGCCATGCCCCGGTGCTCCTGCAGGCTGGCGACGATCTGCTCGACGAAGCGCTCGACCGGCAGGGCGGCGTGCTGGGTGACGATCGCCTCGAGCTGCGTCTCGCCGTATTCCTCCTTGGCGTCGTTCATCGCCTCGACCACGCCATCGGTGTAGGCGACCAGGCAGTCGCCGGGACGCAGGGTGACGTCCTTCTCCTCGAGGCTCTTGTCGAAGGCCGGGCCCTTGTCGAAGCCGAGGGCCATGCCCTTGGGCTTGATCGACTCGAGGGTGCGCGAGGCGGCCCGGTACAACAGCAGCGGGTTGTGCCCGGCGCTGCAGATCTTCAGGTTGCGGGTGCGGATGTCGAGGACCATGTAGGCAGCCGTCACGAACATCCCGCGCCGGATGTCCTTGGCGAGGATGCGGTTGACCTTGCGCAGCGTGTCCTGGGCGCTGGTGTTCCGATGGGACGCCAGGCGGATCAGACTGCGCGTCATCGTCATCACCATCGAGGCCGGGATGCCCTTGCCGGAGACGTCGGCGACGATGATCCCGAGGTGGTGCTCGTCGATGATGATGAAGTCGTAGTAGTCGCCCCCGATCTCGCGCGCCGACTGGTAATAGGCGTGCATCGAGTAGCCCGGGATCTTCGGGATGCGCTCGGGCAAGAGCTTGGTCTGGATCTCCTTGGCGATGTTGAGCTCGTGCTCGATGCTCTTCTTCTTCGCCTCCGCGTCCTGGGCGACCTTCAGGTTGCGGGTCATGATGTCGAAGGTCTCGGCCAGGAGCCCGATCTCGTCGCGGCTGCGGGCCTCGGTCTTGTGCTCGAGGTCGCCGCCGGAGACCGTCTCGACGTCCTGCACCAGGACCCGGATCGGGGCGGTGAAGAAGCTCGCCATCACGATCGACAGGGCGACGCCCATCAGGATGACGACCACCGCCGCGATCATCGTCCGCAGCTGGAGGTTCCGGCCGACCTCTTCGATCCGCTCGGCCGACAGCAGGATGTTGAGCACCTTGTACTCGAAGACCGCGTCCTCCGACGGACCCTCGACGCCCTCTTCCCTCTCTTCATCGTCGAAGTCCTCGGGCTCGACCCACTGGCCGATGCGCTTCTCGAAGCGGCGCACGAGCACGCTCTTGGCGCCGATGGTGACCTCGAGCTCGCTGATGTCGATGTCGCCGACCGGAGACTCGAGCTCCACCGCGGTGCCCTGGCTGACCTTGTCCGCGGGGATCGCGCTGACCAGGTAGGCGGTCTTGTCCGGCTCGAGGATGATCACGTTGTAGATCTGGTCGGCGCTGCCCGGATCGTTGATCAGCTGGTTGAGCCGCTGCTGCACGCGCTCCTTGCGGGTGTGGTAGTGCTCGGTGGTCGTGTAGTTGTCGACCGTCCGGTAGTCTTCCGTCGCCACCCAGAAGTGGTCCATCGAGCGGTCGAGCACGTTGCACATCGCGACGCCCGAGTAGTTGATCTCGGCCTCGACGGACTTCGTCGTGATGTCGGCGACGACCACCCCGAGCACGATACACGCGACCGCCAGCAGCGCCGCGGTGACGATCGCGATCTTGGCCGCGATCGGCAGGCCGCGCTGGAAGCTCGCCTGGACGACCTCGAGCTCGAGCTCGGTGCCCGGCTCGCCCTCGCCGACCACCGCCTGCTCGCTGACGCGCTTCGACTTGCGCACCGCGGAGATCTTGCCCGAGGCGCTCGGATGCCCGCGCCGCTTCGGCCCGCGCTTGACCGCCTTGATCTCCCCGGAGCGTTTGCGGGAACCACCCGAGCTGCGGTCGCGCGAGAGCTTGCGGCTGCCCGCCTTCTGCCGCCCGGACAGCTTGCCCTTGCTGGCGGCGGGACGCCGGTTCGATGTGCGCCGCGCTGGGTTGTCAGCCATGGCTGGGCTCCTCATGCCGTCGGAGACGGAAGGGTCGGAGGGGAGGGGCGCCCGTCACCGGGCTCAGGAGGGCGGCGGTGCCGCCGCGGTGGTCGAGCCCGCCGGCGAGGTCTCGCCCGCGAGGTCGCCCTTCAACAGGCCGCGGGCCTTGTACAGGTAGACGATGCCGGAGATCGCGGTGACGCCGACCATGAACCAGGTCGCGAGCAGCGCGAGCCACTTCACCCACAGCGCATCGCGCCACCACCCGAGGTGGCCAGACAGGATGCCGACCGTGATCGACTGGGTGAACATCTTGAGCTTGCCCCAGGTCTTGGCTCCAAAGGCGATGCCGCGCGACTCGGCGAAGGAACGCAGGCCGTTGACCAGAAACTCGCGCCCGAGGACTGTCACCACCATCCATGGCTGGACGACCCACATTCCATCGGGACCGGTTTCCCGGGTGAGGGGAATCATGAAAATCAGGGCGCCAGCGATGATGACCTTGTCGGCGAGGGGATCTGCGATGCGCCCGAAGTCGCTCTGCAGGTTCCAGGCTCTGGCCAACCGACCATCGAGAATGTCTGTAATGCCCGCTATTGCGAAAATAACAAGGCCCACAGTCATCGGCAAGACGGACTCGCGAAAATAATCCCCCGGACCCGCCTGCAGCGTCAGCTCGAGGATGATGAAGAACACGATCGCGAGCACGAGCCGCAACCCGGTCAGCAGGTTGGGCAGCCCCTTCACCCCGCATCCCCCGTCGGCGCCCGCTCGGCGACCAGATCGTAGCCCTGCGACGCGAGGATCCTGCAGGGCACCAGCTCGCCGACCGGGAACGGCCCCTCCCCCGCCATCCACACCACCCCGTCGATGTCCGGGGCGTCGTACGGCGTCCGCCCGCACACCCCGTCCGGCCCGGCGCTGTCGATCAGCACCTCGAGCTCGCGGCCGACCAGGCTGTCCTGGAAGGACCAGGCGATCTCCTGCTGCGCCTCCATCACCCGGCGCTGGCGCTCGAGCTTGACCTCCTCGGGCACGTCGTCGGTGAAGCGCTCGCCGGCCGGCGTCCCCTCCTCGGTCGAGTAGGTGAACACCCCGAGCCGCTCGAAGCGGAAGTCCTTGACGAAGGCGAGCAGCTCTTCGAAGTCGGCGTCGGTCTCACCGGGGAAGCCGACGATGAAGGTCGTGCGCAGGGCGAGCCCGGGCACCTTCTCGCGGATCTTCGCGAGCAGCTTCCGATGGTCGAGGCCCTTGTACAGCCGCCCCATGCGCTTGAGCATGCGCCGCGCGATGTGCTGGATCGGCATGTCCATGTAGGGCAGCACCTTCGGATTGCGGGCCAGCTCGTCGAGCAGGGCGTCGGTGACGAAGGCGGGGTACGCGTACAGGAGCCGGATCCAGCGCAGCCCTTCGACCTCCTCGAGCGCGCGCAGGAGCCGCGCGAGGTCCCATCCCTCGAGGTCCTTCCCGTAGCTGGTCAGGTCCTGGCTGATCAGGTTGAGCTCGAGGGCCCCGTCGGCGCACAGCTGCCGCGCCTCGGCGAGCACCTGCTCCGGCTCCTTGCTGCGGAAGCTGCCGCGGAAGCCGGGGATCGCGCAGAAGGTGCAGGGGTTGTCGCAGCCCTCGCTCAGCCGCAGGTAGGCGGTGTGCCGGGCGGTCAGCCGCAGCCGCACGCCCTCGTCCTTCGGCCGCTCGCAGCGCCCGTCGACGTGGGTCTTCGGGGCCCGGGCGCTCAGCTCGGCGACGGTGTCGCGCAGCTTGGCGTAGTTCGACATGCCGACGATCGCGTCGATCTCTGGCACCTGGCGGCGCAGCTCATCGCCGTAGCGCTGGGCCATGCAGCCGGTGACGACCAGGCCGCGTAGGCCGCCGTCGGCCTTGAGCGCCGCGATCTGCTTGATCGCGTCGAGGGACTCGGCGCGCGCGGCCTCGATGAAGCTGCAGGTGTTGACGATCACGACCTCGGCCTGGCCCGGGTCCCCGGTGATCGGGAAGGCGCCCTGGGCGAGGTCGCCGAGCATCACCTCGGAGTCGACGAGGTTCTTGGGGCAGCCGAGGCTGACCATGCCGACGGCGGGTTTCGGTGTTTCCACGGTATCTCCGGACCGGGCGTCCCCGGTCAGCTACGCGCCCGACGCGCGGGCGCCGCAGGAGTGTACCCGATTTGCCGCGCGGGCTGAAGCCCGGGTGTGGGTTGGTCCTCGTCGTCGACGCCGTGCAGGCGATCCACGCCTGTCCCGTCGAGCCCGCGACATCATCGGCGATCGCTCGAACGAGCTCTTGTGGAGCGTAACCAGCACGTGGGGCGCGCTACCCGGTCGCGTCCAGTGGTGAGGAGTACAAACCTCAGCCTACGTCAGGTCCCGCGAGGGGAGGTCCGTTCCCGAAGTGCGACGGGAGGGGGTAAACCCCTCCCCTACATGCTTGTTCCGCGACTTACAGAGAATCGTGTAGGGGCGGGGTTGACCCGCCCGCCGCACGCGTTGGGACGTGCGTCATCGGGTCCGTGAGACAGCCTCGTAAACCCCTCCCCTACATGCTTGTTCCGCGACTGCCAGAGAATCGTGTAGGGGCGGGGTTTACCCCCGCCCGCCGATCGCGGGCAGAACCTACGTGGCAGATTCCGTTGCAAGCCGCGGTATCTCCCAGGCGGTCCCCGCACCTCACTCCTCCTCATCCCCCTCATCCCCCTGGGCCTGCCATTCATCCCAGGTCATCAGGATCTCCCGGGCCTGGCTGCCCTTGTATTCCCCGACGATGCCGTCCTTGGCCATCATGTCGACCAGCCGCGCGGCGCGCGTGTAGCCGATCTCCAGCTTGCGCTGCAGGAGCGAGACCGAGCCCCGGCCCGTCGTCAGCAGCACCTTGATCGCCTTCTCGTACAGCGGATCGACCTTGCGCCCGCCGGAGCCCTTGCCGTCGGACTTCTTGTCCTCCGGCTCGATGTTGAGGAGCTCGGGGTGGAACTCCGGCGTGCCGCGCTGCTTCCACCACTCGACCAGCGCCGACACCTCCTCGTCCTCGACCAGCGCCCCCTGGGCCCGCGTCAGGTCGGCGGTGCCGGGGGGCATGAACAGCATGTCGCCGTTGCGCAGCAGCTTCTCCCCGCCGTTGCGGTCGAGGATCGTGCGGGAATCGATCCGGCTGGCGACCTGGAAGCAGATGCGGGTCGGCATGTTGCTCTTGATCAGGCCGGTGATCACGTCGACGCTCGGCCGCTGGGTGGCGAGGATCACGTGGATGCCGACCGCCCGGGACTTCTGGGCGAGGCGCGCGATCGACTCCTCGACCTCCTTGCCGGCGACCATCATCAGGTCGGCGAGCTCGTCGACCACGACGACGATGTACGGCAGCTTGTCCGGCACCACCCCGTCGTCCTTGCGCTTGTCGAGGCGGCGCTGCTTCTCCCGCTCGGACAGGCTGTTGAAGCGGTGGATGTTGCGGACCCCGACGCGCGACAGCACGCTGTAGCGCGACTCCATCTTCTGCACGATCCACTCGAGGGTCGGCGGCGCCTTCTTCATGTCGGTGATCACCGGCGCGAGCAGGTGCGGGATGCCGGCGAACAGGGACAGCTCGACCATCTTCGGGTCGATCAGGATCAGCCGCACCTCTTCGGGGGTGCGCGTCATCAGGATGCTGACCAGGATCGAGTTGATGCACACCGACTTGCCCGAGCCGGTCGCGCCCGCGATCAGGGCGTGTGGCATGCGGGCGAGGTCGGCGACCAGCGGCTCGCCGACGGCGTCGGTGCCGAGGTAGAGCGGAATCCGCGGACCGCGCCGGTCGGGGCGCTCGTCCTGGAGCACGTCACGCATCACGATCTTGCTGCGGGTCTTGTTCGGGATCTCGACGCCGATCGTCGACTTCTTCGGGATCGGCGCGACGATCCGGACGGAATGCGCACGCAGGCCCATCGCGAGGTCGTCGGACAGGCCGAGGATCTTCTGGACCTTGATGCCCGCCGCGATCTGGATCTCGAACATCGTGACGACCGGCCCGCGGGCGACGGCGACGACCTCCGCGGCGATCTTGAAGTTGCCGAGGGTCTCGACCAGCCGCTCGGCCTGGGCCTGGATCTCGCTGTCGTCCTCGACCGCCGTCTGCGGCGTCACCGGCGCCAGCAGGCTGAAGGGCGGCAGGGTCTCGCCGGGCTGCGGGGCGGGAACCTGCGGAGCGTGCGGCTCCGAGGGCTCCTGCACCGGCTCGGCGGGCTTCGCGAAGGCGGGCACCGGCGACGGCGCGGGAGCCTCCGCTGCGGGGGCCTCCGGCGCGGCGTCGAGGGCGTCCGCCAGGGCCTGGGCGCGGGCCGCGGCGCTGGCCGGGGCGGCCCCAGGCCGAGGGGCCGGAGCGAGGGAAGCGGCCGGCGCGCGCCGCTCGGAGGGGACGAGCATGTCCTCGAGCTCGGCGGCCCGGGTCAGGATCCCGAAGCTGGCGCGCGGCGGCGCGGAGGCTCGGGGAGCGTCCGCTTCCGGCGCCAGCACCGCGGAAGCTTGCACGGCCAACGCGGAGGAGGCGTGCGGGGCGGAGGCTTGGGGTGCAGGCGACGCCGGCGACGCGGAAGCTGCGAGGGCTTGCGGTGCATGTGCGGCGGAACCGGCGGAAGTTTGCGGTGCATGCGCCGCGGAACCGGCGATGGCTTGCGGTGCATGCGCCGCGGAACCGGCGATGGCTTGCGGTGCATGCGCCGCGGAACCGGCGATGGCTTGCGGTGCATGCGCCGCGGAACCGGCGGAAGTTTGGGGTGCATGCGCGGCGGAACCGGCGCTGGCCTGCGGTGCATGCCCGGAGGCTTGCGGTGCATGCGCCGCGGAACCGGCGGTGGCCTGCGGTGCGCGCGACGCGGAACCGGCGATGCCCCCGGAGCGCCGTCCGTTTCCGGCCTCGGTCTCCGTGGCAGACGCGGCGGCCCCTTCCTCCGGCTGTCCGAGCGCAGGCGCCTGGCTCGCTATCTCGACGAAGGTCTGCGAGGCCTGCCCGCGGTCGTCCTTGCCCGCTTCGGCGGCCAGCTCGCCGGACGGATCGAGCAGCTCCAGCGCCTCTTCCTCCGCCTTCGCCTGCAGCGCGGCCCGGGTCGCCGCCCGCATGCCGAGGGAGACACAGCCGGCCGGCCGCTTGGCGTGCGGATCGAGGGCGCTCGGCATCGGCAGGGAGCCGCTCGCCGTCAGGCCGTGGGTCGGCTCCTCGTCGAACTCCAGCGGCACGTCCTCGAGCATCTCGGCGAGCTCCGGCGCGGTCGTCATCAGCGTCGCGATCGCGTCCTGGCGCAGGGCCTCCCGGCCGTCCGCCGACCACACGCCCTGGGCCGGCGCGGCGCGCGCGGCCTTCTCCAGCAGCGGCAGGGACGAGCCGGAGGGCTCCGGGCTCAGCGGCTCCTCCGCCTCCGGGCAGGTCCCCGCCAGGGGCGCGCTCGCGGTCGGGCTCCCCGCTTCGGCAGCTCCCGTCGAAGCCATCGCCGGCGCGGGCGGGACGAGCGGGGTCGGGGCGAGCGGGGTCGGGGCGCTCGACGAGGCCGGCGGAGCTTCCTCCGCGGCAGCCTGCGCCGGCGCCTTCTCCGCGAGCGCGGCCTCCGCCTTCTTCCCTGCGGGCGCCTTCACGTCGCCTGCGCCCTGCGGCTCGACCACGGGCACCG
>JAUIEM010000068.1 GCA_030428695.1 bacterium
TCGGTGTCACGGTCTCCATCGTGTCCGGTCTCAACGACATACTGACGGGGAAGAGGGAGGAATCGGGAGTGAACGATGCGCGTCGGCGTGGTGGCGGCGGTGGCGGCGGCGGAGTCGCGAAGCGGAGAAAGCGGCAAGCCAACGGGAACCGTGCCCAGGGCCAGGGCGGTGGCAACCGCACCGGGAACCGCGGCGGCGGGGGTTACAACAACCGGCGCTCGAAACGGCGGCGCAGGTCGCGCAACAAGAGCAGCAATCCGAACGAGGAAGCGAACGGCAACTCGATCCATCTCCCCGCCCCGAAGTACGACAAGGAACGCCCGTTCCGCACCCAGACCGCCGTCGATCCGACCCGTCGCATCCGCATCGGCGACAAGGGCAACGACAAGGACCTGCGCGTCATCGACCTGATCACACCGATCGGTTTCGGCCAACGCGGCCTGATCGTCGCTCCGCCCCGCTCCGGTAAGACCGTCCTGCTCAAGAAGCTCGCGATGGCGATCGAGAAGAACCATCCCGAGGCCGAGCTGTACGTCATCCTGATCGACGAGCGCCCCGAAGAGGTGACCGACCTGCGTCGCTCCGTGCGCGGGAAGGTGCGGGCCTCCTGCCTGGACGCGGGCACCCGCAACCACATCGCGACCGTCGAGAACAACCTCGAAGAAGCGATCTCCCTCGCCGAACAGGGCAAGGATGTCGTCGTCGTGATGGACAGCCTGACCCGCATGGCCCGCGCCTACAACCGCTCCGGTCGCGGCTGCGGGCGCACGCTCAGCGGCGGCCTCGACGCCGGCGCGATGCAGAAGCCGCGCGAGTTCTTCGGCTCCGCCCGGGCCTTCGAGGAGCCGGGCAGCCTGACCATCCTCGCGACCGCCCTCGTCGACACCGGCTCGAAGATGGACCAGGTGATCTTCGAGGAGTTCAAGGGCACCGGCAACATGGAGCTGGTCCTCGACCGGCGCATGGCCGAGAAGCGCATCTTCCCCGCGATCGACATCCGCAAGTCGGGTACGCGCAAGGAAGAGAAGCTGATGACCCCCGACGAGCTCGAAAAGTACCACACCCTCCGCCGGGTGCTGGTCGACCTCCCGCCCGAGCGCGCGGTGACCGTGCTGCTCGAGAAGATCCGTCAGACCGAGGACAACGGCGAGCTGCTCGACCTGCTGTTCGCCGCCCGCTCCTGAGCTCGCCTTCCTCTGATTCCGCAGCGCGCGCCGGCCCGTCCGGCGCGCGCTGGGTTGTTGGCCTCCAGGACGCTGTCTGGGAAGAGAAAACAGGAAGGAAGAAGAGAAGAGAAGAGAAGAGAAGAGAAGAGAAGAGAAGAGAAGAAGTTATCAGGAGTGCAGGAAGTGGGGAGATCCAGGAAAAGAAGGGGAAAGAAGGGGAAAGAAGGGGAGAGGAGAAGGAAGGGGGGAAGGGTAGCAAGGTGTCGGTTATTGTAGCTTGTTGATTGTCTTGTTCTCGATCTTGTTGATGGTGTTGCGTCTGCGAATGCGGGTTGCTTCCAATCTTCCTCGCAACTCCCCATCTTTCCTGTCCCTCCGAGCGATCAACCCCCCGGTTTCCTGACAGCGCCTAGGGAACCGGAACGCGCAGCGTGCCGAGCACCTCGGGCGGACGCGGGGCGGCCTCGATCGCGTCCCGCAGCCAGGCGACCTGCGGCAGGTGCTCCCAGCGCAGCAGCTCGTGGTAGTGGCGTGCGCCGAGGGGCTGGTACAGGAGCCGTACGCGGACCTCGGCGGCGCGCCCGTCCAGATCGCCGATCCGGTAGCCGACGACGTCCCCACCCGCGGCGAAGTCCTCGTCGGAGGAGGCCCCGACCGGCTGGATGTCGGCGGCCTCGGGGGAGTCGTCGCGCCAGCCGGCGGGCAGCAGGCGGGTGTCCTTGGCGTAGGCGGCTCCATCGAGCAGGAGGAAGCTCGGAGCCCCGGCCCGGTCGGCCATCACCGCCTCGTAGATCTGGACCTGGTCGGCGCGCGTGATCTCCTCCCGGTGCGGCTCGATCGGCCCCCCGGCGGCTTCGCTGCACAGGGGCACATCCCCGGCGTCGACGATGCGCCCGCGCTCGTCACAGCGCCCCGAGGCGAACAGCCGGCGGCCGTCCTCCGCCAGCACTTGCAGCTCCAGCCACACCCGCCGCGAGGGATAGGCCGTCGGGAGCTTGTGCCCGGCGCGGTTCGCGACCCGGATCCGCACCACCAGCTCGCCGTCTTCCCAGCCCAGCTCTTCGACCGCCAGACCCGCCGCGCTGTCGGCGAGGAAGCTTCGGACGCGCTCGAGCTGCGCGTCGAGGGCTTCCTCCGGCGCCTGCGGCCGCAGGATGTCGGCCTGCTCGCGGAGCAGCTCGAGCAGCAGCGTGTTCGCGCCGCCGAAGGAGTGCTGGTGGAAGGGCTCACGAGGCGCGAGCGGGGGAAAGTCGAAGCCCCCGGGGTTGCGGGCGAGGCGCGTGCGGATCGGACCGGCAGCGGTCTCGCCGGGCATGTGGCAGGTCTGGCAGGAGGTGGCCGTGCCGTCGCGACCGAAGTCCGAGTTGCGCCACTCGAGGTAGGGGGTCTGCTCGGGGAAGAGCGGCGCCGGCTCCGCGCCGCGCGGCGCGGTGTACAGGGTGTGGCAGGTCGCGCACAGGGCGGCGGAGGAGATGTGCTCCGCGTGGCGCGGACGGTAGCCGGTGTGACGCAGCATCGGCCGCTCGAAGGGACCGGGATGGGGCCCGTAGATCAGCCTCTCGGCGCCGATCTGGAAGTTGCCGCTGAAGCTCCCGGCCGTGCCGAGCCCTCGCGGCTCGATCTGATGGCAGAGGCTGCAGGAGACGCCATCCATCCCGAGGGCGGCGAGGTCGGTGCGCTCGTCGAGGGCCGCGCGGGACTGCCGCTCCCCCGCCGCCGCGGCCTCGGCGCGGGCCATCGGCGCGTGGCAGGTCAGGCACTTGTCCTCGATCGCCGCGCGCTCATCGGGGAGGCGGGCGGTCTCGATGGCGAGCACGGCGCGGAAGATCGGGTCGCGCGCGCTGTGCGCCATCGCGGTCGCGCTCCACAGGTCGTAGGGCCCGACCGCCTCTCCGGCCGGGTCGCGCAGAGCCTCGGCGCGCTCGCTCGCGCTGTGGCAGACCGCGCAGGCCTGCGACGTGCGGAAGCGGCCCGCGGCGGCGCCGCGCGGCTCGGGCAGGGGCGCGCAGGCCGGGCTCCCGGGGGCGGGCCGCGAGGAGAGGAGCAGGCTCTTGCGCGCGGCACCGCGGGCGTCGCGCACGCGGACCTCGATCCGGGTCGAGTCCCCGCTGCCGTGGGGGGTGCCCCACAGCCAGCCGTCGGCGTCGGAGCGCAGCCAGCTCGGGGCTCCGTGCACCACCCAGGCCGCGTCGGCGGCGAAGCCGACCGCCTCGAGTCGCGCGGCCCAGGGGCGGCCGCTGGTCGCGGGGGCGAGCGAGGCGGTGCGGACGCCGCGTTCTTCGGCCGTCAGGGGGCGGGCCGTCCACAGGCCGGCGAGGGCGAGCGCGAGCGCGCACAGGGCAAGAGGGGCGAGGCGAAGTCGCATGTTGGTTCCTCCACCCCGGGTACGCAAATCCCGCTCCGCGGCCGGAGGCCGATGGGGAGCGTGCGCGGGCGTCGGCTCGTTGCGACGATGTCGCGACAGGCGACGACGTCCGGCTTCGCGCCGCGCGGGCTCCGCCGCCCGCCGGCGCCGGTCCGGGGCTCGCGGGGGTGACGGCGCGGGCGGGCGGAGCGCAGGGCGAGGCCCCGCGCAGGGCGCGCGGCGAGAGAGGAGTCCTTCCGCCTGGCACCTCTTCTGCGGCGGCACCGCGCCGTAACACCCGCAGCAGGAGGGGGAGACGATGTCGACACGCACGCGGCTGCTGATCGTCGGCGGCGTGGCCGGAGGGGCCTCGGCGGCCGCTCGCGCCCGGCGCCTCAAGAGGGCTGGGAGATCGTGGTGTTCGATCGCGGGCCCTTCGTGTCCTTCGCCAGCTGTGGTCTGCCCTACTTCGTCGGCGAGGTGATCCGTGGTGAGCAGGACCTGATCGTCGCGGGTCCCGAGCTCTTCCGCGACCGCTTCGCGATCGAGGTGCGGAGCTTCTCGGCGCCCAGGCCATCGGGGAGGAGGGCGTCGCCGGCGCATCGACGTGCTGTCGATGGCGACCCAGAAGGGCGGGGTCCTCGACCTCGAGCAGGCCGAGCTCTGCCACGCGCCGCGGTTCGGGGCCGCCAAGGACCCGGTCAACCTCGCCGGTATGATCGCCTCCCACGTGCTGCACGGCGACCTGCGGCTCGCCGACTGGAGCGCTGTCGAGGAGGGCGCGGGGTTGGTGCTCGACGTGCGCGGAGCGTGCTGCTCGCCGTCCGGGTCCTGGTCCAGCGGGGCCGGGGCGCCCGTTCGTTGTCCGGTGGGTGGAAGACCTCGGGCGGCTTCGCGCGCGCTGCGGCCGCGGAGTAGCGCTCCGTCTGCGGGACCGCCGAGGGAGCGACGACCGCGCGCGCCGAGCCTCGCGCCAGGAGCAGCACGCGAGGCGGACGGGGGAGCCGACGCGGCTCGCGGCGCGGCCGGCGATGCGGTATCATCCCGGCGAGGTTCCCATGCGCCTGCTCGCCCGTCTCTTCACCGCGCCGATCGCCCGCCTGCGCGGCCTGCCGCCTTACGAGCGGCGGCTGGCGGCGGTGTGGCTGGTGGCGATCCTGTGCTGCGAGGTCTTCGGCCGTGGCTTCGCGAGCGACCAGAGCGACGCGTGGGCCGTCGCCGGCCTGGTGCTGCTCGCAGGCCTGAGCCTGATCCTCCACCAGTTGCTCCCGCTGCGCTCGGTCGCGGCCCTGCGGGGCTGGGCGGTCGGTGGCTGGGCCTGGCTGAAGCGGGTGACGCCGGTCGCGGGCCTCGACCTGCGGCGCGATCCGCCGCTGGTCCGCCGCTTCCCCCGCCGCCGGCTGCTCTGGCTGCTCGCCCTGGTCGGCCTGACCGGGCTGGCGGCGAGCCTGCGGGGGCTGCTCCCCGGGGCGCTGCGCGGGGCGCTGCTCGCCGTGAGCCCGACGCTGACCTTCGCGCTCGAGGCGCTGCTCTGGATGGCGCTCGTCGCGGGCGCGGGCCTCGCCTTGATGGTCGGCTGGTTCTTCTGCCACGCGACGGTCAAGCGCGCGCTGCCGCGCTACGGGCCGCGCCAGCTGCGCAGCGAGGTCCTCGGCCTGCTCGCCTACGGCCTGCTGGTCGGCGGGTTGCTCCTGACCGGCCCGCCCGGGTTGTTGGTCGGCTGCATCGTGAGCTACGCCCTTCTGCGCTCGCTGCTCGCGCTCCTGCAGCGGCGCGGTCCCGAGGTCGTCTGGCGGCTGCGCGGGCAGCCCGGGGCGTCGGGCGGAAGCTGGGCGAGCTGGGCCCTGAGCAGCGAGCTCCTGTGGCTGGTGCCCGCGCTCTTCCTGCTGCTGGTCAGCAACGGCGACGGCCTGCTCGCCGTGCGGCCGGAGCCGACCCCGATCAGCGGGGTGCTCGGCCGGGTGTTCGGCAGCTGCGTCGGCCTCGTCCTGCCGCCGATGCTCGTGTTCAACCTCGCGGCGATCTGGGACGCCTGGCGGCACAACCCCGCGCGGCCCGTGCCGACCAGGGTGCACCTCGCCGGTCCCGATGCCCGGCGCGCGGAGCCGCTGTTGCGGGCGGCCGGGCTGCGGCTGCGGCGCGGCGCGGCGCGGTCGGGCGACGTCTTGCTGCGGGTCGGCGAGGAGGCGCCTCCGGGGACGCCGGCCTGGCCCCTGCGGACGAGCCTGGACGCGCTCGACGCGCGGCTGTTCGAGCGCCTGCGGCGCCGCGACGTGATCCAGCGTCGGCGGCGCGTGGTGCGGGGGCTGGTAAAGACCTTCAAGCATCACCGGGCGCGCAGCTACGACAAGGGCTGCGGCTTCTTCATCGCCCCGCACCTGTGGTATGTCAGCGCCCTGACCCGCGATGAGGACGAGGACGAGACCCCCGATGGCATGCTGCTGCCGCCCTGGCACGTGCTGATCCCGCTGGCGGCGCGCAGCTATCTGTACGAGGTGCTCGAGGGTTGCAGCGTGGACATGCTGTTCGCCGAGGACGGCATCACCCACCGCCAGCTGATCACGATCGTGCGGATGCTCTTCGAGCACCACGCGATCCACGCCGGGCGCCTGCGGATCACCGAGCGGCACCTGTTCGGCGTGCGAGGGGTGCGGGTCGTGATCCACGAGCTCGGCGGGGACGAGCCCTTCCAGGCGCGGGGCTACCCGGAGCCGGACTACGAGATGCTCGGCCGCGCCCGCATCCTGCATCTGTTCCGCGACCGGGGGGGGGCGGAGGAGGAGGTCTCGACGCCGCGGGCCTCCGACTTCGTGCCGAGCGGCACCAGCCCGCCGGTGCTGGTTCCGGCGTAGCCTGCGCGCGGCAGCCACGACGGCTTGACAGGCGAGACCCTGCGCATGGGCAGCTTCCACGACGCGGAGCTCGCCTACCTGTTCGGCCGGCTCGACGATCCATCGAGCGCTACACCGACGCGGACCGGCGGCTCGCCGCGCAGCTGCGTGCCGTCTGGCGCAACTTCCTCCCCGCGGCGATTCGAGCGGCGATGGCCTGGCCGCTCTACGACGCGGAGGAGGCCTTCCTGGTCGATGTCCCGCTCTCGACCGGCGCCCGTTGGCGGATCGAGGCCTGCGAGTCCCAGAGCTGTCGGAACTGACGCAGCCACCCGGCGAGCTCGGTGAAGGGCTCGGGGCGCAGGGAATACAGCCGCCGCTGACCGTCCTTGCGCGCGGTGACGAAGCCGGCGTCGCGGAGGATGCGCAGGTGCCGGGAGACGCCCGACTGGGCGATCCCGAGGGCGTCGACCAGGGCGCCGACCGGACGCTCGCCGGAGCGCAGGAGCTCGACGATCGCGCGGCGTCGCGGGTCGGAGAGAGCGGCGAAAGATTCCATGTATCTGTATATATACATCGTGTGATATCTGGGCAAGCGCGTTCCCTGCGGCGCCGACCACGTCTCTTGTCCTCCGGGGCCGGGCGCCGTATCATGGCGCGCCAGGTTGCTGAAGGAGTGGCAAGGATGCGACGCGTGGTGATCACCGGCATGGGACTCGTCTCATCGCTGGGCAACTCCCTCTCGACCGTCACCGCGGCCCTGCGCGAGGGCCGCTCGGGCGTCGAGCGCATCGGCTTGTTCCAGGAGCTCGGCTTCCGCGGACAGCTGTGCGGCACCGTGAGCGACCCCGACCTCGCCGGGCGGCTCGGCACCAAGAAGCCGCTGCGCTACATGTGCCGGCACGCGCAGTGGGCGGTGTGGTCGGCGATCGAGGCGATCGAGGATGCCGGGCTCGAGCTCGAGGCGCTGAAGGAAGAGCGCTGCGCGGTGGTGTTCGGCTCCGGCCACGGCAGCTCGTACCCCGTGCGCGACGCCGCGAACATCCTCGCCCAGGGCCTGCCGACCAAGAAGATCGGGCCCTTCAACATCCCGAAGATCATGGCGTCGGCGGCGACGGCGAACATCTCGGTCACGCTCGGCCTGAAGGGGCGCTCGTACACGGTCTCCTCGGCCTGCTCGAGCAGCTCGCACGCGATCGGTCTGGCCGCGGATCTGATCCGCTTCGGCCGCGAAGACCGCGTCCTGACCGGCGGCTCGGACGAGTACGACGAGATCCTCGGCGGCTGCTTCGACGCGATGCGCGCGTTCGCCGAGAGCTACAACGACGAGGCGACCGGCAGCCGGCCCTACGACGTCGGCCGCGATGGCTTCGTGCCGAGCGGCGGGGCGGGGGTGCTGATGCTCGAGTCCCTCGCCAGCGCCGAGGCGCGCGGAGCCCGCATCTACGGGGAGGTGACGGGGCACGCGGCGAACTCGGACGGCGTGGACATGTTCGCCCCCGACCGCACCTCGGCCGGGCGCTGCATCGCCGACGGCATCCGCGACGCGGGCCTGACACCGGGCGACATCGACTACGTCAACACCCACGGCACCGGCACGGTCAAGGGCGACCTGTCCGAGCTGAGTGCCCTGCGGGACGTGTTCGGCGGCGACTGCCCGAAGCTGAGCTCGACGAAGTCGATGACGGGGCACGCCTTCGGCGCGGCCGGCGCGATCGAGGCGATCTTCTGCCTGTTGATGATGCGCGAGGGCTTCATCGCCCCGTCGATCAACATCGAGGCGATCGACCCCGCGTTCGCCGAGCATCCGATCGTGCGGACCTGCGAGGAAGCCGAGCTGCGGCACGTGCTGTCGAACTCCCTCGGCTTCGGGGGCACCAACGGCGTGCTGGTGCTGTCGAAGGTGTAGCCACCGGGACGGCCCTCCGCCGCGACGGGGAGAGGCGATGCGCACAGAGCGGGGTGGGGACGACGGCCCGCCGGCGGACTCTCCCTCGGAGCTCTACGATCGCTTCCTCGACGCCGCGCTCGCCGGCGACTGTGAGGAACCCGCCGCCTTCCTCGCCCGCCACGGCCGCGACGACCCCAGCCTGCTCGCCCGGCTCGGTTCCCTCCACCGCCTCGCCCTGCGCCGGGCCCTGCGTCAGGCGCCGGCCCTGGAGGTCGAGCGCATCGGCGGCTTCCGCATCCTGCGTCCCCTCGGGCGGGGCGGCATGGGCGAGGTGTACGTCGCCGAGCGCGAGCGCGACGGTGAGCTCGCCGCCCTCAAGGTGATGCGCGGCGCCTTCCGCGACGAGCCCGAGGCCCTCGAGCGCTTCCTGCGCGAGATCCGCGCGGTCGAGCAGCTCGCGCACGAGCACATCGTGCCGGTGCTCGACAGCGGCAGCGAGGACGGGGTCCTGTTCGTCGCGTTCGCCCTGATCGACGGGCAGGATCTCGCCGCGCACCTGCGCGAGCACGGGCCGCTGCCCTGCCCCGAGGCGCTGCGCTGGGCGGCGGCGATCGCCCGGGCGCTGCATCACGCTCACGGGCGCGGGCTGATCCACCGCGACGTCAAGCCCGCGAACATCCTGATCCGGACCGGCGGCTGCCCCCTGCTGATCGACTTCGGGCTCGCCCGGGACGCCAAGGGCGAGCTCTCGACGCTGACCCGCTCCTTCGTCGGGACCCCGGGCTACGCCGCGCCCGAGCAACGCCTGGGGAGCTGCGACGCGCGCAGTGATGTGTACGGCCTCGGGGCGACGCTGTACCGCTGCCTGAGCGGGCGGCTGCCCTTCGAGGACGCGCGGACGGACCTCGCGAGCCTGCTCGCCCGACGGCTGCCCCCGATCGGACGCGACGACCTCGTGCCGGGGCTGGAGGAGGTCCTCGAGCGCGCGCTCTGCTCCGATCCACGCAGCCGCTACGCGAGCGCGGAGGAGCTCGCGCGAGCCCTCGAGGCGCTCGCACGCGGAGCTGCCGCGGAGCCGTCGCCGCGCGAGGCGCTGCACGCGCCGCCAGCGCCTCGCCCGCGGCGCTCGTGGAGACGCCCCGCGCTCGCCTTTGCGGTCTTCGCGTGCGCGCTCGGCGCGGCGTTCCTGCTGCCCGGAGGCGCGCCCTCCACGCCGGAGCCGTCGCTGCGTCGCGCCTTCGACTTCGCGCGGCCGGAGGCGTCCGCCGCCTTCCGGTCCGAGGGGGTCGCGCCCTGGCGGCCCCCGGATGGCGATGCCCTCCTGTTCCGGGCGTCCCGGGGCTGGCTGGCGCTGCCGGACAGCGTCGCGGTGCTCGGCCTCGGCGCGCGCTTCGCCCTGACCGGCTCCGGCGGCGTCGGGGTCGGCCTGGCCGGGCCGGAGGGGCAGCTGCTGGTGCGCTGCGAGCGCTTCGGGCAGGCCGTGCGCGGGACGCTGATCGCGCCGGGGCTGCGGGAGTCCCGGGCGCTTCCGGCGCCTCCCGGGGAGCGCTGGGAGCTCGCCCTGCGCTGGCGCGCGGACACCCTGCGCTGCAGCCTCGGGGGACAGACCTGGCTGCGCGTGCCGCTCGCGCTCCCCCGCGGGCGCCCGGGCGTGTGGCTGGACACCCGGCGCGCAGGGGCCGAGCTCGCGCTGCACGGCGTGTGGCTCGAGCAGCGTTCCCTGCGCTGAGCGCGGCCGTCGCACGGTGCCACGTCCTGGTTGGCGCATCGTTCCTTGTCCTGCCCGGTATAGGGTGTACAACGAGGGGAGGGGGACACGATGCAGGACACGCCGAGCCTCGACGAAGCGCTCGTGCGCTACCAGCCGCAGCTGACTGGCTACATCCGCCAGCAGCGGGGGCTGCGCCTCGCCCGCTTCGAGACGGTCGAGGATCTCGTGCAGGGTGTGATGTGCGACGCGCTGAAGCAACGCGAGCGCTTCGTCTGGCGCGGCCCGGCGCGGTTCCAGTCCTGGCTGCAGACGGTCGCCCGCCACCACCTGATCAACCGCGCGGAGTACTGGACGGCCCTGCGCCGGGATTCCCGTCGGCTGATCCGCTTCATCGAGCGGGAGAGCCGGCCCTTCGACCCGCCCGCGAGCGCGACCAGCCCGTCGAGCCTGGCGGCGCGGCGCGAGCAGCTCGTGCTGGTGGTGCAGGCGATCGCCAAGCTGCGTCCGCGCGACCGCGCCGTGCTGGAGGAGCTGAGCGCCGGCGCGGACATCGAGGGTCTCGCGGAGGCGCTCGGGATCTCGTACCAGGCCGCGAAGCAGGCGCGGCTGCGGGCCCTGGACCGGGTCCACAAGCTGTACACCCTGCTGCGCGACGCCGGCTGAGCGCGCCCTGGGCCGGGTCGAGAGAACCGGCATGTGGGCCGCCTGCGCGACGATTCTCGCGCCGACCACATGTTGCATGACCCCGGTGCATCGAACGGGATGACCCCGGTTGTTGCCCGACAGTGCCTTTCCGCCGCGAAAAGGGCGCGCCGTAGGACGATGTTTGCTAAACTAGTATGCAATCCGCAAAACTCGTTGGCCGCGCATGCACGCAAAGCTCGAGATCATCAACGGCAACAAGGCCGGCTCGGTCGTCACCGTCAGCGGCTCGCTGATCATCGGACGCCGGGGCGATGCGGGCCTGTCCCTCGACGATCCGGGGATCTCCTGGAACCACGCGCGCATCGAGCCGAACGGCAACGAGCTCTGGGTCGCCGACCTCGGCAGCGCCAACGGCACCTTCCTCGACGGCAAGCGGGTGCCGAAGACCTGGGTCTTCCTGCCCCCCGGTGCCGAGCTGCGCTTCGCGAACATCAAGTGCAAGGTGCGCGTCGAAGACCGCGCGGTCGCTGCCGCCCCCGACCCGCTCGCCAAGCCGCCGGAGTCTGCCCGCCTGCGCCAGCACGAGCCGCGGGATGAGAACGACCCGCCGACGATCCAGATGCGCCCCCTGTCCGACTCCGACTTCCCGACCTACCGGGCGCCGGACACCCTGCGCTTCAAGGACCAGCACCCGCCACGGGTCACGCCCCTGCCCTCGAACCGGACGCCGACCCCGCACTCGAAGACGCCGATGGTCAACTCCTTCGGCACCGACTCGAACCGCATCGGGTCGCTGCCCGAGCCCCACGATCCGACCTGCCGCTCCTGCGGGCACAGCAACCCGCCGCACGTCACCTTCTGCATGCAGTGCGGCGTCGCCCTGACCGGGGCGGTGCAGCCGAAGGTGACCGCGAGCCCGCCGAAGCCCGCCGTCGAGGACGACCCCTCGGCCCTGACCGGACGCAACACGGTCCAGGTCAAGAACCCCTACGCGCCCTTCCTCGGTCGCACGATCAACGGCTACCGCATCGAGCGGAAGCTCGGCCACGGCGCCTACGGCATGGTGTTCGAGGCGCGCCAGGTCAAGCTGAAGCGCAACGTCGCGATCAAGGTGCTGCCGCCGGTGCTGTCCCACGACCGGGCGGTGATCTCGCGCTTCGAGACCGAGGCCCAGGCGGTCGCGCGCATCGAGCATCCGAACATCGTGTCGGTGTTCGACATGTTCCAGGCCGAGGGCCTGTTCTGCATCGCGATGGCCCACGTCGAGGGCGGCTCGGTGCGCGACCTGATCAAGAAGGAAGGCCAGCTGACCGAGCCGCTCGCCGCCCGCCTCGCCTACGAGACCGCCCTCGGGCTGTGGGCCGCGTTCGAGAAGGGCGTCGTGCACCGCGACATCAAGCCCGAGAACCTGCTGCTCAACCGCAAGGGTCGCATCAAGATCGTCGACTTCGGCCTCGCCAAGGCCGCCGAGCTCTCGACGGGCCTGACCGTGTCCGGCGCCTTCATGGGCACGCCCGCCTACATGTCCCCGGAGCAGTGGCGCGACAGCCACGAGTCCGACCACCGCAGCGACCTGTACTCCCTCGGGGTGACGCTCTTCCAGATCCTCGCCGGGCGCGTGCCCTTCGAGGGGCCGACCACGCCCGCCTACGTCGAGCAGCACGTGCTGCAGGATCCGCCGCGCATCAAGGACCTGCGCGAGGACGTCAGCGACGAGATGGCGCGCATCGTCCACCGCCTGCTCGAGAAGAACCCCGACGAGCGCTTCCAGACCGGCGCCGAGGTCGCCGAGGCCCTGAAGCCGCTGATGGAAGAGCTGCCGATCAGCGGCGTCGGCAAGCCGATCGCGCCGAAGAAGAAGATCCCCTCGCAGAAGGTGCCGCGGGTCGCGAAGGAGCCGCGGCCCGAGCCGCCCGCCGACGCCGCCGCGGTCGCCTCGGGCAAGGGCGGCACGCCGCTCGTGTTGGTCCTGCTCCTGCTATTGATCGGCGGCGGGGGCGGCATCGCGTGGTGGGTGAGCGATCCGGCGCCGACCGGTGCCCAGGGCATCATCTACCCCGCCAACCTCAGCTGGTTGAAGACGCGCAGCGTCGACGTCCAGGTCCAGGCCGGCGACTTCGACGCGGAGAACGTCTTCGTCAACGGCCAGCGCGCCCGCTCGGGAAGCCAGTCCGGCCTGTTCATCGCCCTCGTCCAGCTCGAGGAAGGGGAGAGGAAGGTCCTCGAGTGCGTGATGCGGGCCTCCGACGGCAGCGAGCAGAAGCTCCTGGTGCTGGTCAACGTCGACTTCACGGCGCCCGAGGTCGAGGTCGAGGTCGAGGCGGCCGACGGGCATCTGCTCCTCAAGATCACGAGCAACGAGCCTCTGACCGAGGTCGCCTGCGGCGAGGCGGTCAGCCGCGAGCTCGCCCGCGAGCACACCCTGACCGTGCCCACTGCCGAGTCCCTGACGGTCGTCGCCTTCGACCGGGCGGGGAACCGCTGGAGCGACGTGGTCCGGCCGTGACGAGCGCGGCGAGGGGGTGCTTCCGCTTCCCGTTCGATCCTGAAACCCCGGACTTCCCGGCGTTCGACCGTCCGGGTTGCATCGCCGCTCGCCGGCTCCAACGGCGTACCTCTGAGGGGTAGCCCAGCGGCGAACAGGAGCGAAGCATGGCGAACATCCGCATCCGTGTAGGGGACGATGTCCTGGCCGTACCCCCGAAGAGCTCGATCACCGAGATCTTCGGCCGGGTGGACGTCGAGCGCAAACGGATCATCGCCGCGCTGCTCAACAACCACCTCGTCAGCCTCAACACCCAGCTGAGCGGAGACGCCGTCGTCCGCCCCGTAGTCCTGGGTGAGGAAGAGGCGGAGCCGGTCCAGCGGAGGACCGCCTGCCTCGCCCTGCACGCGGTCGCCCAGGAGCGCTTTCCCGACCTCACCCTGCACATCGGCCAGTCGCTCGATCGCTCCTGTTTCTACGAGGTGCGGGGCTACGAGGGCGATCTCGCCGAGCTGGCCGGCTCCCTCGGTGAGGCGCTCGCCGCTCTCGCCGCGGCGCGGGTGCAGGTCGTGCAGCGCGCGATCACCGTCGAGGCGGCGGAGAAGCTGTTCCGCAGCGGGAACAAGTGCAGCCTGCTGCGGACCTGGGCCTCGCCGACCGTCAGCCTCGTGGAGCTCGGGGGCTTCGTCGACATCGGCCACGGGCCCTACGCCCCCCACACCGGCTATGTCGAGGGCTGCCGCGTACAGGTCTACGCGTCGGGGGTGGTGCTGCGCTTCCCCGGCAGCTCCGAGACCATCGACCAGGAACGGGGCCGCAGCCTGTACCGCACGTACATCGAGACCCGCGATTGGAACCGGCGGCTCGGGGTCGCGACCATCGGCCAGCTCAACCAGGCGGTGCTCGAGGACCGGATGGACGACGTGCTGCGGGTCGCCGAGGCCCTGCACGAGAAGAAGATCGCGGCGCTCGCCGAGACCATCGGTGCCCGCCCCGAGCTGCGGGTGATCAGCGTCGCGGGGCCCTCGTCGGCGGGCAAGACCACCTTCGTGCGGCGGCTGAGCATCCAGCTTCGGGTGCTCGGAATCGAGCCGGTCTGCATCAGCCTCGACGACTACTACCGCGACCGCTCCGAGTGTCCGCGCGACGAGACCGGGGAGTACGACTTCGAGGCCCTCGAGGCGCTCAAGCTCGAGCTGATCGATGAACATCTGCTCGCCCTGCTCGCGGGCGTCCCGATCCGCGTGCCGCGCTTCGAGTTCCAGCTCGGGACCGCGGCTCCGGAGACCAGCTGGCGTCGGGTCGAGCTCGGCCCCCGGCAGGTCGCATTGATCGAGGGGATCCACGGTCTCAACCCGCGGCTGACCGGCAAGGTCCCCCCGGATGCCCTGTTCCGCATCTTCGTCGACGGGCTGACCCAGCTGGTCATCGACGAGCACAACCGCCTGAACACCGCGGATTGCCGGCTGCTCCGTCGCCTGGTGCGCGATCGCCGCTACCGCGCCACCAGCGCGGCCGACACCATCATGCGCTGGCCGAGTGTCCAGCGGGGTGCCTGCCGCCACATCTTCCCGTTCCAGGACCGCGCCGATGCGGTGTTCAACTCCGCCCTGGTCTACGAGACCGCGGTGCTGAAGACGTTCGCCTGGCGTTACCTGCTCGAGGTCCCGCGCCGCCACCCGGCGCGGGTCACGGCCTACCGCCTGCTCAAGCTGCTCGAGCTGTTCGTGCCGGTGTTCCCCGACGGGGTGCCGGCCAACAGCGTGCTGCGTGAGTTCATCGGCGGCAGCGGCTTCTCGTACTGACCGTGTCTTCCACCGCGGCGGAAGACGATGGGAGACCCGGGCTGTTCCCACGCAACGGCGCAGGCGCCGTCGCGCGGCGCCCGGCTCTCCCGCATCAGTCGGCGTCGGCGCTCAGCCCTCGTCGCCTTCCCCGGCCGGCTGCGTCCGGCTGCCCCAGTGGACCAGCGCCTTCATGCCGTACAGCGCGCGGTAGGGGAACTCGTACTCCGGCACCCCGCGCACGTCGAGGTGGTCTTCGCAGGGCTGGCCGGCCAGGCCGACGCAGGAGGCGGTGATCGGCTTCTCGCAGCTCTCGGCCCAGTCGGCGATGGCCTCGGAGATCGGCAGCGGTGGCGAGCCCGGCTGCAGCGACAGGATGATCAGCACGCCGGAGGCCTGGGCGTCGCTCGCCGCGGCGGCCAGGGCGCTCTTGAAGTCGTCGCGGTTGGCCATCGCCCCGAGGTCGTTGACATGGTACAGGTCGAGGCCCATGTCCCGGGCGGTGTCGACGGCGAGGGCGGCGGGCCCGCCATTGGTGACGACGTGGATGCGGTTGCCGCGGGCCGGGGGCATCGCCGACAGGGCGCGAGCCGCGTCGACGAACTCGGCGAGGGTGGTCGTCGCGAAGGCGCCGGCCTCCTGCAGGGCCGCGTCGAGCTCGGCGCCGCCGTCGCGCCCGCTGCGCAGGTAGACCAGCGGCTTTTTGGCGAGCACCGCGCGCGCCGCGGCGAGCACCTCCTCGCCCGCGGGGGCGCCGTCGAAGGACCAGGCGACGCAGTTGACCATCGGCTGCTCGGCGAGGGCGGTGAGCAGGGCGGCGTCGTCGACATCGGCGGCCTGCCCGGCGGACAGGTAGAAGCTGAAGCCGACGTTCTCGTCGTGGCTGTGCTGCAGGAAGCTGTTCATCACCGCGCCGTTCGAGGCGAGCAGGGCGATGCGCCCGGTCACCGGCCGCATCGGGCAGAGGCTGGCGTTGAGCTGGCGGGTGTTCGCGATCAGCCCGTGGGTCCCGGGCCCGATCACCCGCACGCCGGCGCTGCCCGCGGCTTCCTTGATCGCCGCGCAAGCCTCGTCGTCGCCCTCGGCGAGCACGACCGCCAGCGGGATGTTCTTCTCGCCGAGGCTCGCGATCTGCCCGGCGGCGTCGTCGGCCGGCCCGCACAGGATGGCGAGGTCGACCTGGTCGGGCAGCGCGGCGATGTCCTCGACCGGCATCGTGCCGAGCACCGGCCCGCCGCCGACCGTGTAGACCTCGCCGAGGAAGCCGTCCGCCAGCGCGGCGTACAGGCCCCCGTGGAGGATGTTCTTCAGGACGACGAAGCCGATCGTCCGCGGGTCGGGGCTGACGCCGATCAACGCGACGCGGCGGGGCTCGAACAGGGCTTGGAACTCGGCCATCGCTAGCGACTCCTTGCATGAGGGTGGAAGTGCCTCCATCGGAACGTCTGGGCGGCCGGAAAGCAAATGCTATTCTGGAGGGCGCGTGCGGGCAGGGGAGGCGTCGAGATGTCGGAGCGGAGGCTGCGCCTGAGCGGGGCGCTCGTGTTCGTCGCGATGTTCGCGGCGATGTACGCGGGCGCCTGGCTGATCACCCAGGGCCCGCGCTGGCACCTCAGCGCGCGCGGCGACTCCAGCGGGGTCACGCTGAGCATGCGCGAGGGCGACAGCCTGCGCTACACGGTGCTCCTACCGGGCCGCTCCCTGGGCCGGACGGTCGACGGCAAGACGATGGTGGAACGCGCGGAGCTGCTTCCCGAGATCCGAACGCTGCACGGGGACCAGACCGTGCCGCCCGGCATCTGGACGATCGTCGTGTGCGGGGAGACCGTGAGCTTCTGGTCGACCCTGTGCGAGGTCGGCACGCGCTCGGTCGTGTACGGCGAGACGCTGACGGTTCCTCAGAACCCCGCCGGCTCCGAGTAGGTCCCGAAGACCTCCTTGAGGGTCTGGCAGATCTCGCCGAGGGTCGCGTACTCGCGCACGGCGTCGATGATCGCCGGCATCAGGTTGGTGCCGTCCAGGGCGACCTGGCGCACGTTCTCGAGGCGCTTGCGCACGGCCTCGGCGTTGCGTCGGGCCAGCACGGCCCGGTGGTCCTTGATCGCCTGGTTCTCGGTCTCCTGGGTGATCTTCAGGGTCTCGAGGTGGCTCGGCGCGGTCTCTTCGTGGCGGTACTTGTTCACGCCGACGATCACCCGCCGCCCGCTCTCGTACTCCTTCTGCAGCGCGTAGCTCGCCTCGCCGATCTCGGCCTGGAAGAAGCCGGCCTCGATCGCGGGCACGACCCCGCCGTGGGCGTCGATGCGCGCGAAGTATTCCTCCGCCTGGGCCTCCATGCTGTCGGTCATCTGCTCGACGAACCAGGAGCCGCCGAGCGGGTCGACGGTGTGCGGCACCGCGCTCTCCTCGGCGATGATCTGCTGGGTGCGCAGGGCGATCTCGACCGCCTTCTCGGTCGGCAGGGCGAGGGTCTCGTCCATCGAGTTGGTGTGCAGGCTCTGGGTCCCGCCGAGCACCGCCGCCAGCGCCTGCAGGGCGGTGCGCACGATGTTGTTCTCGGGCTGCTGGGCGGTCAGGCTGCAGCCGGCGGTCTGGGTGTGGAAGCGCAGCATCCACGACTTCGGGTTCTTCGCCCCGTACTTGTTCTTCATGCGCTTCGCCCAGATGCGGCGCGCGGCCCGGAACTTCGCGATCTCCTCGAAGAAGTCGGAGTGGCTGTTGAAGAAAAAGGACAGGCGCGGCGCGAAGGCGTCGACGTCGAGCCCGCGCTCGATCGAGGCCTCGACGTAGGCGAAGCCGTCGGCGAGGGTGAAGGCGAGCTCCTGCGCCGCGGTCGAGCCGGCCTCGCGGATGTGGTAGCCGCTGACCGAGACCGTGTTCCAGCGCGGCATGTGGTGCGTGCCGTACTCGATGGTGTCGACGAGCAGGCGCATCGAGGGCGCGGGCGGGAACAGGTACTCCTTCTGGGCGATGTACTCCTTGAGGATGTCGTTCTGCAGCGTCCCGCGAAGCTTCTCCTGCGCCACGCCCTGCTTCTCGGCGGCGACGATGTACATCGCCCAGATCACGGCCGCCGGGCCGTTGATCGTCATCGAGGTGCTGACATCGCCGAGGGGGATGCCGTCGAACAGCACCTCCATGTCCGCCAGGCTCGAGATGCTGACCCCGCAGCGCCCGACCTCGCCCTCGGACAGCCCGTGGTCGGCGTCGTAGCCCATCAGCGTCGGCATGTCGAAAGCGACCGACAGCCCGGTCTGCCCGCGCTCGAGCAGGAAGTGGTAGCGCTTGTTGGTGTCGCGGGCGTTGCCGAAACCGGCGAACTGGCGCTGGGTCCAGAGGCGGCCGCGGTACAGGTTCGGATGCAGGCCGCGGGTGTAGGGGAACTGGCCGGGGAAGCCGAGCTCGGTGAGGTAGGCGGCGCCCTGCTCCTCGGTCAGCGAGTCCGGAGCCGGGTGGCCGAGCAGGGGGATGTCCTTCATCGACAGGGTGGTGAACAGGGCGTCGCGGGTGCGTCCCTTGTCCGCCGCTTCCTTCCAGCGCTGCCGCGCCGCTTCGTACTCAGCCATCGGTGTCTCCTCGTTCGGGGTCCGGCTCCCGGGGGATGTCGGGCTCCAGTTTCGGCGGGGCGCCGTTGCGAATCAAGAGCTCTTTGAAGTCCTCGACCCCGCGCCCGCGGATCGCGAGGCCCCCGAGGGCCAGCCCGCTGTCGGGCGCGAGCGGCAGCACGACGGTGAAGCGCGCCCCGCCTTCCTCGCGGTCGCCCGCCTCGATCCTGCCGCCGAGGGCCGCGACGAGGTTGGAGGCGTGGGCGAGGCCGATGCCGCTGCCGAACTCCTTGGTCGTGTAGCCGAGCTCGAACATGCGGTCGATCTTGCCGTGCAGGCCGGGCCCGTTGTCGGCGATGGTCACCCGCACCTCGGCCGCGTCCGCGGTGGTCTCGACCAGCAGCGCAGCGTCGTCCTGGCCCTGCTGGGCCTCGACCGCGTTGATCACGATGTTCAGGAGCACCTCGGAGAGCTGGTTCGGCGGCGCGACGATGCCGGGCAGCCGGTCGCTGAGCCGCGTCTGGACGTCGATGCCACGCAGCGAGGCCGAGGCGAGGAACAGCACCTTCGAGACGACCTCGTTCAGGTCGACCAGGTCGGGCGGGTCGCCGTCCTGCTGCAGGATCTTCAGGTACTGCACCATGTCGCCGTAGATGCGCTCGAGCCGATCGCGCAGGCGCTCGATGCGCTGGCCGCCGCCCTCGGGCAGCTGGGGGACGAGGTCGCGCTCGAGCACCCGCAGCTCGTTGCCGAGCACGCCGAGCAGGTTCTTCATGCGGTGGCCCTGCACGTAGACCTCCTGCCGGGCCTCGGCCTTGCCGCACTGGACGAGCAGCGAGATGTACTCGTCGCGGCCGTAGGGGTCGAGGCCGAGGCAGGCGGAGAAGCACTCGATCGCGGCGCCCCACTTCTTGCTCGCGGCGTACACCACGCCGAGGTTGTAGGTCGTCGACAGGCTCGGCGCGAGCTCGAGGGAGCGCGCGAAGTCGGCCTCGGCGCGCTCGAGCTCGCCGAGCTGGTGGAAGCAGGCCGCGCGCTCGAAGTGGCACTCGGCCCGCGGGCCGCCGTCGTCCAGGGCCCGGCCGAAGGCCTCGATCGCGCGCTCGAGCTCGCCGACCGCGCGGAAGATCAGGCCCTGCAGGTGGAAGGTGCGGGCGCGCTCGCCCGGACGCTCGATCTCGAGGGAGCGCACGGACATGTGGTAGGCCGCGTCGTGGTCGCCGACCCGGTAGCAGGCGAGGGCGAGGTTGTGCAGGTCGAAGGGGGTGGCCGCGCCGGCCTCGAGGAGGGTGCGGTAGTGGGCGATTGCGCGCTCGAGCTCCGCGCTCTCCGACCTCGACAGGAACGTCACGCCAGTCCTCCTCGCTCTCTAGCATAGCCGGACCCGCCCTCTGCTGGGTAGCGTCCGTCGCTTGCGCGCCTGTCGCGGTGCCGGTACGATCTCCCAAACGTCCGCCGCTACAGGAGATGGGCATGGCTGAGGAGAAACCCGCAGAGGATCAGGAGCAGCCCGAGCCCGACGCGGCCTCGAGCCCCGCCGAGGCGGCGCCGGAGACGGCCGCCGACGGGGAGGAGGAAGAGGGTCTGGGCGATGTCGAGGTGCCGCCACGGCTCGCGATCGGGATCATCGTCGGGCTGATCGTCGCGATCGGCCTCGGCTTCTTCATCTACGACCGCGTCACCCAGAGCGAGCTCGACGAGCTCGTCGCGGCCTTCGAAGGCTACCGCGCCGAGTCCGACGACGCCTTCGCGCCGAGTCCGCGCCTGCCGATCGGCGAGCCCCGCGACGCCGACGCGCGGGAGGTCTATCTGCAGGCCGTCGAAGCGTTGACCACCGAGCGGATCGCGTCGCTCTCCGACTTCCTCGGCGCCGCCCGCGCCGGCACCGCCGACAGCGCCGACTTCGCCGCGGCGCGTGCGGAGATATCCGAGGTCTACGAGCTGATGCGCGAGGCGGCTCGCTGCACGCGGATGTCCCCCTGGGTCGACTTCTCGCAGGGCGCGACGGCGATCGACATCAACCCCTACAACAAGCTGACCTTCGCCTACGACGTGCTCTCGTCGTTGGCCTTCTTCCTGTGGCAGGAGAAGCGGCACGCCGAGGCCCTCGAGCTGGTGAGCTTCAACATCCGCTCCGTGCACGACCTCGTGCGTGGCGGGCCGCTCGCCGCCTACGGCGACTACTGGCGTCCGCTGCTCGAGCGCGTCTTCCAGTCGATCGTGCTGCTGAGCTCGGCGCGGATGGGCGCTGCCGAGCGCGATGCCCTGGTCGCCGCGCTCGAGTCCGCCGAGCGTGACCTGCCCGAGCTCGGCCGCATGGTCGCGGGAGAGCGCTGGGTGATGGAGTTCCAGTGCGCGTCCGAGAGCGGCGCCGAGCTGGCGGGGCTGCCGTCGCGCGCGGTCGACGTCTTCGAGCGCAGCGAGCTCGCGGCGCGCTGGCGGTTGCTGCGGGACTACCTCCGCGAAGCCGTCGAGCAGCTCGAGAAGCCGTACGAGGAAGCCCACGCGGGCCTGCTCGACCTCGAGGCCCGGTTCGCGACCTCGACGGACGTGCTGCCGAAGATCTCCTCCTACCTGGTCGAGCACGAGCGTGTGCGCACCAAGCTGCGGCTTCTGATCGTCGGTCAGCGGGTGTACCGCCACCGCGACGAGACGGACGCGCTGCCCGCCTCCCTCGGTGACATCGGCGTCGGGGAACCGGCGTTGCGCGACCGGCTCGGCGGCGGGTCGTTCATCTACGTGCATCGCCCGGAAGGTCTCAGCGTTCTGTACAGCGTCGGCAGCGACGGCAAGGACGACGGGGGGAACTTCGGTGCGGGCGGTCCGACCTCGTTCGCGGACGTCAGCGGCCAGGACCTCGTGCTCCCCTTCATCCGCCTCGAGTAGGCGCCGCCAGATTCCTTCTTTCCACACGCTCAGAGCCGGGTGAGCACGTCCCGCAACCGCGGCCGCAGGGAGCCGAGATCCCGGGCCGCCGCGAGCAGCCTGCGCAGCCCCTCCCGGCGCGTGTCGTCGAGCGGGGCGTAGCACCGGTTCAGCTCCTCTTCCCAGCGCTCGAGCCGCGCCCTGCTGGCGGCCCGAAGCGCCCCATCTGCGCTCCGGCTCGCGCGCAGCAGCCAGCGCAATGCGACCCAGCGCTCGCCGGAGCAGAGCAGCCGCAGGCTGTGCTGGCGGACGTGGGCGTGCGGGGCCTCGAGCAGGCGTCCGAGGGCGTCGTCGTCCAGCCGGCGCGCGTAGGGCTCCAGGGCCTCACAGGCGGCACGGGAGACCCCGCGCGCGGGGGACTCGAGCTCCGCGCGGAGCCGGTCGAGGTGGAGGCCGCCGGTCAGCCGCGCGAGGGCGCGCAGGGCGGTCCGCCGCAGGCCGACCCGGGGATCGTCGAGCAGCCGCAGCAGGATCTCCCCGTCCGCGGGCTTGCCGAGCGCACCGAGCATCGCCGCGGCGGCCTTGCTGGGCCGCAGCGCGCCCTCGGCGAGCACCGCGCGGTAGAAGGCGCGGGCGTCGAAGTCCGGGTCCCGGCCTCGCCGCAGGAACAGCGCCCGCCAGCGCACGCTGCCGCTGCGGTCGCACAGGGCCGCGCGCAGCACCGCGTCGGCGCGCTCCGGGAGGCGGGCGAGCGTCGCGTCGAGGGCTGCGATCCGGACCGGGGGGAAGGGGTCGCGCTCGAGGCGCGGGAGCTCCGCGCGCAGCGGCTCGAGGAGGCCCGCGGCGAGGAACCGCGCGGCGGCGAGACGAAGGCGCACGTCGCGGTCACCGAGCGCGGCCGTGATCAGCGCGTGGGGGACCGCGAGCCCGCGCCGGCCAGCGCTGGCGAGGCACTGCCGCGCGGACCGACCACCGGTCCGCAAGGCGACGCCGAGCGCAGCCGGGGCCGCGGTGACCAGCTCCTCGACCCGCGCGATCAGCGTCCGGTGGTCCGCGCGACCCGCGGCTCGCAGGCGGTCGACCATGGGCAGGGCGCGTGCCCAGGCGGTCGCGTGCACGGGCAGGAGGAAGCCCTCGAGGGCGGTCCGGGCCGCTACGCGGACCTCGTCCACCCAGTCGTTGGCGCGCAGCAGGAGGAAAGGCAGCGCCGCCTCGACGGCCGACGGGGTGGCCCGCGCGAGCCGCCGCACGGCAGCTTCGCGCACGTAGCCGTTGTCCAGGCAGCTGATAGCACCGAGGGCGAGCGCATCGGTGTCGGCGGGGAGGACCAGCCGCGCGACGCGCCGCGCCTCGGCGGCGCTCGGGTCGAGGCCGAAGCAGGAGCGCCAGGTCCAACGCCGGAGCGCGCCGAGGCGTTTCGCGAGGGGCGGGAGCTCGTCGACGGGCAGGTCCCGCAACAGCAGGGCGAGCTCTTCGGCCGCGACCGCGCAGGCGACGGGTCCACGGCTCCGCATCAGGACGGACACCAACTGCAGCAGGCGGTCGGTACGTTGGGAGACGGCGGGCACAGGGAACCTCCTCGGAGGAAACGTCCCTCCCTGACGGGTGATGCGCACGGTCGCTTCTCTCAAAGGTCAACCGCTTCGGTCGAGAAGCGGAAATCCGATGGGATTGTCGCCAGGCAGCGCACACGTTCCCGCCGACCCGCGCTCCGAGGAACGAGGAGCGAGGGTCAAGGGCCGCAGGCTACACAAGAGGAGTTGGGCGGCAGCCCTGTTTGCGACACCACCGCAGGTCTCTTCTCCGAGGTACGAGGAGAGGAGATCGAGGAGGTGGCGCAATCAGGGCGATGGTCGCCCAACCTCCGACAGTGTTGCACGCGACACGGTGGTCCCCCACCGGGGGACTCACAGGGGGGCATCAACAAGCCAACAAACACCTCGTTCCCCGGGGACAGGTGTACGCCACGGTGCTTGCCTCGTACGCGAGTGTTCGATCGGATTCTGATACCGGTGCTTTGCTGAGGTCGGCCATCGTTGCCCGTTAGGGGGCTGGCGTGCATGCTATTCCCCCCCTGCCCCCCGGTGGGGGGTTCCACTTCATCAACTTGTCGGGAACAACAAAGCGTCGGTTCCTCCCCGAGGTACGAGGGTGGCCGGAGAGGTGGACCCAGGTTGCCCGAAGAAAAGACCGTCCAAAGCTGGAGCCAGCTCCGGGAGGGAACACCCACAAGCGAAAGGTTGTCCATGGCCCGGAGCTGTCTCCAGCTTTGGAGGGCAACCTGGTCCTCTGGGACGGTCCTGTGTTGGTGTTGCGCCCTGCCGGGCGCCCGGAGGCTTGTCTGTCGCCGAACGACCCCTCGCCTGCGGCCTGGCGAACCCACGCGACAATCCGATGGGATTTTCGCCCGGCCCTTCGGCGCGTGTGCGCGCACGGCGATCGAGCTTCTGGCGTCGACCGGGACGCGGTGGTCCGGGCGCCCGGCAGGGCGCAACACCAACCAGGACGGAGCATCGGTCGGCGGGCCCCGGGCTGAAAGTCCGCCGCCGACTTCCCCAACAAGCGGGGGAACGCGGACGAAGCGAACGCGGCTGGCCGGCGCCGGCGCGCGGGACTACCATGGAAGCGGACGCGCACCCGGAGGAAGCACCGTGATCTTTGCGGACGTGATGATCGTCGTCTTCATCATCATCGGCCTGCTGTTGGCCTTCCCGGCCTACTGGCTCTTGTGGCAGGCCCTGTTCCCCGGCTTCATCCGCAAGGCGCGGCTGCGGGCCGAGCGCTCGCCGCTCAAGGCCCTCGCGCTCGGGGTGCCGCTCGGGGTGTTCGGCTTCGCGGTCAGCCTCGCCCTGCTCGCGGCCCCGAACGGCCTGGCCAAGATCCTCGGCGCCGCCGGCCTGATCGGCCTGTTCGGCTGCGCCTTCGCGGGCGCCTCCGGGCTGTGCTGGTTGATCGGCGAGCGGCTGCCCTCGGTGCGCGACCAGGAGCAGGCCTGGCGGCCCGTGCTGCGGGGGGGGATGATCCTCGAGCTCAGCTTCCTGCTGCCCTTCCTCGGCTGGCTGGTGCTCCTGCCCCTGTCGCTGATGTTCGGCCTCGGCTGCTGGCTGCTCGCCTGGTTCCCGGCGCCCGCCGAGCGCCCGCGCGGCCTGCCCCCGGAGATCCCCGTCGAAGAGGTGCGCCCGGAGTACGGCGAGCGCCTCGGGGTGAGCCGATGAGGCGCCGCGGCTTCCTGCGCTGGAGCGCCGCGGCCGCCGGCGCCGCCGCCCTGAGCGGCTGCGACGGGGTGTACGGCGCCCTGTCCCGGCAGCTCGGGGCGCGCCTGCCCGACACCCTCGAGGCGGCCGCCGGCACCGTACCCGACCGCGCGCGCCGGCTGCTCGACCGGGCGGCCTACGGCCCCTGGCCCGGTGACTGCGCCGCGGTGCGGGAGCACGGCGTGGAGGCCTGGGTCGACGCGCAGCTCGATCCGGAGAGCATCGACGACCTCGCCTGCACCGTGCGCTCCCGGCGCATCCACGCGCTGCACCTGCCGGCGGCGGAGCTGTACGAGTACAAGGAGCGCGTGCTGCGCGACGACCTCGCCCGCCACACCTTGCTGCGCGCGGTCTACAGTCGTCGGCAGCTCAAGGAGGTGATGGTCGGCTTCTGGCTCGACCACTTCAACATCAACATCCACAAGGGCGAGTGCGCCTACCTCGCGATCGCCTATGTCCGCGATGTGGTGCGGGCCCACGCCCTCGGCCGTTTCCGCGACCTGGTCCGCGCCTCGGCGACCCATCCCGCGATGTTGCACTACCTCGACGGGCGTCTGAACCAGAAGCGTGACGACGCGGACGTGCCGAATGAGAACTACGCGCGGGAGCTGCTCGAGCTGCACACCCTCGGCGTCGACGGCGGCTATTCCCAGCAGGATGTGATGGAGGCGGCGCGCTGCCTGACCGGCTGGCGGGTGCGCGGGCAGAACCAGTTCCGCAAGGCCGAGGTGCGCTTCGACCCGGCGTCCCACGACCAGGGCGAGAAGCGCGTCCTCGGCGAGCGCATCGCCGCCGAGGGGGGAGCGGAAGACCTCGAGCGCCTGATCGACGTCGCGGTCGGCCATCCCTCGACCGCTCGCTACCTGTCCTGGAAGCTGTGCCGGCGCTTCGTCGCGCAGGAGCCGCCGCCGGCCCTGGTCGACTCCCTCGCCGAGGTGTACCGGCAGCACGACGGGGATCTCAAGGCGATGCTGCGTCACCTGCTCCTGTCCGAGGAGCTGTATGCCGCGCCGCCGAAGCTCAAGCGCCCCTTCCGCTTCGTCGCGAGCGCCCTGCGCGGCCTCGCCGCGGACACCTTCGTCGGCCGGCCGATCCTCGGCTACCTCGAGCGCCTCGGCCAGATGCCCGCCCAGTATCCGACCCCCGACGGCTACCCGGACGAGGCGGAGCCCTGGATGGGCGGCCTCTTGTGGCGCTGGCGCTTCGTCAGCGACCTCGCGTCCAACCGGGTCGGCAAGACCCGCGTCGACCTGCCGGCGCTGCTCGCCCTGCTCAAGGCCGGCCAGGGCGAAGCCGGCGGACCGGTCGGGCTCGTCGCCGGCCACCTGCTCGGACGCGCCCCCGGCGCGGCCGAGCAGGCGGCGCTCGCGCGGGTCGCCGACGAGCCCGCCGCCCTCGCCGGGCTGGTGATGGCGAGCCCGGCCTACCAGTTCAGCTAGGGGCCCGGAGAAGGAACATGTTGTCACGACGATCCTGGATGCGATGGCTGCTCGGCGCCGAGCCGGGCCAGCACGTGCTGGTCAACATCTTCCTGCGCGGCGGGGCGGACAGCCTGCACATGCTCGCGCCGCACGGCGACCCGGACTACCGCGTGCACCGGCCGACCCTCGCCCTGGCCGAGCCGGACGACCAGAGCCTGTGGCTCGATGAGCGCTTCGCCCTGCACCCGGCCCTCGGCGCCCTCGCGCCCCTGTTCCACGAGGGCGAGCTGGCGCCGGTGTGCGCGGTCGGTTCCGACGACCAGACCCGCTCGCACTTCGAGGCCCAGGACCTGTGGGAGCGCGGCGGCAACGCCGGCGGCGGCTGGCTCGCCCGGCACATGCGCGCCCGGCGCGGTCCGGCCTCGGCCTTCGCGGTCGTCGCCTTCGCCGACGCGGTGCCGATGAGCCTGCTCGGGGCCCCGGTCGCGGCGGCGATCACCGACCTCGACGAGCTGCGCCTGAGCGGCGTCGACCAGGGCTTCCGGCAGGGCCTGGAGGAGCTGTACGCCGCGGCCGCGAGCGAGCTCGCCGCGTCGGGGCGGCGGGCGCTCAAGGCGATGGAGCGCATCGGCTCCTTGCCCGCCAACAGCGCGGTCGAGTATCCGAACACGGGCTTCGCCTCGGCCCTGCGCCAGACCGCCCGGCTGATCCGCGGCGAGGTCGGCCTCGAGATCAGCAGCATCGACCTCGGCGGCTGGGACACGCACTTCGGCCAGGACGCGGTGATCACCGGCAACCTGCGCGCCCTGGCCGAAGGGATCGCGGCCTTCCGGAGGGACCTCGGGGCGCGCTTCGCGGACGTGACGCTGGTCGTGCAGACCGAGTTCGGGCGGCGGGTGTACGAGAACTCCTCGCTCGGCACCGACCACGGCCGGGCGAGCTGCATGCTGCTCGCGGGCGGTGGGCTGAAGGGCGGCAAGGTCTACGGAACCTGGCCGGGGCTGCGCGACGTCGAGGGGCCCGGCGACCTCAAGGTGACGACCGACTACCGCAGCGTGCTCGCCGAGGTGCTCCTGCGCCGGGTCGGGACCGGGCGGCTCGACGCGGTGTTCCCGGACTTCACCCCGGAGTACCTGTGCTTCAGCTGAGGCGTGCTCCAGGGGGAAGCTCCCGGCCTTAGGGCCCGGAGAGGATCAGTCGGGCGTTCGGGCGCGCCTGCGGCGTCATTGTGTCACTTGCCTCACTCCCCCTCCACTGCCACCGACCTCCGTCCCTCCCTCGTGCCTCGGTCGGGCCGCTCGGCCGCTTCGCTGTGTGCCTCGCGGAGGCGGTGCTCGGCCGCGGCGGCCTCTGCTCCGGCCTCACTCCCCGAACAGCTCGACCCAACGCGGGTCGTCGCGCAGCACGGCGAGCTCCGGCTGGGTCTTCATCGCCGCGACATCGAGCTTGCCGAGCTCGACGCGCCGGGCGAGGAAGGTGAACGCGCGGTCGATCCAGGCGGCGCGCGCCTCGGGGGTGTCGACCTCGTCCGCGAGGTCGGCCGAGGCGGTCGCGCCGAGCTCGGCGGCAGAGGTGTGGAGGCGGCGGACGGTGTCGGCCGTCAGGCGGTACTCGCCGCGGGAACCTTCGAGGACGGCGGCCATGTCGTCGACCGCGAGCGCGCGCTCCCCCATCGCGATGTGCAGGAAGCCGCGCCGGTAGTGGGCGAGCATGTCGTCCGTCAGCTCGACCGCCCGGGTGTAGTCGGCGAGGGCGCCGGCGAAGTCCTGCAGCTCGGTCCGGGCGTTGCCGCGGTTCTTGTAGCCGCGGGCGTTGTCCGGACGCAAGCGCAGGAAGCGGTCGAAGTCCTCCTCGGCCTCCCGCCAGCGTTGCAGGCGCAGGAAGGTCACGCCGCGGTCGAACCAGGCGGTCGGGTAGCTCGGGTCGAGCAGCACCGCGTCGGTCAGGATCGCGAGCGCCGCGTCGAAGCGGTTGAGGTGGTTGTACATCTGGCCGAGCTGCGCGCGGGCCCGGACGTTGCGCCCGTCGAGCTCGACGGCGCGCTCGAAGGCCTCGACCGCCTCGCTCACCCGGCGGAGCTCGCCGAGCGTCTCGCCGCGGTTGATGATCACGTCGACGACATCCGGCTGCGCGGCGAGGGCCTGGTCGAAGCAGACGAGGGCGGCCTCGTAGTCGGAGCGTTTCATCGCGAGCAGGCCGAGGTTGTTCAGGGCAGGAGGATACGCGGGATGCAGCTCGAGCAGCCTGCGTAGATCGGCCTCGGACTCGTCGAGCCGGTCGAGGTTCGACAGCACGCTGCTGCGGTTGAGCAGGGCACCCTGTCGCGTCGGCTCGAGCTCGAGCAGACGGTTGAGGTCTTCGAGCGCGATCTCCGGCCGCTCGAGGCGCGAGAGCACCGTCGCGCGGTTGCTCAGCGCCGCGGGGTAGTCGGGGTCGAGCTCCAGAGCCCGGGTGTAGTCCGCGACGGCGCCCTCGAGGTCGAGCTTCTGGGCGCGCTTCGCCGCGCGCTCGAAGAAGGCCGAGGGCGTGTCGAGCGCGGCGTCCGGCGTGGGGATCGGGATGCGCCCGTAGAAGCGCGAGACCTGCCTCCACACCTCGCTGTTGATCCCGAAGCGGTCGCGCACGTGCTCGATCAGCGCCGGCTCGGCGTCCAGACTGCCGGTCGTGCAGAGGGCCCGGGCGGTCGCGACGACCAGCTCGGGGTCCTCGACGACCGCGACGAAACGCCCGAGCACCGGCACCGTCAGGCTCGCCATGTCGAGCTGGCCGAGCACGCCGAGGATGATCTCGAGCTCCTCGCGCTCGGGCTGTGACCAGTAGGCCCCGGGGCCGGCCTTCGCAATGGACGGCTCGAGGGCCTCCTCCAGGGCCGCGACGACCTCCGGACGCCGGTAGGCGCTCAGCTCGACGACGCGCTCCTGCAGGTCGGGCATCCAGGGCGGCCGCTCCGCCCGGGTGCGGCCGAGGCGCGCGTCCTCGAGGGCTGCCCGCACCGCCGCCAGCTGGGCGTCGAGCTGGGCCGAGCGCCCGCTGCGGACCCGGTCGATGAAGGTGTCGCGGCGGCCCTCCGCCATCGACCCCGCGACCAGCTCGGCGATGTCGAAGGCCTCGCTGTCGTAGGCGAGCTGGAAGGCCTGGACGAGGGCGTCGCGCACCGCGCGGCGCCGCTGTTCGAGCTGCGTGGCGGGCAGGAAGGCGTAGGCCTGGCCGTCGACGGGCTCGGTGGCGAGCTCGAGCTCGCGGCGCTCGCGCTGCACCGCGCCGAGCAGCTCGAGCACGGCCTCGCGATGCACCCGCTTGTGCTCGGCGGTCAGGTGCTGCGCGCCGTGCTGCGCGAGCCAGGCCAGGCGCTCGTCGACGCGGGCGCGCCGCTCCGGGTAGGCGACGTTGGTCGCGGCGAGGGAGTCGAGGGCGGCGCGCCGGGTGTCGATCCGATCCTGGCGGGCGGAGCGCTGCTGGAACCAGGCGAAGAGCGCGATCAGCACGCAGGCGAGCAGCGCGGCGCTCGCGAGCCGCTGCAGGCGGCGCCGGCCCTGCTTGTCGCGCTCCCGCCGCTCGAGGGCGGCGGCGAGCAGCCCGCGCAGCTCCTCGCGGGCGGGGAGGCTCGGCGCGGTCTCCGGGCTGCGGGCGAGCTGCGCCCGGGCGAGGCCGAGGTCGCCCTGGGTCAGGGCGGCGCGGCCGAAGGCGAGGCGGGCGCGCGCGACGCCGTCGCGGGCGGCGTCGTGCTCCCACAGGGCGAGGGACTGCTCGAAGCCGGCGATCGCCCGGGCGTACTCCTCGTACAACAGGTCCCGCGCGCTCTCGTCGAGCAGCGCTCCGCCGGCCGCCTTGAGGTTGCAGGCCTGCAGCCGCTCCTCCGCCTCCGTCGACAGCAGCTCGCTCTCCCGGTGCACCAGGTAGTCGCGCAGATCCGCGGCGAAGGCGCCGACCTCGCGGTAGCGGTCCTCGATCGCGCGGGCGAGGGCCCGCCCGCAGATCTTGCGCAGACCCTCCGGGCAGGTCGGGTCGAGCGGCTCGATCTCGCCGCGCGCGGCGGCGAGGATCACCTGGAAGATGGTCGTGCCGCGGTGGGGCGGGTGCCCGCTGAGGATTCGGTAGAGGATGCCCCCGAGCATGTAGACGTCCGTCTCCGGCCCGATGTCGGCGCCCCGTCCCTCGGCGAGCTCGGGCGGCATGTAGGCCGGGGTGCCGCAGGGCTCGCGCAGCTCGGTGCGGTGCCGCAGCCCGCTCGGGGGGTCGCGGAACTCGACCGCCAGCCCCCAGTCCATCAGCAGCACCTCGCCGTAGGCCCCGAGCATCACGTTGGCCGGCTTGAGGTCGTTGTGTGCGATGCCCTGGCTGTGGGCATAGGCGACCGCGTTGCACACCTGCAGCAGCACCTCGAGCTGCTCG